>DGDY01000128.1:3098-4129 GCA_002385675.1 Anaerolineales bacterium UBA3940 | reverse complement strand
GACGACTCGGTACAACAATATTAGTCCGCGGCTGCACGCCCACGCCGAACTGTCTCTGCAATTCTCGGCGCTGCTGGTTCAGCTCGTCAATCTGCGCCTTGAGCCGCGCTGCCTCATCGGGGTCGAGCTCGTTGCGCCAGCGGCTTGTTAGCTTCGCATGCTGAACGCTAAGCTCATCCATCTGCCGCCGGAAAGCCGCGTCAAGCGCTGGCGGGTCTGGCACCACAGGCCGCTCCCAATCGGTGACGACCTCACCCGCCTCGTCAGCGACGCCTTCTCCCGCGAGCCGCGCATTGAGCTCCGCCATCCGCTCACGGATGGCTGCGATACGCGCCTCCAGCGCCGCCACGTCGGGCGCTCTCTCCGCCGCCTCTCGCACCCCGCGCCCGCGCAGGCTCTCCACAATCGCCGGGTAGTTATCGGCGGTGATGTGCTCGGGTTGGAACACCGGCACGTCGTCCGCCAGCAGCCCCTCTTTCTTGAGGTAGTTGGTCAGGTGCCAGATATTATCAATGCCGTGCTCGTGCCCCACCGCCTGCACCTGGCGGAAGATGTCCCAATCGCCGGTGCCAATACCGTGCCGCACCATGATGTCGTTCCACACCGGCACGTCCACGAGGTCACGCCCGAGAACCTGCGCCATCTGCTGCCCGACCTCGGTGTAGGCGTCGAAGGACTGGCGGCGCACGCTCGTCCACCACTCATCGCGCAGCGAGAAGTAGTGGTCCCACGCCAGGGCGCGCCCCTCGCGTCCGGTGCCCGCCACCTGTACGGCGTGGGCAAACTCCGGCTGGTCCTGCCAGTGCAGGCCGTTTTGGTGATACAGGGAGTTGCGCAGCCGGTCGATGGTCGTGCGCGTACTGCCCGCCATCAAGTCTTCCTGCGCCGAGATCTTTGAGAAGCGAGCCGTCAAATCAAACAGTTGGTCGATCTGCTCATTGGTCAGGCTGCCCGCTGCCCGCAGGTCGTTGGCCTCGTCGATGTACATTTGCGCGTACTGTTTCGCAGCATCGCGCGCGTCACGCTGGGCC
>DGDY01000128.1:0-2833 GCA_002385675.1 Anaerolineales bacterium UBA3940 | reverse complement strand
ACGTCGTTCACCGCGTACTCGGTGTCGGCGATAACCAGTTGGTCCACCGTGCCCGCCTGCGGCGGCTGCAGCCCGACTGTATCGTCCGCCCGCTTGCGCGCCGCTTCCAGGTACTCCTCGAACCGCTGGGGGAGGGCGTTGAGGTCGTCCACCTCCGCCAGCATTTTATCCACGTCGTCGTACAGGTCTACCCGCCGCAGCCGCTCCAGCAGTTTCTCGTCCTCAATCAGCCGCCACGGCTCGCGCTCGAACCGGGCAATCACCTGGTCGAGCTGCTTGACCGTCCACGAACTCTCCACCGCGCGCAGTACCTCGCGCGCCAGATCGGCGTCGCCAAGCGCCCGCACGAGCGCGTCGTATCGCTCGAGCGGGATGGACTGGCCGAGACGGTGATACCGCTGCATGGTCTGCTTGAAGCCGTGCCAGATGGCGCGGAAGCTCGCTGCCCGCTCAGCCCGCTGCCCCAGCCGGTAGCCGAGCAGCGCCTTCTTAGCGAACCGCTGAAATATGTTGTCACCCACATCCCCGATGCGCCCGATGCCGCCACCCTGCGAGAGCGCTGACCCCAGCACTTCGTAATCGCGAATATTGTCCTCGATGCGGCGCAGGGGCGTGATGATGTCCACGCCGTCGATGAACAGCGTGACGTTGTTGTTGGTCCAGTTGCGCACCGCCCAGCCGGGGCTGAGGCCCATGTGGAAGTAGGTGGCAAACACGCCCTGGAGGTTGTCGAGGGCGCGCCGGGCGGCCAACAGCTTGGACGGCTCGTCCGGCAGCCCTACCGCCTTGCGCGCTGCCCCCTCCAGTCGGTTGAGGAACGTCACAAACTCATTCTCGGCGGCCGCTATGAGATCGTCGCGCTTACCCGGGCGCACGCCGCGCACGCCGAGCGCGTCCGCCCACGCCCGCTCCACCTTGTCCCACTGCCCGATGAGGTCCTGGCCCTGCTTGCCGCTGAAACTCTCCAGCACCGCGCGGGTGCGGATGGCGGCGGGGCTGTTGAACATATCCAGCACCTCACCCGTCGCCGAGTAGGACGGCCCGAGTTGGTCGCCGGCCAGCCCCAGCGCGCGCTTAATCTCGTCCGCGCTGCGCCCGGTCCCGGCGATGTCATCCGCCGCCGGGTTCATGAACACCTCGAACAGCGCGCGGTCGGGGTGCAAGTCCACGCCAATGGCCTTGAGCGCGTCGGCGGCGTTATCCGCCATGTGCCCGCGCAGCCCGAACAGAACGTCCGTGCTCTCCGCCGCGATGCGCGCTGCCTTCGTCTCATTGGTGCGGGCGAACAGCGGGATGCGCTCAATCAAGCGCGGCTCGGAGATGTCCTGCGTGCGGCGGAACGCCTCGAGCACCGCGTCGGGGTCGGGGGCGGCCAGCACCATGCGGGTACGGGCGGCGTCCGCCCAGTTGATCTCGCGCACCCGCGCGCCGCCGCCGACCTGGCCGACGACGGGCAGCTTGGCAATCGGCACGATGTCCAGCACGTTCAGCGGGTCGAGCACGATGCCGAGCATCACGTCGCGCCAGCGCTGCGGCGTGTCCAGGTCCGCCTCGGTTTCTTGCAACACCGTCTCCATGTCATCGCCGGCCAGCACGCGCTGCACAGCAGAAACCAGCGGTTCGGTGCCCTCGTAGGTGAACTCCGACAGCTGCCACTGCGAGCGGAACGGGAGGTCACGGGCCAGCCGCAGCTGGCGCTGCTCGGCCAGCACGCGCTCACCGCCGTCGGGCTCGAAGAACTCCAGGATACGGCGCAGCTGCGGGGCGTCCTCCCCCCGCTCCTCTTTCGCCACGATGGCGTCGGCCACGACGCGCGTCAGAAAGGCGGGGTCGCGGTCGCTCACCTCCTGTGCCTTCTCCTCGAAGCCCGCCGCCCGCAGGGCGTTCACCGCCAGCCGTTTGATGAACGGGCCGACCTGCCGCCCGCCGAGGCGCGTGGGGTCGACGATGCCCGCTGTCTCCAGCTTGGCGACGCCCAGCCCGCGCTCCGTCACGTCCCGTAGAATATCGAAGCTGCGAATGACACCCTCCGGCACGCCGGCGATCCCCACACCCGCCGGCCCGCGCAGCCGAAACGCCTGTACGGCGGCGGGGAGCGATTTGAGCGGGTTCCAGGTCCGGGACTGTTCGATGAGTTCCTGGCGCGTCGCCTCAATCGCCTCCTCTGACGCGCCGCCCGCCAGCTCCTCGTACACCTCCTGCGGGCGGAACAGCGGGCGCCACGCCTCCTGTAGGTTCGGCAGGATGTCGCCCACGTTCACGTCGTTGCCGCGCGGCCCGGTCCACAGCCGCCGCTCGGGGAGGCGGCTGCTCGTCTTGCTCACGCGCGTAGGGTCGACGAATGGCGTCCACACCTGGCGCGGCGGCCCCGGCGTGACCAGCTCCGGCATCGCCTGCATCTCCGACTCAATCGGCGGCGTGGCAGGGGGCACCGGACCGACGTTCTGATAGCGCGGTGACTGCGAGCCGTAGGTGACGCCCAGGTAGCCCTCGTCGAAGCGGCGCGGCTCGGCACGCGGNNGCATCTCCGACTCAATCGGCGGCGTGGCAGGGGGCACCGGACCGACGTTCTGATAGCGCGGTGACTGCGAGCCGTAGGTGACGCCCAGGTAGCCCTCGTCGAAGCGGCGCGGCTCGGCACGCGGTGGCGGAGTCGGGGCCGGCGGGGTATAGGATTGGAGAACCGGGCGCGGAGCGCCCGGTGTGGGCGCGGTCCAGCCGGTCGCCTGCTGCTGCTCGGCAATGCGCCGCCGCCGCTCCTCCGCCGCCTCGTACAGTCGCTCCTGTGCGCTCTTTTTGGACGCCACTTCGCTTCCCCTCTCTCTAGTGTGTC
>DGDY01000264.1 GCA_002385675.1 Anaerolineales bacterium UBA3940 | reverse complement strand
GTCCACGCCGATGTCCTCCGCGCTCCACGTCGGGATCTGCGCGCGGGATGCCTTGCGGATGCCCATGAACGAGGGATAGCGCGGCTCGTTGATGTCCTTCACCACGCTGATCACAGCGGGCAACTTGGCCTGCACGATCTGCTTGCCCTCCTCAAGCAGCCGCTCAACAGTGATCGTGCCCGCGCCGAAGTCGATCTCGCGGATCTTGAAGACATAAGTCAGTGTCGGCCAGCCGAGCCAGCGCCCGACCTGCACCGGGACCGCGCCGGTGCCGCCATCGGTCGTCATCTTACCGAAGATCGCCAGCCCGACGTCGCCCACCTTCTCGATCGCCTTCGCCAGCACGTGCGAGGTCACGAGCGCATCGGCGCCCTGCAGCACCGGGTCGCTAACGAGCACCGCCTCATCGATGCCCATCGCCAGCGCGTGCTTAAGCGCCTCTTTGGTGTCCTCCGTGCCAGCACCGATGACGGTCGTGCCCGTCGCACCGCGCTCGGTCAGCAGGATGGCCTCCTCGACCGCGTACTCGTCCCAGGGGTTGATGACGAGCGGCGCGTCCCCCCAGGTGACCATGCCTTCAGGCGTCACCTGGACTTTCGCCGCGGTGTCGGGCGTCTCTTTCGTGCATACTACGACTCGCAAGGTAGCCTCCTCCGTTTGATTGAGAAAACAGGGGGTAAGATCCGAGACATGTCAGCGCTATTGTACCACAAAAAACCGACCGGTCGGTCGGTTTTTGCCACTGTTTCAGGGTTCAGGTTGGTTTCTCCACTCGGCTGGTTCTCGCGGCGGCGACGTGTTGCGATACTCGATCACGTAGCCGCACTCGGTGCACTCATACCTGTTCGGGCCTACCTGGACCGCCGAATAGCGGCCACACTCCAGGCATAGATAGTAGGTCCTGGGCGGGCCATCATCCGAGCGCACCTGCGAGGGGGGCGGATACTCGTACCGGTCGGTGTTCTCATGCGCCGGGGGAACCTCGTCAGGCTCGTCCTCAGCGGGCGGTTGGGATTGGCGGGCCACGTCACGCAGGGGCATCGGCCCGGCAGGCGATGGCGCTTCCACCCACTCATCGGCGGGGCGCACCGGCTCGCCCTGAATCACCGCTTCGTAATCCTCAAGCCAGTCCGTGTCAAACACGCCATCTTCGGCAAGCCCCGCCTCATCGCTCTGTTCGGGCGGCGGCTCCTTCGCCTCGCCGGAAACGCTGGCGCGCGGCCCCTCGGCGCCCTCCCCGCGCAGCGCCTCGACGAGCAGCCGCAGATCCTCCTCAGTCAGCATCTCGGCGGCCTCGTCGCCGATCTCCTCCCGCGCAATGGCCTGAAGCTCGTCCAGCGGGCGCTTCTCTGGCGCGGGTGGCTCCTGCTCGGGCGCAGCGGGCGGTGCGTCTTCTGGCGGTTCGACATCCCCCATCAATACGCGGAACAGCTCGCGCTGCGCCTCATCAAGCTCAGGTTCGGGCTCCTTCTCAGCCCACTGCCCGTTAAACAGCCGCCAGCGCCCGCCCGGCTCCTCCTCGGGCTCTTCTTCCGCAGGCTCGACCACCGGCTCGATCATTTCCGGCTGGGATTCCGGTTCAGGCTCCGGCTCCAGAGTGGGCTGATCAACGGCCTGCACAGGTTCCGGCTCGGGCTGCGGGGCGGGCGGCTCGAAAGTCTGCACAGGCTCCGGTTCCGGCTCCGGCTCAGGCTCGGCGGCAGGCAGGGGCGGCTCGTAGGGGACCTCCAGCAGTGAAGCGAGCGCCTCATCGGACAGCGACCCAGCATCCGCCGTCAGCAGGCGCACGACGGCCCGCGCCAGCCAGTCGAACACCTCCGGCGTGGCGTCCGCGCTCGTCAGCGCCCGGTCGAAGCGCAGCACGCCGGAGCCGAGCGCCTCGACGGCTGGCTCGCTGATCGCCCCGGCGAGCACGGCTTCGGCCAGCGGGCGGATCAGGCCGGGCTCATCGCCGGATGACAATACCAGCACCAGAAGCTGCCCGGACTGGTCCGGCGCGAACTCCGCGCCGAGCGCCGCTACCGTCGTGCCATCCCCATCCTCAATGCGCAGGCCTGCCTGCTGAAGCTCGGCGGCGCGGAAGCTGCGGGCGGGCTGCGTCGCCTCGACGATCTCCAGCCCGTCAATTCCGGCTTCGAGCAGCAGGTCAAGGTGCAAATTTCGTGATGTAAAGTTCATCTCGGCCCCTGTTGCCGCAGTTGGAACCAGTTACGCCCCCGATTATACACCAGACTGACCATTTGCCTGAATCAGGCGCCACGCCCCGGCCCTGGCTCCGCGCGGCGGCGGCGCCCGCGTCTTGCAACCTTCGGGGCAAAGCTGCGTAGAATCAGGTAGACACTTAGCGGCAAACTCAACCGACCATTCTTATGGAAAGAGGTAGGACAGACATGACTGCTCAGAAGAGGCTGACCAAGAGCGCTACTGACCGGATGCTTACCGGCGTCGCCGCCGGCATCGCCGAATACCTGAATATTGACCCTGTGCTCGTCCGGCTGGCATTCGTGCTGCTGACCATGGCGAACGGGACCGGTCTGCTGTTGTACATCGTGCTGGCCGTCATTATGCCCGAGCCGGGCGGTGTGACCTATGGCGGCGCGCGGGAGCGCGACACGGCGGAAGAGGGCAGCGGCTTCGAGCCCCTTGGCACACGTGGCGAGTAGCGACCACCCGCCCTGGTCCGCCCATAACGGGCGGGCCTTTTTGATTCCCCCCGCACCGGCAATCGTTATACTCTAAGTAGATATCCGGCATGCTACTGGAGGTAACGACATGCCGATCATACTCCTCATCGCGGCGGCGATTGCCCTTGTGGCCTATATCGCCATCATCGTGGCGATCTGGCAGCGCGGCTACAGACAGCTTGCCGAGGCGGATCGCGGCCCGGCAACTTACCGCGCCAATCTGATAGGGCTGGTGCTGTACAGCGCCCTGGTCGGCGTGATCGGGCTGGGGGCGCTCCTGATTGGTGGCAGGCCGGTGATGCGCCTCGCCGAAAGCGCCGGCTGGCCGACCGCACCGGGCGAGGTTGTCGAGTCCCGCGTGGAGCCGGTCACTGTCTCGGGCATGGCCGGTGACATTGCGCGCTGGCAGCCCATCATCACCTACACCTACGAGGTAGACGGCCAGATGTATACCAACGACGCCGTAACATTCCGCGAGGGCCACACCTTCAACGCGCAGGCGGAGGCGGAAGCCGTGACAGCCCGGTATGCGCCTGGCCAGAGCGTCGAGGTGGCCTATCAGCCCGGCGACCCGCAAAACGCCGTGCTCGAACGCCGGGTCCCCACCGAGAGCTACCTGATTGCAGCGGGCGGGCTGATCGTGCTGGCACTCCACCTCATCGGGGTGATCAAGCGGGCGAGGCTCCCCGTCGGGCAACCCTACAGCGGGCCGTTCGGCTGGTAACGGGCGGGGCTTTCCCCTATCTGGCCTGAAACCCCTGCATTAGCTACAATCGTCGCCATGACCGAGCTGATCATGACGCACGATAACGCGGATTTTGACGCGGTGGCCTCGTGCCTCGCCGCGCATAAGCTCATGCCCAGCGCGCTCCCGGTGCTGCCTCAGCGCATTAACCGGAACGTCCGGCACTTCATGGCGCTGTACTGGGATGAGCTTCCGTTCGTGCGCTATCGGGATTTACCCAAAGAGGATGTGCGTCACATCACGCTCGTCGATACGCAGGCGCTCCAGACGCCGCGCGGCATGAGCGACGAGACGGTTATTCAGGTGATCGATCACCACACCCTGCGCGACGGCCTCGACCCGTCATGGCAGGTGTGGGTCGAGGAGACCGGCGCGGCAGTGACGATCCTTGTCGAGCGGCTGCAGCAGCAGCACATCCCGCTGACCGCCATCGAGGCAACGCTACTGCTGCTCGGCATCTACGAGGACACCGGATCGCTGACCTACGCCACCACCACCCCCCGTGATGCCTACGCCGCCGCATGGCTGCTTGAGCAGGGCGCGCTG
>DGDY01000250.1:3143-5620 GCA_002385675.1 Anaerolineales bacterium UBA3940 | reverse complement strand
ACTCGATATGAGTTCTCCTCCAGCATGCTGGCTGCGCGTGTGGGCCAGCTCTCTTCATCCAGCATCCCCGGAGTTACATCGCAAAAAGTAAAAGGCGCTCCGTAAAAGGAGAAAAAGTGTTTGTCCTCGAGTAGACCGAATTCACCATCAAAGTAAAGGTCGAAGATCAGCCGGAACGTGTTTACCGGTGTGATAGACGGGTACAGGTACCCGTCACCACCCTCTGGTAGATAGTAGGCATTCAGGATCGGCATCATCTCCTGCACGTGACTACCGTTCGAGGCCGGCCCATGATCTGACTGTATGATGATGATGGGTGGCTCTTCCGACCGGGCAAGAATATTGTCAACAACCTCCTCGACGCGCTGGTTGAGATAGGAAATTTGCTCAAGGAGTGCTGATTCGGGCCGCCAACTGGCTCCGAAATGCTCAAACTCTCGGATGCGCTGCGGCAAATTCCCTTCTTGATCAAAGATGAACGGCGGATGCGGTGCGACAACATGAGCAAAAACAAAGGTAGGCTCCTCATTATCGGCGACATCCGGCAGCCGCTCAAACAGGTTGAGAACAGCCGTTCTCTGTCCGCTCCGTGGAAGGTACGGCACGAAGGGCTTTGCTAACGAGTGATTGTAGAGGTTTGCTGTGAACTCATTGATAAACGAGAGCCGTGGGTTGACATCGGCGAATTGATTGCCATCTGTCGCACCCCACCCAGAAGGGAAGTGGATGGTTGTATAACCTCTCCTGTCAAACTCCTGCAGGACACGATTGTTCTTGAGGAACGGGTACAGGATACCGACAGAGGCGTCTTGTGACGCTTCAATGTCAATCAGTGTGTCCAGGTAGTCCATGTTCAGGGAGGACGTTAACGATAGAATCGTTTGCCCGTAATTGCTGTGACTTCCGTCAGCAATATAGAAGCCCCTGGATTCCAGACCTTCCAGGAACTCGCTGTTGTCGTAGCCGTAGCGCTCCGCCAGGATGTCCGCACGGGGGTAGCCATCCAGAATGATGTAGTACACGTCCGGTGGTGTGTCGAGCTCGATGCTGGCGTCAAGGCTTCTGCCGGTAGTGGGTGCAAGGCTCTCAACAGCGCCCTGCTGATCCTGCACAGTACCGGCTGCCGCGGCGGGCGTAAACTGTATCAGGGGCAGCATAGTGGTAACAATCAACGCTGCCGATATCAGGTTCAGGTACCTATTCGCGGATGGCGCATCAAGTCGCTTCCATACGACAAGTGCGACAACAGCGACAAAGGGTAGCAACCACAGCGGTACCATGTATGAATGATCGAGTTTGACCGAGCGAAGGACGTTGCGATCGAGGAATTTATACACGTAACCGTAGTACATAAATGCAACGGCTACTGCGGTTGCAATGATGCCGGCGCTTGTGTCTGCTTTAAGGACAACCCTGCTCAGTGCATAGATCACCAGGACCGCACCGAAGATGAGCCCAAGGGGCTCAATGGCAGCCGAGAACCGCTGCACGTCTGCGTTTTCAACGTAGAGATGCAGCACCGAGTGAGCCGCAAAGAGGAAAGGGTAAAAGGCGTAGCTGGCAAACTTCTCTAATTTAGTCTTCATTGTACCCCTTCACCTTCATCAGATACAGCCGTCTCGTCGAATCAACAACCTGCTGGCTCTGTTCGATGGTGAAGTACTGGCTGAAGGCAGCTTCAAAACCGGTCTGCGTGTAGTCGGGGAAGATGTCCTCGCGTGATAACAGGAGCGTTTGAACTTTAGGGTCTTCCTTCGGCACGAACTCGATGATCAGCCATGTGCAGAGCTCGGCGAAGAACCGGGCGACCATGTCGAGCGGCACATTGTTGGAAATAGCAATGTGGTGGATCAGCGCCAGCGCGAAGATCATATCGACCGGTCCGCGCTCAAGCAGCGACATGCGCTCGCGCAGATGCCAGCCGAGCGACGGGCTGGGGTTGGTCAGGTCGAGGATCAGCGGCAACAGGTTCGCCTCGCCCTTCTCAACGACCTGCCGGTAGTTGATCTCCACCGCGCCGGGGTCCACATCCCACGCAACAGTTGGAATCCCCCGTGCGGATGCCAGCCGGCTGAACAGCCCGGTGTTCGCGCCCAGGTCCCAGACCGTGCCCGGCTTCACCTGCTCGACCCACTCGGCGATCACCTTCTGCTTGTGCTCCAGCCCGGACGCGCTGTAGCTATCGCCCTGGTAGTAGTCCGCCCAGTCGGTGCCGCCCGCGTGCCAGTTCAGCTTTTTGATCCCGCTCTCCAGGCTGTCAAGCACGCCGATCAGCGCATTGCGGCCCATCCGTGATGTGCTCACACGCTGGCTCGCGCTTTCGCCCCTGAACCTCTGCTGCCCTCTGGCGTGCAGATGGATGTGCAGGCTGAGCGCCGGGCGCAGGTAGGTCCGCCGCGGCAGCAGCTTCGAGGCCATGTCAAGCGGGATGCCGTCGATGAACACGCGCAGAAGCTGGCTGATGCGCACGTCGGTAT
>DGDY01000250.1:1548-2923 GCA_002385675.1 Anaerolineales bacterium UBA3940 | reverse complement strand
CGCCAGCTTCTGGATCTTCAGCGTTGCCAGAGCCGCCGCCTTCAACTGGCTGAAGCACCACTCGTACGGGTACGAGATAGCCTCCACCACGCTCGGCCTGAGCACCTTGTACGCCTCGCCGGTGCGCGCCAGTTCGAGCGACGCCTCGGCGTGGGGGATGAGCAGCCCGGCCTCGACAAGCCGCTCGTACAGCCCCGAGGCCATCAACGTGTCGTAGTCCTGCTGGTACGCGACATTCACCTGACGGTAGAGCGTCCCATCATGCCGAAACATGAACCCGCTCGGGTCACGGAAGGACGCCTCAACTCGATTCCGCAGCGTATCTCCCTGCACGCTTAATCATTCTCCTCGGTGGTCACGATGGGCTGATCAGACGCGACATCTGCCGCCTCAGCCTGCCCGGTAAACAGGCTCTTGATGCGGGTCCAGAAAACTTTGAGGAACACCGCGACGCTCAGCACGCCGCCGACGCAGAGCTGAATAATGAGGCTGCCGGTGCCGGGATCAAGGTACGCATGGGCCTTTGCGGTCGGCAGCAGCAGGACGGTCAAAGCAAACAGGGAAGCCCAGATCATGGTAAAAGTCTTATTGCGAAGCAGCATTGTCGTCTCTCCATTCTGAGGAACAGGGTGTTGCCACCCGTTCATTGTGTAACAGGATCAGAAGTTGTTCATTCTAGCCACCGGCCCGTCTCAAGCTGCCAGCGACTCGTACAGCTTGAGAACTTGCCGGGCCGTGTGTTCCCATGAAAATTCGTTTGCGCGCTCCAGGGCACACTCCTTCAGGGCGATGCGGGTCTGCTCATCCTCGGTAAGCAGGAGCATCGCCTCGAATATCGAGTCCACGTCGAGCGGGTCGACGAGCAGCCCCGCCGAGCCGACGATCTCTGGGAGCGAGCTGGTGTTGGAGCTGATGACCGGCGCCCCCAGGCTCATCGCTTCCAGCACGGGCAGCCCGAAGCCCTCAAAGAGCGATGGGTAAACGAAAGCAAAGCAGTTCTGATAGAGCCACTGGAGAGCTGTGTCGTCGATATAGCCGGGCATAAGCACATCCTGCTCCAGCCCCAGCTCGGCTATCCGCTTGCGGAAGCCCTCGATCAGCCAGCCGCGAGCGCCAACCAGCACCAGCGGGAAGGTAGACCCCCTGTGCTGTTTCAGCCGGGCGTAGGCACGCAGCAGGCGCTCGTGATTCTTGCGCGGCTCCAGCGTGGCCACGTTCAGCCAGAAGCCTCCCGTTTCCAAAGGCGGCAATCCGTCGGGCCTCGACGGGACGGCTGGTTTCCCCGCAAAGCGGCTGGCAGGGTACACGGTAACGACTTTCTCTTCCGGATAGTGAGGGAAGGTTTCCAGGAAGTGAGCGCGGCTGTACTCGGAGA
>DGDY01000250.1:0-1229 GCA_002385675.1 Anaerolineales bacterium UBA3940 | reverse complement strand
GAGCGTATAGATCAAACGAGTGTTCTTCAACCACACAGGGCAGTAGAAGTTGTTCGCGTGAATGATGTCCGGCGCTCCCAGCATGGCCTCGGCCTGCTGCGGCGGGTTGCTCCAGAAGAACTGCGCCGCTTCAAACGTGCGGTGTGCCAGCCCGCGCTTGAAGTTCGGGCGGCGGATCATGCGCGTGCTCTTGGGCCAGTCCGGATCAAAAAAGAAATCGCCGAACGTCGGGTAAAGAATGTACTCGTTATTTGGATCGAGATCGGCCAGATGGCGGATCAGGCTATCCGCGAAGTAGCCGCAGCCCGCTTTGTTCTTCCCCGTTTGGCTGACATCGAAACCGATTCTCATCGTTGCAACACTCGCTTAACTGTACCGTGTGCACTGTCGCTAATCCAGCTAGCCAACGTACGGGCCAGGTTTGGTGAAAGCTTCTTGTTCCAGCGGAGAGAGGCGTAAATTACCATTGCCGACACGCTGACGCCAAAGCGCAGGCGCTGGCTGCGTTCGATCCCTTTCGAGTCGATCACGGCATGGGCGTAGTTGGAAATCCAGCGGTCGGGCACCTGCCCCAGCCGCTTGAGCATCATGTCGTTGATTTCCCGGTGCACCGCGACCCGGCTGCCGAGCGTCTTGTTCGTCTCGTACAGTCTGGAACCGGCGAGGACTTTCGGCAGGTAGGCGAACCTCGCGCCGCCCAGCGCCAGGCGCAGCCAGTACTCGTAGTCCATGCAGTAGTGGAGCTGCGCGTCCAGCATACCAAACTGCTCGACGACGCGCCGCCGGAAGAACACGGCGGGCTGGCAGAGGTAGCAGATGTCCTTCAGCCGTTCCAGGTCCCAGGGCTCGGTGTAGTACGGCTCGATGATCTCATCCGCCTCGTCGATGTGGTACGCATCGCCGTAGACCACGTCGACATCCGGGTGAGACTGGAAGAAGGCGCGGACGGTCTGGAGCGCGCCGGGGTAGTAAATGTCATCGGAGTTGAGCCAGCCGATGATCTCTCCCGAGGTGCTTTTCAGGCCTTTGTTGACCGCATCCGCCTGGCCTTCGTCCTTCTCCGATACCCACCGGACCTCCGGCTCGTACCGGCGGAGGATATCGAGCGTCTCGTCTGTGCTGCCGCCGTCGATCACGACGTACTCAAGGCCATCAATCTCCTGAGCAAGCACGCTCTGGATGGTGCGCTCAATAAACTGGCCCTGATTATAGGAAGGGGTTATGACAGA
>DGDY01000130.1 GCA_002385675.1 Anaerolineales bacterium UBA3940 | reverse complement strand
AAAGATGCGATCCGTAGGGGCGGGGCTCAGACCCGCCCCTACCATCGTCCCTATCAGGTCTAGCTCGTCAGGGCCTCAAGCTCGTCCACGTAGGAGGCCAGCACCTCAAACGCCGCCTCGACCGGCTCCGGCGTGGTCAGGTCCACACCTGCCCGCTTGAGGATGTCGAGCGAGTAGGCCGAGCTGCCCGCCTTCAGGAAGTTGATGTAGGCCTCGACCGCGCCTTCCTCACCCTCCTGAATGCGCTTGGCGAGCGCGTGCGCGCCGGAGATGCCCGTCGCGTACTGGAAGACGTAGAAGTTCATGTACATGTGTGTGAACTGCGCCCACGTAATGCCGACGCGGTCCGGGTCGTAGCGCATCTCGTCGCCGTAGCCCTCGGCGAACAGCTCCAGCATGCGGCTGTTCATTACGTCGGCGGTCAGCGCCTCGCCCCGCTCCAGCCGCTCGTGCATCTCAAGCTCCCAGCGCGCGAGCGTCGGCATAATGAAGAAGTAGCGGTGGAAGTTGGACATCGCCTCCTCGATCACCGCGATGCGGGCGGCGGGGTCTTCGAGGTGGTCGAGCAAATAGCGGCGCACCATCGCCTGATGGAAGTTCGAGGCGACCTCCGCGAGGAAGATGGTGTACTGCGCGTAGACGGAAGGCTGGGTCTTCCAGGTGTAGTACGAGTGCATCGAGTGGCCCAGCTCATGCGCGAGCGTGCTCATGCTCCTGAAGTTGTTGCCATAGCTCATGACAATGAAGGGGTGCGTGCCCTGCCAGCCAAAGGAGAACGCGCCCTGCCGCTTGCCCCGGTTGGGGTAGATGTCTATCCAGCGGTCCTCGTAGCAGCCCGCCCGCAGCGTTGCGAGGTACTCCTCGCCCATAGGCTCCAGCCCCGCGCAGATCCACTCCACCGCCTGATCGTAGGGAACCTCAGGCTCGCTGCCGGTGAGCGGCGCCCAGACGTCATACGGCTGAAGCTCATCCACACCGAGCGCCTTGCGCCGCACGGCCCAGTAGCGATGCCAGGTCGGCAGGTTCTTCTGGAAGGTGTCGATCAGGTTGAAGAACACCTCGGTGGGGATGTTGTCCTCGAACAGCGCCGCCTCCAGCGAGGAGTTATAGCGGCGGACGCGGGCTCTGAGCACATCGCCCTTCATCGCAACGGCGAGGTTGCTAGCAAATGTGTTCTTGAACGCCAGATAGCTGTCGGCGTAGCTTTCCCACGCGGTGCGGCGGAGGGTACGGTCAGGGCTGCTCAGCAGGTGCGTGATGTTCCCCTGCCCGACCTCGACCTCCTCGCCGCTGCTCGTCTGCGCGGGGCGGAACGTGAGATCGGCGTCGGCCAGGGCCTCGGCGGTGGTGCGCACCGTCATGAACGGGTCGGCAATCATGCCGAGAACTTCCTCGACCTCGGCGGAGCGCACGTGCTGCTGCTTGCGGAACAGGTCGTCGAAGTAGTGCTCGTAGGTGCGCAGTTCGGGCTCGTCCTGCATCCACTGCTCAAGCATCTCGCGGCCAATCGCGAGAATCTCGGGGTCGGCAAAGGCCACGCTCGCCACGCCCCGGCCCAGCAGCGCCTGCCCCTTGCCGACCAGCGCCGCTGCCTCCTGATCGGTCGAGTCAACCGAATAGGACATGTAGGCATAGACGTAGATCTTGCCCACCGCCTGGAAGATCGCCTCCATGTGCTTGAAGAACGCGAGCAGCACGTCCGGGCCGTCGGCCAGATGCCCCTGGTACTCGCTCGCCTTCTCGATGTCCTGCAGAGTCCGGTCGTACGTCTCCTGCCACTCGGCGGTCGAGGCGAAGACGCTCTCCGCGTTCCAGCGGTGCTCCGGCGCAATCTCCTCGCGGGAAGGGATGGTGGTTGCTTCGGTCATGCGTTGCTTCCTTTCTCACTATGCGGGTTGCATACAATCCGGCTGATCAACATCGCGAGGGCAAAACCCCCTCTGCTTGCGAAGTGACTAATCCGCCAGCGCCTGCTCCAGGTCGGCGAGCAGGTCGTCGATGTGCTCCACGCCGACGGACAGCCGCACCAGGCCCGGCGGCACCGCGATCTCGCTGGAGGCGGTCGAGGCGTGGGTCATGCTGTAGGGGTGCTCGATGAGCGACTCGACGCCGCCGAGCGACTCCGCCAGCGCGAAGAGGCGCGTGCGCTGCACGAACTGCCGCGCCGCCTCCTCGCCGTCCCTCATGATGATCGACACCATGCCGCCCGGCGCGCGCATCTGCTTGCGGGCCAGCTCGTGCTGCGGGTGAGACTCCAGGCCGGGGTAGTACACACGCTCGACCTTCGGGTGCGCCTCAAGATACTCCGCCACAGCCTGCGCGTTCTCGCTGTGGCGGGCCATCCGCAGGTGCAGCGTCTTGATGCCGCGCAGCGTCAGCCAGCAGTCGAGCGGGCCGGGAACCGCGCCGACGGCGTTCTGCAGGAACTTGAGCCGCTCGTACACCTCGGCGTCGTTGGTGACAATCGCGCCGCCGACGACATCCGAGTGCCCGCCGAGGTACTTGGTCGTGCTGTGGACAACGATGTCCGCGCCCAGCCGGAGCGGCTGCTGCAGGTAGGGCGAGGCGAACGTGTTGTCCACCGCAATGCGGATGTGCTCCCCGGCGATGGAGCCTCTGGCGCGCCGCGCGATGTCCTCGATGTCGGCGATGGCGAGAAGGGGGTTGGTGGGCGTCTCCAGCCAGATGAGGCGCGTCTCCGGGCGGATGGCGGAGGCCACTGCAGCCGGGTCGGTCACGTCCACGTAGCTGAACTCCAGCCCGTAGCGCCTGAGTACCTGCTCGAACAGGCGGTATGTGCCGCCATACACATCATTGCCGACGATCACATGGTCGCCCGGCCCGTACAGGCGCAGCAGCGTGTCGGTCGCGGCCAGGCCGGAGGCGAACGCCAGCCCGTACGCGCCGCCCTCCAGCGCGGCGATGTTCGCCTGCAACGCGGTGCGTGTCGGGTTGTCGGTGCGCGAGTACTCGTAGCCCTTGTGCTCGCCGGGGGCGGACTGCACGTAAGTGGATGTCTGGTAGATGGGCGTCATGATCGCGCCGGTGGTGGGGTCGGGCTCCTGCCCGGCATGTACGGCAAGCGTGTCGAGGTGATCGGTTGGCTGGGTCTTCATGCTATCTTCCCTTTGGCTACAGGTGGATTTTATAGGGGTGAGTCCACAGATGGCACAGAT
>DGDY01000016.1 GCA_002385675.1 Anaerolineales bacterium UBA3940 | reverse complement strand
TCAGCACGGGCGGGCCGGGCACGGTAAAAATCAGCAGGATCGCCGCCAGCGCGAACGGCAGTGCGATCAGCGAGCGGCGGACGATAAGCAAGGGGTCGAGCCGCCCTACGAGCGCCCCGGCCATCGCCAGCGCAAAAAAGCCCACGTACGCACCGAACGCGCCCATGGGCGTCAGGCCGACGATCACGATGAGCAGCAGCACCGCCGACACCTTCGCGCGAGGGTCGGCGGTGTGCAGGACGCTGCCGGTATCAGCGTAGACGTCGATCAGGTGGCTGTTCATGTGCCCCGGCGCAGGCGGCAGGTGCGGCTAGGGCCGGGCGCGCTCGTCGCGCCGGGTGAGACGAGCCACCCCCAGCGCCACGCCGAACACGATCAGCACACCGATCATCCCGGCGACGATGGTGCTCACGCCGCTGTCGCCGAGGAAGGGAACGGTGTAGTCGGGCAGAATCTCATAGGGCGCGTCGCGGAACTCGCCGAAGAACTGCGGCTCCGACGGCACGGCAAACCCGACGGGAGGCCGCTCGACGGCCTGCGGCTCCGCAAAGACCTCCGCCACGCGCTCCATCCCGTCCGAGTACGGCGAGGCGAGCGGCGCGAGCAGGGTGATGGCGAGAGCGAGCACCAGCCCGACCGTTACCCAGCCGGCGCTGCGCTGGCCGGGCGCTTCCTCCCCGGTGACGAGGTCGGGCCGGGCCGCGAGGATGAAGCCCAGCGCAAACACGGTCAGCAGCGCCTCGCCCACGCCGATCAGCGCATGCACGCCGACCATCGCCGGGAGCGCGAAGCGCAGCGGCGACGTGCCGGACAGCGCCAGCTCGACCGCCGCAAAAGCCGCCGTCACCACGAGCGACAGCCACGCGCCCGCCGCCGCGCCCACCAGCAGGCCCGTCCGCCCCGGCACGATCTTCCGCACGAGGCGGTAGACGAAGTAGCCGACGAAGGCCGTGATCACGCCCATATTGATGATGTTCAGCCCCATCACCAGCAGGCCACCATCCTGAAACAGCAGCGCCTGCACGGCGACGACCGCCGTCATCACGAGCAGGCCCGCCCAGGGGCCGAGCACAATCGCAGCTAGCGCGCCGCCGATCAGGTGGCCGGACGTGCCGCCGGGGATGGTGAAGTTGAGCATCTGCCCGGCGAAGATCGCCGCCGCCATGATGCCCATCAGCGGCACCTGGCGCTCGCCAAGCTGGTCGCGCGTGTTGCGGAGGGCCAGGGCGATCAGCGCCGCGGTGATCACCCAGCCGACGATGGAAAGCCACACAGAAAAGAAGCCATCAGGGGCATGCATGGCCGGTGGTGCAAGGGGCGCACTGCGTAACATCAGGACCTCCTGGGGGAACTAGCAGAACGCGGGCTTATTGCAAAAACTTGCAATAACAATTGCGAAGAGCATACCACGAGCCCGGCCATGCGACAAGAGCCAGCATGGGACGAATTTCCGCGAACAGCAACCGCCCGAAGCCCGCCAGAACCGGAAGGCTGTTTGGGTGTTTTCACCGGCAGCCTATCCCTACCAGCCCTTCATGAACATGACCAGCGTTTGTGTAGGTTTTCGGGCAGGCGTGCTATAGTACAGGCAAGTCTAACTGTTGGATGAGGTAGCTATGGTAGACGACGATCGTTCGGCCCGTCCTGAGGATACTCGCCCCCTTCGCGGGCGCGACACAAACGACGGGCAGCCGGCTCCCAACGCAGATGACGAGCGCCAACGCGCCGAAGACCGCATCCGGCGGCTGATGGGCGCAAAAGACCGCACCGAGAAGGAAGCCGCCCGCTGGAACGACCTCGAAGACCGCGGCGAGCCTGTGCCCAGCCAGGACCCGGAGCACCCCGGCGTCACCCAGGCGGGCATCCCCGAGCCGCCGCGCATCGACGAGGACACGCCGACCGCGCAGGACACCCCGGCGCGGGGTATGCCCCCGCTGGCCGGGCCCGGCCCGGCGGGCAGCGCTCCTGCCGCGTCTGAGCAGGAACCACAGGCGGAGCCGCCGCGTCGCACGCCGCCGCCCTTCCCGCACCCCACCGATCCGATCCCTGCTGATCAGGGCGCAGGGCAGAGCGACTGGCTGGCGGAACCGCCCCGGCCTGAGGATTTCGGCGCGACGCAGGTCAGCCAGCGCCGGGAGGACGATACCCCGCTCGGCGAGGACACACCCGTGACCGAGGACAGCCTGCGCCTGCGGCGAGACGTGCCGTTCGAGGACCTCGACGCGACGATGGTCGGGCGTGCCGCCTACCGCGATCAGCTTGACGAC
The DNA here is from genome assembly GCA_002385675.1 of Anaerolineales bacterium UBA3940. Classification (GTDB taxonomy): domain Bacteria; phylum Chloroflexota; class Anaerolineae; order Aggregatilineales; family UBA3940; genus UBA3940. The sequence continues at coordinate 2,292 of DGDY01000016.1, read as the reverse complement.
GAGGCGGCCCAGTACACCGTCCCGCACAGCAGCTTCACCGCGCCGCCCTACACGCCTCCCCGCTACGACTGGCCTGATGAGTCGGCATACGCCGAGCAACGCATGCCACCCGATGACCGGCGCATGCCGTCGTCAACCTTCTCTGCGCCGTCGTACGGGCCTGCGTACGGGTCTGAGCGCGCCTACGGGCCGTCCTCTCGCCGCGAGGCAGCGCCGCGCCGCCAGCCGCGCCGTGAGAGGCGCGCGAAGAGACGCGCCGCCCGCCGCCGTCTGACACTCTCGTGGGGCTGCGTGCCGCAGATCCTCATGGTGCTGATCGCCTCCGCCATCGTCATCATGATGGTCGGCGGTGGTATCGCGGCGATCTACTACTCGCAGGTCACCGCGCCGTCGTTCCGGGGCATCAACAGCGTTGAGGACCTGCAGGCGCGCTCGCTGCAATTCCAGACAACGCGCATCCGCGACCGCGAGGGCAACCTGCTCTACGAGATCAACGACCCCGAGGGCGGCTTCCGCGACTACGTGACGCTCGACGAGATATCGCCCTGGGTCATCGTGGCGACCGTCGCCACCGAGGAGCGGGACTACTTCACCAACCCCGGCTTTAGCATCCCGGCGATCATCCGCGCGGCCATCCAGAACGCCCGCGAGGGCGGGATCGTGTCCGGGGCGAGCACGATCACACAGCAGTTGACGCGCGCGCTGCTCATCCCCGAGGAAGAGCGCGCCGGGCAGAGTTACGAGCGCAAGCTGAAAGAGGTCTTCCTCGCGGCGGAGCTTGGGCGCCGCTTCAGCAAGGAGGATATCCTTGAGCTGTACCTGAACCAGATCTACTACGGTAACCTGGCCTACGGCATTGAGGCAGCAGCGCAGACCTACTTCGACAAGAGCGCATCAGAACTGAACTTTGCCGAGGCGTCGTTCCTCGCCGGGCTGCCGCAGTCGCCCTCTGTCTACGACCCGGTCATTAACAAGGACCTGGCGCTGGGGCGGCAGGAGCAGGTGCTGCGGCTGATGCTGGAGGCAGGCTGCATCGATACCGGCGTCACCGCGCTGGAACTGCCCTGCACCACGCCGGAAACGATCCAGGCGGCACAGGCGGATATCGCCGCCGTGGCCAGCCGCGAGTTCCAGGCGCCGAACATCGTCGCCAAGTACCCGCACTGGGTCGTGTACGTCCAGCAGCAGCTTGAGGCGCTGGTCGGCACAGCGATCTACACCTCCGGCTTCGACGTGTACACGACGATCGACCCGCGCCTGCAGGACGCCGCACAGGCCCAGGTCGAGTCGGTGCTTGCCGGGCTGACCGACCGCAACGTGAACAACGCCTCCGTCGTGGTGATAGACGTGGACACCGGCGCGATCCTCGCGATGGTCGGCAGCCGGAACTTCTACGACGAGTCGATCAGCGGGCAGGTCAACGTCGCACTGACCCCGCAGCAGCCCGGCTCGTCCATCAAGCCGTTCACGTACCTGGCGGCCTTCCGCGCGGGCTTCACGCCCGCGACGGTGCTCTGGGACGTGCCGATTGCATACGAGATTCCGGGCTTCGGCGTGTACGAGCCGGTCAACTACAGCGGGCGCTTCAACGGGCCGGTGACGGTGCGCTACGCGCTCGCCAACTCGTTGAACATCCCGGCGGTGGTCACGCTGGACTATGTCGGCGTGCCCGCGCTGCTTCAGGTGCTCAACGACGTGGGCATTGACTCGCTGGGCGACCCGTCGAACCCGCACAACTATGGCCTGTCGCTGACGCTCGGCGCGGGCGAGGTCTACCTGCTCGACTGGACGAATGCCTATGCGACCATCGCAAACGGCGGTGTGTACCGGCCCACGTACGCCATCGAGTGCATCATGCGCGATGAGGAGATCGTGATGGGCTGCCCCGCTGAGATCCCGCCCGGCACGCAGGCCATCGACCCGGCGCACGCCTACCTCTTGCAGAACATCCTCTCCGACAAGGAGGCGCGCATCCCGAGCTTCGGCCAGAACACGCCGATCAGCCCGCCGTATGTCGCCGCCGCCAAGACGGGCACGACCGACGACTTCCGCGACAACTGGACGATGGGCTTCACGACGGAGATCGCGGTCGGCGTGTGGGTCGGCAACACGGATAACTCGCCGATGATCAACATGACGGGCGTGGCCGGCGCGGGGCCGATCTGGCGCGGGGTGATGGACGCCGCCGCCGCGCTGCCCGAATATGCGCCGCGTGAGTTCCAGCGCCCGCCCAACGTCTTCCCGCAGACCGTCTGTCTGGATGACGGCACGCTGGCCGCCGACTACGACTTC
>DGDY01000245.1 GCA_002385675.1 Anaerolineales bacterium UBA3940 | reverse complement strand
GACGCCGAGGGCGGCGTTGAGGTCTTCGGGTTTGAGATCGCCGAGGGCGCGGCGTACACCTTCGAGGGCAGTTAGGCTGTGCTCCTACCACGGCGAGCCGCCGTCAGCGGCTCGCCTTAAGCCCTGCCACTACCCTAATAATTCCGAATTTTTTGTGAATAATGCTCACTTTCCGCCGGAGCGTGTTGCGCTTTTTTTCACGGTGACTAGAATGGGCGCTTATCTATCACTTCCCTTCCTATTTCAATTCCTCACACTGAGGAGGAGGATCACCTTATCATGTTGCGCCGCTTACCGTTACATAAAGGTAGAGTCAGGTTACTGGTGGTACTCGCCGCGCTGGCATTGACCTCGCTCGCGTGCGGCATCGGCGGCCTGTTCGCCCCTGATCCCACACCTGAACCGACGGTTGAGCCGACTGTCGAGCCCACGCCTGAACCCACCCAAGAGCCCACCCAGGCAGCACCTGCGCCCAGCGGCAGTGATGCCGCCGCCTCGCTGGAGGTCATCAACAATTCGTCCTACAGTGTGTGCTATCTGTATGTCTCACCAACGGAGGATACGGAATGGGGTGACGACCAGCTCGGCAGCGACATCGTTGCTACCGGCTCGACCTTCACGCTGAGGAACATCCCGCCTGGCATCTACGATCTGCGCGCCGACGACTGCGAAGGTAACACCCTGCGCGAGGAGTATGGCATCACCCTGAGAAGTGGGACGTACCCCTGGACGTTCAGCGACAGCGGCGTGACATCCAGCGGCGGTAGTGCAACCGCTTCGCTGGAGGTCATCAACAATTCGTCCTCCAATGTGTGCTATCTGTACGTCTCCCCGTCGGAGGATACCGAATGGGGTGACGACCAGCTTGGCAGCGACATCGTCGCTTCCGGCGCGACCTTCACGCTGAGGAACATCCCGCCTGGCATCTACGATCTGCGCGCCGACGACTGCGAAGGTAACACCCTGAGCCAGGAGTTCGGCATCATCCTGGAGAGCGGGACGTACCCCTGGACGTTCAGCGACAGCGGCGTGACGTTCACCATTGTGAATGATAGCAGCATCGACCTCTGCTGGATCTACCTCTCGCCCAGCACCGACAGCGAGTGGGGGCCGGACCAGCTTGGCAGTGAGATCCTGCACGCAGGCGAAAGCTGGGTCATCACGGGCCTTGAAGCGGGCCTGTACGACCTGCGCGTCGAGGCATGTGGGGAGGGCGAGCTTGAAGAATACGGGCTCGACGTCTCCGGTCACTTCGAGTACACAGTGCTGGACTAGCACTAACGCCACCTAATAGCGCCCCTGTCATATGGCTGGCAGGGGCGCATCCTCTAATCACGTTTGTCCCCCCGCTTTTGCTGACAATCCGGACCAAACAAGGTATCATTTTGGTAGTTGTGAAACTGACCACGAAAGACCAGCGAGAGAGCGTTATGAGCACACCTGCGACCAGCTGGGCCTTCCGCCGGCTGAGCATGGCAACCGCCATCGCCGTTTACCTGTTGATTGTCGTCGGCGGCGTGGTCCGCATTACGGGCTCGGGCCTGGGCTGCCCGGACTGGCCGCTGTGCTACGGGCAGGTGATCCCCCCGCCGGATGTCACCGCGTTCATCGAGTTTGCGCACCGCGTCGTTGCCGCCATTGGCGGGGCGTTGATGATCTGGCTGTTCGTCGCCGCGTGGCGCGGTTACCGTGACCGGCGGGAGATCTTCGGGCCGATTGCCGCCGCCGTCACGCTGCTTGTGGTGCAGGTGCCGCTCGGCGCGATCGTCGTCGCCACCGAGCTGGAGCCGCTGGCGGTGGCCTTCCATCTGGGCATGGCGATGCTGATCTTCGCCGGGGTGCTGCTGACAGCCGTCGCCGCCTTCCAGCCGGTGACCGGTGCGCCCGTCATTGAACGCGCACGCAGCTACACGCGGCTGCTCCTGGTGTCGCTCGGCGTAGTGTTCGCCCTGCTGCTCACCGGGGCACTTGTCGTCGGCACGAACTCGCAGCTTGCCTGCCCGGACTGGCCGCTCTGCCATAACGGGCTGCTGCCGCCGCCCAACTCCAGCCCGCAGATTGCCATCCAGTTGATCCACCGCTATACGGTGGTGGCGACCTCCGTGGTGCTGGCGGCGGTGGTGCTCACAACGATCCGCCGCGCGGAGCAGGAGAAGCTGCTCGTGCGCTGGGCAGCGGTGCTCGCGGGGCTGTTTGTGCTTCAGGTGATCATCGGCGGCGTGCAGGTGCTGCTCATCATCCCGATGCTGTGGCGCGGCCTGCACCTCGCGGCAGCGAGCGCCGTGTGGGGTGCGCTGGTGATCCTCGCCGGGATGACCGCGCTCGGCCAGAGCGCCCCTGCCCCGCACCCCGCGCCCTCCTCACCGGAGGGCATGATGGCCACCCCGGCAGGCCAGTAGCATATCACCACTGTGAATCAGCAAGGGCCGCGTTCGGAGCGCGGCCCTTGTTTATTTAACCGGGTTTCGCTTATGGCACCGGCGTTATCCGCGAACGGTGCTGTACACCTCGCCCGTTCATCAGACCATTCATTGAAATGATAAAAGAACCAGCGCGTTGCACGCCATTGCCACAATCAACACCAGCGCAAGCACCAGCACCCTGCTAGATACGACCGCCTTGAACCAGGAGAAACGATGTGAAGCCTTCATGACGACGACGTCGAGTATCAGCGCATACAAAATGAGCAGCACACCGCCAATCTGAGCCAGCAAATCGATATAGGGCATCCAGGATATCAGGCCCAGCAGGCTTGTGACCAGCATAACGGGAGCATAGTAACAGGCTCTGCCGTAAACAACCTGGTAGAACGTCCCCTCTCCACCCAGCTCCCGTGCAATGACAGTGGAGATAGCCCCGGTGATAATAAGCCCTATCACAGAAAGAACGGCAGCCAAAGGGATGCCGCACAGGAAAACGCCGAGCAAGCCTGTTGTGTCCAGTCCAAACACATACTGAAGGCCTGATACACCCAGCCTCGCGACCATTGCACCGTACTGGACGCCATAAACAAGTAGCGAAAGCAGGAATACCCAGAGGTAAGCCCGGGTAATACCCGCCTGCGGATCATCGATCAACTCCCGGTACGTGCGGGGATTGGGTCTGGTAAAAGCGTTGGTCCAGACTGTGTTCCATGCAAAGCTCTTTGCTGGTTCAACCGGCGGCTGAGAAAAGTGGAATGGCAAAGATTGATCTGACATCATGACCTCGTTGTTTAAGGCAACATCGCGAGGAAGCAGGTGTGAGCGTCATTTCGCTCATCGAGGGCGCTGGACTTGATTCAACGATGGCAAGGCCCGGCCCAATGCAGTCAAAAACTGCACTCATTGTACGCCAGGCTGGCGTCAGGCAGATTATCTTGACAGGGAAACTACGAAGTTTTCCCCATCACGCCGTGCCCCCTACCACCGCAGCGGCAGCAGCACCAGTTCGGCGAAGCCGAGCACGCCCAGCGCGAACGTCGAGAGCACGATCAGGCTCGACACGACCGCCCGCCACCACGCGAAGTCGTGCACCGCGCGGATCGCCATCACGAGCAGGGCGTACCCGTACAGGCTGACGAGCAGCCCGCCGATCACGTCAACGCCGGGGATGGCGTTGATAACGATCGACACAAGGCTCATGGGCAGTGCAAACGCCGAGACAGCGTACAGAAGCTGCTCGTACGAGCCCATCCCGCCGAGCAGCAGCGCGAAGATGTGGATCAGGCCGATGCCCGCTGCAAAGCCCACCACACCCGCCACCCCGCCCAGCACAGCAGAAAGCGGCAGGGCGAGCGGGGGAAAGCCCAGTTCCGGGCGGGTGACGATAGTCAGCAGGGCAATCAGCGCGCCGCCTGCGGCGAACGTCGCCGCCGCCCAGGTGAGCGCCCGCCGCGCTGATACGCCCGGTTCGGCAAGGAGTTCCTGAAACGTCTCGACGCCGGGCCGCGTCGTCGCCGCGAGCCACACCTCGGCCCACCCCCGGCCCGCCGGGGCTTCTCTCTCTGCTGGTTGGTCCGCCACGTGTCACCTCGGATGCTGTCGTTGAGCATGGTGCAGCCAAACAAAAGGGCTGTACGGTCGATACTGTACAGCCCTGAACCTGTTCTCGCCAGCGAACCGGCTAGACAAGCAGCCGGAGCGGATCTTCGAGGATAGCTTTGAAGGTCTGCATGAAGGCCGCTGCTTCCGCGCCGTCCGTCACGCGGTGGTCGGCGCTGAGGGTCGCCTTCATGCGCCAGCCGACGCCGAGCGTATCGTCCTCCTTCACAACGGGGACCTTCTGCGCCGTGCCCAGCGCGAGGATCGCCGCCGAGGGCGGGTTGATGATCGCGATGAAGTGATCCACGTCCCAGGGGCCGAGGTTCGAGACCGCGAACGTCTCGCCCTCGACATCCTCCGGGCGGATCTTCCCCTCGCGCGCCCGCTGGATCATCTCGCGGTGCTGCACGGCCATCACGCTGAGCATCGTCTTGTCGGCGTCCTTGCTGACCACATTGATCAGCCCGCCTTCAACAGCGACCGCGATGCCGACGTTGATATGCCCGTAGCGCACGATGGTATCGCCGTTAAAGGCCGCGTTGATGTTCGGGAACTCGCGCAGGGTCAACGCAGCGGCCTTGACAATGATGTCGTTGAGCGAGATCTTGATGTC
>DGDY01000063.1:2465-11056 GCA_002385675.1 Anaerolineales bacterium UBA3940 | reverse complement strand
ACCACATGGCACGCAAAGAGGTCGTCCTGATCACGGGGGCCAACGGGGAAGTGGGGCACGGGCTGATCGAGTACCTGGCGGAGCGGGGCGAGGTCAACATCGTGGCGCTGGACGTGCACCCGCTGGACAAGCGGCTGCGGCCCTACTGCCAGGAGATGATCGTGGGCGACGTGCTGGACACGATGATGCTGGGGCGGCTGGTGTTCGAGTACGAGATCCGCACCATCTACCACCTGGCGTCGATCCTCTCGACCAAGGCGGAGTTCAACCCGGAGGCGGCGCACCGGGTGAACGTGGACGGCACGCTGAACCTGCTGCGGCTGGCGGTGGAGCAGTCAGCCTGGCAGAACCGTCCGGTGAAGTTCCTGTACCCCAGTTCGATAGCGGTCTACGGGCTGCCGGACCTGGAGACGAAGGCGGCGGCGGGGGCGGTGGCCGAGAGCGACTACTGCCAGCCGACGACGATGTACGGCTGCAACAAGCTGTACTGCGAGCAGCTCGGGCGCTACTACGCCCGCCACTACCGGCAACTGGCGCAGGACAACGCCCAGGCCAGCGTGGACTTCCGGGCGGTGCGCTATCCGGGGCTGATCAGCGCCTTCACCGTGCCCACCGGGGGCACCAGCGACTACGGACCGGAGATGCTGCACGCGGCGGCGCAGGGGCAGCCCTACCGCTGCTTCGTGCGGCCTGACGCCTGCCTGCCCTTCATGGCCATGCCGGACGCGGTGCGGGCGCTGGTGGAGCTGGAGGCTGCCCCGCGTGAGGCGCTGACACGGGACGTGTACAACGTGACCAGCTTCAGCCTGAGTGCGGAGGAAATCTACGAGCGGGTGCGGCGCTACTTCCCGCAGGCGCAGGTGACGTTCGAGCCGGACCTGAAGCGGCAGGCGATTGTGGATAGCTGGCCGCAGGACATCGACGACAGCGCCGCCCGGCGCGACTGGGGCTGGCAGCCCGCCTACGACGCCGACCGCGCCTTCGAGGAGTACCTCGTGCCCAACATCGTCAAGCGCTATGCCGAACCGGCCTGAGATGCAGCAATCCTACCCCACCCCGGCAGAGAGCCGTTTCACACAGGAACTCCCTGTCAACGCCGAGAGCGTTCTGCCCGGCATCTGCATCTCACAACTAACGTTATGTGACGCCCGCCCTCTGTCCATCCGGGCGGCGCACCCACCCCTCCCCACAGCCACGGCTGCTGTCGAGGGGTATCACAACTCGCAAGCCCATTGTCGTATTCAACTTAGTGAAAGTGAGTGAATCACACATGGCTGACAACCCGATGTTTGCACAGCGCTTCGGCTCGCAGAGTATTGCCGAGGAGGACCCCGAGGTCTACGAGGCGATGCAGCGCGAGGCCGCCCGTCAACACCGGAAGCTGGAACTGATTGCCTCCGAGAACTACACGAGCCGCGCCGTGCTCCAGGCCACCGGCTCGATCCTGACGAACAAGTATGCGGAGGGCTACCCGAGCCGCCGCTACTACGGCGGCTGCGAGCACGTGGACGAGATCGAAGAGCTGGCCCGCGAGCGCGCGAAGCAGCTCTTCGGCGCGGAGCATGCCAACGTGCAGCCGCACTCCGGCTCGCAGGCGAACATGGGCGCGTACAACGGCCTGCTCAACGCGACGGACAGCGTGCTGGCGATGGACCTCGCCCAGGGCGGCCACCTGACGCACGGCAGCCGGATCAACTTCTCCGGGCGGCTGTACCACTTCATCTCCTACGGCGTCGACCGCGAAACCGAAACCATTGATTACGACCAGGTTGCGTCGCTGGCCCGCGCCGTGAAGCCCAAGATGATCCTCGCCGGTTACACCGCCTACCCCCGCACCATCGACTTTGCCCGCTTCAAGGAGATTGCCGACGAGGTCGGCGCGCTGTTCCTCGTGGATATGGCGCACATTTCCGGTCTGGTCGCCGGGAAGGTCCACCCCAGCCCGGTCCCGTATGCGGACGTCGTGACGAGCAGCACGCACAAGACGCTGCGCGGCCCGCGCGGCGGCCTGATCCTGTGCAAGGCCGAGCACGCCCGCGCCATCGACCGTGGCGTGTTCCCCGGCATTCAGGGCGGCCCGCTCATGCACGTCATTGCGGCCAAGGCAATCTGCTTTGGCGAGGCGCTGCGGCCTGAGTTCCAGCAGTACGCCCAGCAGGTGGTGGACAACGCGAAGGTGCTCGGTGAGGAGCTTCAGCGCCAGGGCCTGCGCCTGGTGACCGGCGGCACGGACAACCACCTGCTGCTCGTGGACCTGCGCCCGCTCAACGTGACGGGCGACGTCGCGGAAGTGGCGCTCGACAAGGCGGGCATCACGGTCAACAAGAACATGATCCCCTACGACCCGCAGCCTGCGAAGGTCACGAGCGGCATCCGCGTCGGCACACCGGCGCTGACGAGCCGGGGCTTTGGCAAGGACGAGATGATCCAGGTCGGCAAGCTGATCGGGCGCGTGCTGCACGCCCCCGACGACGAAGCCGTGCTGGACGCCGTCCGCGCAGAGGTCGAGGAACTGGTCGAAGGCTTCCCGGTTCCCGGCATGGCCAGCGAGTTCGAGCCGCTGCCCGGCTAACGAGAGCCAACTGACACTGGAATCAACAGGGGCGAGCCGTTCAAGCTCGCCCCTTGCGATTCAGATTCAGGCAGCGCCGGGTGCGGCTGTGTCAGTCGCACAGCTCGTCGGACAGTTCGAGCACGCGGCGGGCCGCCTCGCCGTCAGTCACCAGTGCGTTGATCAGACGGGCCCGCAGGGCGCCGTGGATAGCGGCGGCCTTCACTGCTCCGCACGCCACACCAAGCACGAGGGGGATTTGACGCAGCATGTCGGCCTGCACGCCGACCACACGCCGCGCCAGCGGCACGTCGAGCAGGTTGCCCTCGATGTCAAACATCAGCGCGCACACATCGCCTACCACGCCCGACTCGGCCAGGTCCTTGAGCTCCTTTGGCGTCAGATAACCGGCACGCAGCAGGCTGGACATCGACGGGTCAATCGTGCCGATGCCAACCACGGCGACATCCACCCGGCTGGCGTTCTGGAGCACCTCTTTCACGTGGCGATCCATCATCAGGGCGTCGCGGACGGCGGGGCTGTCGACGATCAGCGGGGCGGGCAGCGTCTGGTAGCGAGCGCCGTAAAGCTGGGCAAACCAGCGGGCAAGCTCCGGCCCGTCGATCTGCGGGTCCGGGGTGCCGAGCGCGCCGATCAACTGCACGACCTGCACACCGGGGTAGTAGGGCGGGCGCAGGGCGTGTGCGACCTCGTAAACGCTCGTGCCCCACGACACGCCGAGCACCGAGTCAGGCCCGATGCTCTGCTCAACGAGCCGCGCGGCCTGCTCGCCGATGCGGCGCAGCATCTTGGCATAGGGAATGGTGGTCGAAACAAGCACGCGGCACTCGCGCAGATCGAAGCGCTCGCGCAGCGCCTTCTCCAGCTCGTTATCACGACGGAGGGGGTGGTGTACGCGGATCTCGACGATGCCAGCGTTGTGCGCTTCGGTGAGGAGACGTGAGATTGCCGAGCGCGAATAACCCAGACGCGTGGAGATCTCACGCTGCGTCAAGCCGTCTTCATAATACATGCTGGCGACGCGCACGAGCAGGCTGAAGCGGTCCTCGCTGGCCGGGAACCACGTACCATTCCGGGCAGACATATCACATCCTGTCTAGAGTTAGGCTCACGCCTGAATCATAGCACAGGTCGCCGGTTCTGTACACAATTGCTTTTCAGATCACAAATGTGAGTGATGAGATGATCAGAACGCGCCCCGGCGGCGCAATACCGCGCCGATCGTGCGCCACAGGATCACGATATCAAGCCAGAGCGAGTAGTTGCGGATGTAAAGCAGGTCTTCCTCGGTGCTGAGGTGCATGGGATTGTTGGCCCGCCCGCCAACCTGCCACCAGCCGGTCAGGCCCTGGGGGACCTCAAAGCGCTTGCGCTGCCAGGACTCGTATTTCTCAACAAGCCAGGGCATCTCAGGGCGCGGCCCGACGAGGCTCATATCGCCCTTGAGCACGTTGATAAGCTGCGGCAGTTCGTCCAGGCTGTTGCGGCGCAGCCAGTACCCGACCCTCGTCACGCGAGGGTCGTCCGGGCGCTTGTGGATGATGTTGCCCGCCTCGTCGTAGGTGATGACCTCGTGCGCCATCTCCTCCGCCCCATCGATCATGGTGCGGAACTTGATCATCTTGAACGGGCGCCCCCCCTCACCGATGCGCTCCTGCAGGAAGAAGACCGGGCCGGGGCTGTCCCGCTTGATGGCGATGGCAATAGCCGCCATCAGCGGCAGCGAGAAGATCAGCAGGATGAAGGACACGACGATGTCAAAGGCCCGCTTGACCGCGCGCTGGAGCGGCGTGAGCACCGGCTCCTTGAGCGTCAGGAGCGGCATCCCGCCGAAGTCCTCAACATGCAGGTTGAGGAAAGCCAGGTGCATGGCGTCAGGCACCATGCGGATATTCACCGGCAGTTGGTGCAGCTCGTAGACGAGCTTCTCCAGCTTCGCGTGCTCCTCTGCGCCGAGCGCGATGACGATCTCGTTCGCGCCGGTCTCCTGGATCACGCGCGGGGCATCGTCGATCGTGCCGAGCACCGGCGCAGGCAGCGACTCCTCATCGAGGTTGTCGCCGTTGCGCAAAAAGCCGAGCAGGTACAGGCCCGACCACGCGTAGGACTTCACCATGCTGGCGACCTGCAGGCCGAGGCTTTCCGTGCCGAGGATCAGCACCTTGCGTGAATCGATGCTGCGCCCGCCGGTCGCCTTGAAGAACCCGCGCACGGCAACGCGGTGAGTATACAGGAACAGCGTCACAAGAACGCCGAAGTACACAATCTGCAGGCGGGAGATCTGGCGGTAGGTCAGGTACAGCGCGCCAATCAGGACGAGCCACGCAAAGGCGGTCGCAACGGTGATCGTGCGAAGCTCACGCAGCACCCGGGCCGTGTTCCGGGGCGAGTAGACGTTCAGCATGACGAACGTGGTGAGCCAGATCACCGCTGCCATGCCGTAGACGGTGGGCGGCAGCAGCACCTCCGAGTCAGGGATCGCCTTGCCGTAGGGAAGGATAAGACGCGCCTGCGTCGCGAGGAACAGCGCCGCAACCACGAGCAGCAGATCGGAGATAAGCAGGAACACCGTGAAGCCGGTGCTGTAACGCTTGATCATAGTGCCTCTCTGTCTCGTGAAGGCCCAACCGAACGTCGGCTAATCATCGACATTCAACAAGTTTACCAGCAAGCCTGCCGCTCGCACACTAAAGTCTGGTTAGAGGGTGCGGCGGGGGGCCTCCTCGCTATCCTTGATGCTGGCTACCAGGAACACTACACTTTAAAGAGGTACGGACCGTACGAGGAGACAGCCGCAGCGGTATGAAAGCAGCCATCTGGCAGGGCTTTGACCATTTCTGGGAGAATGACCCGCACCGGGTCAACCTGTTTGCGTCGTGCATCAGCGCCGGGCCTGACGCGAACGTCACCTATCAGAGCGGCATGTCCATCGGTCGCTTCCCTCCGGACATCTGCCACGCCGTCACGACCGTACACCAGGCGGGCACGCCGACGACGGGCTTTATCGACGGCGAGGTGACGCTTGACGTGAGCGGCGCGGTCGGCGAGGGTGTGGAGCGGCAAGGCGATCCGGTCACGCATGTGCTGCCCCGCCCCGGCCTCCGTGCGACGGTGCTCCTGCGCGGGTTCAGCGTGGAGACGATCAACTTCCCGCACGGCTTCCACACGCGCGGTTTCGGCTTTCTCATCGACCGCATCCGCCAGCAGGAAGCGGCAGGCGGCACGCGCATCAGCTTCGTACCGTCGTTCTTCATGTTCCCCGACCGCAGCCCGGACCCCAGCACCGACCCTGACCGGCTGATCTGGCGGGCGATGCCCGTCCCCGACTGGCTGGAGCCACGGGCTCCCCCCACATTCGAGTACCGGATGACGCTCTACTACCGCATCCTGTATGACGACGCGCAGAAGCTGGCCTTCAAGCCGCACCGGGTTGTCAGAACGGCGAAGTCGCACGATTACCCGGTCCGCTATCCGGGGCCGGATCCGCGTGTCGAGGTGCAGGGTGTGCCGGGCGACGAGTTCAACGTGGCGACGGTCGGGCTGCAGGGCTTCCGCTTCGAGTTGTGCCGCTGGCCGCACACCCGCTATCAGGGGCGCTACCTGCGCAAGCTTAAGATGATGGTAGAGGCGTTCGATTACGACCCGGAGAGCGGGCGGGCAACGTTCATGCCGGGGATGCTCTTTACCAACTACGGCGTGCGCGGGGACAGGCGTACCACCGGCGAGCAGCGGCGGCGCTGGCTAGCCTTCGTGCAGCAGCGCGGCGGGCCTTACGCCGACCGCCTGCGCGCGCTGACGCGGTTGCTGCTCGGCAGCTTCGGCTTCGAGGCGCAGTACACGCTCGACGTGATGCTGATCCAGTTCCGGGGCGGCGAGGCGGACGCCCCCCGGCGCATGCACAACGTGATCCGCAGCCGGGGGCCGGGTACAAGGGCCGTACGGTCGATCCTGCGCGCGGTCAAAGTCCGCGCCAGCCGGCGGCGGGCCGTGGACACAACACCATCACCCCACCCTGAGAGGGAGGCACATCATGGAACAGAGACGCTGCCCTAACTGCAGCGCGGGCGTCAGCGCCGATGCCGACCACTGCCCGGAGTGCGGCACAGCACTCAGGCAGGAAGCAGCCCGCCCCGGCCCGCCGGTCATGCTGCTGTTCAGCGCGATCATGCTGCTGGTCGTTGTGGCGATAGCCGTGTTCGTGTTCAGCCGGGGCGTGCCTGTCGCAGACAGCGAGGAAATCCCCTACCCCGGCGTGCCGCGCATCCCGGTCGAGCAGGCCAAAGAACTGTTTGACGCGGGGGAGGTTCTATTCGTCGATACGCGACAGGAAACCTCGTACGAGCAGGCACACATCCCCGGCGCAGTGCACCTGCCGAAGGACTCCCCCCGCGAGGCATACGCCGCGCTGCCCAGAGACGTGCCGATCATCACGTACTGTACCTGACACAACGAGGGATCAAGCGCCCGTGCGGCGCAAACGTTCCTCGATATGGGCTACGAAAACGTCGGCGCTCTGCTCGGCGGCCTGGACGCCTGGGTCGCCGCCGGTTACCCGGTTGAGAGCGGCGAGTAGCAGCGCGGCAAAGCTTGCCGCCAAAGCCAAAACGGTATACAGATAGGATATATATCCTCATCCTCGCAGGGAAAGGCTGCGCCCCATGACCACAATCCACATTCGTAATCTGGAAATCGTCACACTCGATGACGCCGGCACGATCCTGCATGACGCGGACCTCGTCGTGCAGGATGGGCGCATCGCCTATGTGGGCGAGGCCCCGCCTGACCTGCGCGCCGACGAGGTCGTGGACGGCAGCGGGCGCGTCGCCATGCCGGGCTTTGTCAACGCGCACTGCCACAGCCCGATGACCTTCGAGCGCGGCTGGGCGGAGGACCTCCCCTTCGACCGCTGGCTGAACGAGAAGATCTGGGTGGCGGAGAGCGCGCTTACGCCGGACGACGTGTACTGGGGCGCGGCACTCGCCGCGTGCGAGATGATCCGCTCCGGCACGGTCGCCTTTAACGACCACTACTTCTACATGGACCGCGTCGCAGAGGTGGTGCGGGAAAGCGGCCTGAAAGCCGTACTGACGTGGTGCGTGTTCGGCATCGGGCCGGAGGCGGAGGTCGGGCCGGGGCTGGAGGACACAGTCGAGTGGATCAAGGAGACGCACGGGACGGCGGACGGGCGCATCCGCACGTTCCTCGGCCCGCACTCACCCTACATCTGCCCGCCGGACTTCCTCTCGCGCATCGTGGAGCTGGCGCACGAGCTGGGACAGGGCATCCACCTGCATCTCTCCGAGGACTCGGAGCAGGTCACGCAGTCGCTGGAGCGGCACGGCATGCGCCCGGTGCAGTTCGTGGACAGCCTGGGGCTGTTCGACGTGCCGGGCGGGGTGGTCGCCGCGCACGGGCTGGCGCTCAACGAGCCTGACCGTGACATCCTCGCGGAGAAGGGCGTGCATGTCGCGCACTGCCCCATCACCTACATGAAGCTGGCGATGGTCTTCCCCCCGCTGCGACCACGGCTGGCGGCGGGCGTGCGCGTCTGCCTGGGCACGGATGGCCCCGGCTCGAACAACGACATGGACATGTTCGCGGTGATGCGCCAGACCGCGCTCAACGAGAAGTATCTGATGCTCGACCCGGAGGCGCTGCCCGGCGACACACCGCTGCGGATGGCGACGCAGAACGGCGCGCGGGCGCTCGGCTTTGAGGGCATGGGCGCGCTGGTGCCCGGCGCGCCCGCCGACCTGATCCTCGTCAACCTGGACGCGCCGCACATGCGGCCCATCCACAGCCTGATCGCCAACCTGGTCTTTGCGGCGAAGGGCGGCGACGTGACCGACGTGATGGTCGATGGCCGCTGGCTGATGCGCAACCGCGAACTGCAAACGCTCGACGAGGCGCGGATTCTGTACGAGGCGGAGCGCCACGCGCAGGCGATGGTCAGGCGCGGCATGCGCCAGATGCGGGAGTATCGGGGGTGAGGGCCGGGGAATCAAATTCCCCGGCTAAA
>DGDY01000063.1:0-2235 GCA_002385675.1 Anaerolineales bacterium UBA3940 | reverse complement strand
TGCGGCGGCTAGCCGGGGAATCAAATTCCCCGGCTAAAAGGGATAGCTTCGCCATCCCGCAAAGTGCCCTACCGGGCACTCCCGTCCCCTCCGGGGACGGCGCCCCCCTTTGGGGGCGGAGTCCGCTTGCGGACTTTGCGGCGGCGCAGCCGCCCTTTAGCCCGGCAATTCCATTGCCGGGCGGAGCAACCCTCACCCCGACCTCGCCGCGGCTGCGCCGCCCGGAGTGAGGGTTTAGGTCTCCACCACCACCGGCCACCGCAGAAACCCGATGCTCAACGGGATGAGCGCCACGAGGAACAGCACCTCGCCTGCGATCGATCCCAGGCTGGCCGTCGCGCTCGCCGCGATAATGCCGCCAAAGCCGACAATCGACGCGATGCCGCTCAGCGCGAGCAGCACGCCCGCCCAGCGCAGCGCGCCGGGCCGGTACAGCAGCAGCGCGCCGAAGATGATCGACGGGATGCCGAGCACCGCGTAACCCAGGTTGTTCAGCGCCCACACCGCTGAGCCCGACCACTGCTGCACGGCCTGCCGCAGCAGCACGTCCACCATCGCCGCGTCCTGCACGCCGCGCACGGCGAGCAGCCCCGGCACAATCGTCACCTGCGACAGGTAGGCAAACAGGTTCAGCAGCGCGTAGACCGGCACCCATACCACGCCCATCGCTGCCCACACCGGGTGGATCGGCCTGACGACCAGGTACAGCCCCACGAACAGCATCGCCACGACGATCGTCAGCAGCGTCGCGTTGAGATACGTAAAGTAGAATAGCGCCCCCTGCCGCGCCAGGTAATCGACCTGCTGCTCGAATGTCTCAAACGTACCGGCGCTCGCCAGCGTGACGATCAGCAGGATCAGCCACAGGGCGGTCAGCAGCAGGCTCATGAGCGCGAAGACGCCAATGACTCGGGTCCTCATGATGTCTCCCCGGTGCGATATCCGGCTTTCCCTTCCCGGCGTTGCGGGGAGCGCATCCTATCCCCGCTCGGCGCGCCACCGGCTGAACCGGCTCACGGCGGCGCGCAGCCGCTCCTGCCCCTCCGCCGAAAGCCCGTACGCGCCGATCTCCGACTCAAGCAGCTCCGGTGAGCCGTAGCCCCCGAGGAAGCCGTTGACGCGCGCCGCCGCCGTCGAGTCGATCAGCCCGCGGATGTCCGGGTACATCCGCCGAAACTCGCGGTAAAGCTCCGGCGCGTTGCGCAGCGAGTACTTCTGGTGATAATCCTCCGCCAGCCAGAACTTCGCGCCGGGGAGGATGGCCGTCTCGACCTCACGGTGGCTGCTCGACGCGACGCGTGCGGCGCTCTCCAGCGCGAGCCGGTGCTGCTCCTCACCATGCGGGAAGATCGCCGCCATGTACTGGCGGCTCCACGAGCGCCGGTGCGGGTTGTGGCTCTGCCAGAACACGTCGAGCAGGTCGCGATAGGAGATCACCGCCGGGTCAAAGTCCATTTCGACCGTCTCCGTGTGATCCCCGAGATCGTGATAGGTGGGGTTCGGCTTGTGCCCGCCCGCGTATCCAACCCGCGTGCGGACGACGCCGGGTATGCTCCCGAACCGGGAGTCAGGGCCCCAGAATCAGCCGAGCGCGAAGGTCGCCGTCTGCGTGGTGCGCGGCGCGCTTGCGTCAATGGGCGGAATGGTCGTGCCGGTTTGTACTGCCATCATCACCTCGCCATCTGATACCATCACATCGTTGGTTTGATTATACAGCAGCGCCCCGCGCTGTCCGGTTCGGTGGAAGGACGCACGGGTCCGGTGATAGAGTCAGTGTGAGCACTGCCGGGTGATGCCGGCACGCCCTCTTGACGACAGCAGGCGTGGCCGCCCGCCACACCGCACGACGGTTCACCGTCTGCCAGCCAGGAGTCAAAGGGTCTTACGCAGGAAAGGTAAAAAACACAATTATGGACAATAGACGGTTTGCATGGATAGCAGGCGGCGGTTGCCTGCTCCTCGTCCTGTTGCTGGGCGGGCTTGTCGCCCTGCTGATTGCTGCGCCCATCGCGTTCTTTGACGGGCAGATCCGCGACATGTTCAACCCCGGCGCGTCGCCGGTGAGCAGAGAGGCGTCCGCCTCGACCAACATCGCCGTGCAGGACCCGATCCCGACGCTGACCCTGCCCCCTTCCTCCGAGAGCGGTGCCCAGGATGCGGGCCTGCAGGGGACCTCGCTGGAGGCGCTGTACGAGCAGGTGAACGCAGGTGTGGTCAGCATCCAGGTGGTGACGA
>DGDY01000075.1 GCA_002385675.1 Anaerolineales bacterium UBA3940 | reverse complement strand
GCGAGAGCGCAGCAGCGCCACGCCGAGGATCGCGACGGTGGCGTACTTCCCGTACTCCCAGAAGATGTTAGCGCCCGTCATGCGCCACAGGACTTCTGCCCCGGCGATGTACGCTACCGCATAGGCGGCCTGCTTCTGGCTGCCGCGCAACGCCAGCACCATGCCAGCGGCAAAAGTGGCGAGGGCGTGGAGTGTTGCCACCAGTTCGTTTTGCGACATCAGCCAGGCGAGCAGCGCGTGCCCCAGGAGCACCCCCACAATGAGCGGCAGCCGGAGGCTCGGGGTGCTGGCGGTTTCGGCTTCCGATGCTCTGCGCAGTGCGACTGAACCTGTCACCTGTCTACCCTCGCTGCTTGCGCCGGCATGCCGGGTAGCCTCTGCACGGCATGAAGATACGCCCTGTAGGAGAAGGCAGCGGCGGCTTCAGCACTTCGCGTTGACTCGCCCTTCCACTCGTCCGGGTGAGCGGCATAATACCGAATAGCCTCAACATACCCGCGGATGTCGTCGGGGTCAAGCGCCCGGCCCGTCCCGAACCGTGCGAGGTAGTCTGGAACACTGCCAACGGCGCTAGCAAGCGGCACAGCGCCATAGGCCATGGCCTCGCTCAGAACCTTCGGCCAGCCTTCGCTGCTGCTGGGTAGAAGCACGAAATGCGCGTCTCGATAGAGCGCCGGTAAGGCGGTTCGCGGCAGCGCGCCATGAAACCGGACTCTTGCCTCGATGCCCGCCTGCCGGGCCTGCTGCTCGAAGCGGGCGCGTTCTGGGCTGTCGCCGACAACGTCGAGGCAGACGGATACCCCGGCTGCGGTGAGCAGGCTTACAACGTCCAGCGCGCGCCCGATCCCCTTGGCCTGCTCCACCCGCCCGACGAAGATCAGCCGGAGCGGCTCGCGCAGGTGCTTTCCGGCAGCGGCGGCACGCCCCTCCTCGAGTTCCTCGTCCGTCAGGCAGGGGTTGAGGAACGAAACCACGTGCTCGGGCTGGTCTGGCCATTCACCGTTGACCGTCACCACGCCGCGCACGAAGTTGCGCCGCAGCCACCACCGCTGAAACCGGTACGACCATGCCTCGCCAGCCTGCGGGGACCAGTTGCCCGCGTACTTGATCCAGCGCGTGCGGGGCTGCTTCAGCAGGGCGAGCAGGACGATAGCCACCAGGCTGATGTTGGCCGGGCAGCGCACATGTACGGCGTCGGCGCGGCGCAGCTCCCGCAGTATGACGCGCACGTAGCGCGGGATGCGCCACAGGATGCCCGGCTTGCTCCCGAGCGTCCGCCCGCCTGCAGGCGGGACGGGTATCAGTTCCACGTGACCGGCCTGATAGGGTATGGCGCTCTCCGGCGCAGGGCCGGGATGCAGCGGCGCGATATGCACGACCCGCTCGAACAGCGACGCCAGATGGTCAATCTCGCGGACGGTTGCGCCCCAGCCGACGATCTGTCCCCCGCGCCGGTAATGCTCAGTGTGAGAGATGACGAGGAGCTTCACGTCGCCACAATACCCCGCAGGACTCGGTCGTACTCTGCCGCTCTCATCTCCCATGTCTGCTCGCTCAGGGCACGAGCGCGCGCAGCCTCCCCCATCCTTGCCCGTTTGCCGGGGTCTGTCAGGAGAACCAGCACGGCCCGCGCGGTTGCCGCCGGGTCATCCTGCGGCACGGCTAACCCGGTTCTGCCGACGCCAACCGCTTCGACGAGGCCGGAGTTGTCGGAGACGACCGCGGGTTTGCCGCACAGCGCCGCCTCGACAACCGCGATGCCGTACCCTTCAAAGTCGCCTGTTTCGGTGTGCCGGCTCGTCATGACGAAGACATCCGCCGCGTTGAGCACTTCCACCAGCGTTTTTGCGTCCACCCGGCCCAGAAACCGGACGTGCTCCGCGACCCCCAGTTCGCGGGCAAGTGCCTCGTACGCCTGCTGCAGCGTCGGCAGCCCGACGATCAGGTAATGCGTGTTGGGGGCCTGCTTTAAAATCTCCGGCAGTGCCCGGATGACGATGTCCTGGCCTTTGCGCTGCGTGACATTGCCGACTGTCACAAGCAGGTGTGCGCCCTGCAAGCCAAGCTGTTCTTTCACGTGTGCAACGCACTCCCCGGGGAGCACCTTGAACAGGCCCGGGTCGGCCCCATTTGGGATGACCACCTCCACACGTGGCTGGATCCCTGCCTGTCTCATACGTCGCCGCGTGAACTCGCTCACACAGATGACGGCATCCGCACGCCGGAACGCCCAGCGTGTCAGGGCTCTTTCCCACCATCGGGCAAGCTGAAATTCGGTGCCATGCCCGACCGCCGCCCACCGCAGCCCCGGATGCCGGGCGGCAAGCCCACTCATCAGCCATACGCTTCGGCTACCGCTGGCCAGGGCTGCATCCGGCTGCCACCCGCGCAGATGGCTGTTCACCAGCCGCCACCGGTCGGCAAAGTTGGCCAGCGTGCCGCGCTGCGATGCCCAGCGTATCACCCTGAAGGGCTGTGCGGCGTTAAACGCCGCGATCTCATCCTCAGCGGCGTAATCCTGCGCGGCAAACACCGTAATGTCCCAGCCCAGCCGCGTTAGCTGCCGGGCCACCTGAAAAGCATGCGTGCCGATGCCGCCCGGCCCCGGGGGAAATTCTGTGGTGAGGAGTAGCAGGCGCATGAGGTCCCCTTCAACCTGCCCCGATTTTACCGGCAGGATGATGGCGCTTGTTGAGCTTCACGTTTATCTCCCAACAACGTCGGTATCTGCGGATACTCTTGCAGCATCCGGCCTGCCGCCTTCAC
>DGDY01000104.1 GCA_002385675.1 Anaerolineales bacterium UBA3940 | reverse complement strand
GCCGTCGGTCAGCAGGTTCGGCCCCCAGCTTGTTGCAAATACCGGCGAGATGTGCAGCGCGCACACATCCCCGTCGGAGTTGTTCTCGAAAGTCAGGTCGGTGAGCTGCCCCAGAGTCCACTCGAGAGGCTCGATGCCCAGATAGACGCCGTGAGCGCTAGCGACAGGCTGGTCATCACAGTCCGAGAGCAGAATGTCGTACTTGTTCGCCCGCACGTTCTCGAACGTGAAGCTGGTCCCTGAGGGCACGGTTTGATCGTCCTTAAGCTGATTGGGGAGGCGTGTCGTACCGGCCAGGTTGATGTAAGCACGGCACAGTTCGACGCCCGTGTTGTTCGTAATCGTGAAGGTGTTGGTTGAGGACTCGATCCCGCCTTCGTCGGGAGCCGGGGTGGAGTCACTGCCGGAGCCGGGCGCGGTCGGGGCGTCGGTCGGTGCGACGGCTTCAGTTGGCTCGGCGGTTGGGGCAGCCGGCGTGCAGCCGAGCAGAGTCAGTACGGCAAGAATCAGGGCGAGCGCCGCGATGAGCGAAACGCGGCGTATATCCAAACGATGGGTCATGTTGACAGTTCCTTTGCTAATAATACGGTGCCTTCTCCTCACGCGGCAGATTGTAGAGGGTGCGGGCGTGATTTACCAGTGGCAAGCTGCCGGGAACTCCGGCGGCGGGCCTGTCGTTGTACTGGTGACGGCGGAGAGACAACCGCGCTGACCCCCGTATTACAGGAGAAGATGTACGTCATGAACACAAAGCGGATCGCAAAGCAATTATTCATTCTGATCGCTCTGCTGATGATGGCGGCGCTGGTTGGCTGTGCCCCGCGGCGAGCGGAGGAGAGGGCTGCTGAGCCGCAGCCCGAGGCCGAGGTCGTGGTCAATGAGGGGGCTGCCGCTCCCGCCGACCGCATCACCGATGCGGAGCGGCCCGCACTCGAAGTGGCGGGTGTGGCGGACGAGCGCGCGCCCGCGCTGCCGCTTGCTACGCTGGCCCCCGCTCGCGAGGCCCGGACGGTGGAAGCAGCCCCGGACGTGCTCCTTGAGGCTGCCGGTGGGGGCGCGGCGGATGGCGTCGCCGCGGCGGATCTGGCGCTCCCGACCGGTGGGGAGGCCGTCGTCGCCCCGCCCGACCAGCAGTTTACGCCGCTCCAGGCGGGCGAGATCGACGATAATGAGAACTTCCGCGCCTACCTCGACTACCGCTCGAACTTCCACCAGCGGCTTGGGCTGACAGTGCACGACGTGGATATCACGGAGCGCCACACGATCCGTGTGACGACCCGCGACGGGCTGCCCGTGCTCGGCGCGGAAGTGCGTGTGAGCGACGGGCAGGAGCTTGTCACGACGCTGCGCACCACCGCGACCGGGCAGGTGCTGTTCTTCCCACGGGCGTACCCCGCTCATGCCGGGGCGCAGGACTTCGAGGTGACGGTGCAGAAGGGCCGCGCGAGCACATCGTTCCGGCTGACGCGTGAGCAAACAGACGCCACCTGGCCGGTGACGCTCGATGTGCCGCCCAGCCGCCCGCCCGTGCAGCTTGACATCCTGTTCCTGATCGATGCGACGGGCAGCATGGAGGACGAGATCGACGAGTTGAAGGAGAACATCCTCAGCATGTCGGCGCAGATCGAGGCGCTGCCCAGCCGCCCCGACGTGCGCTTTGGGCTGGTCCACTACCGCGACCGGGGCGATGTGTACGTGACGCGCGTCTCGGACTTCACGGGCGATGTGAACGCCTTCCAGCGCGCGCTGATGGAGGTCACCGCGAGCGGCGGCGGCGATGCGCCTGAGTCGCTGAACGAGGCGCTGCACCGCGCGCTGTGGGATGTCAACTGGAGGGTGGCGGATACGGTGAGCCTCGTTTTCCTCGTCGCCGATGCACCGCCGCACCTCGACTATGCACAGGACTACGATTATGCCGAGGAGATGAAGGTGGCCGCCGAGCTGGGCGTGAAGATCTTCCCGATCGGCTCGCGTCTGGATGGGCCGGACCCGGATCAGAAAGTGGCGGAGTACGTCTTCCGGCAGTTGGCGCAGTTCACCGGGGGGAACTTCATCTTCCTGACCTACCGGGACGTGCCGCAGAGCACCGGCGAACCGGGCACGGTGTACGACGTGCCGGAGGGCAGCTACAGTGTGGAAGACCTCGACGCGCTGGTGGTGCGCCTTGTGCAGGAGGAGCTTGCCGCGCTCGCGGGCGAGCAGCAGTAAGCTCCGCGCGAACTCATCGCTGCCTGCTGACCCCACCTCTATCGCAGATGCGATGGGGGTGGGGTTTGGTGTGTCTGTGGTGCAATGTCGCAAATGATACCGCCGCGACTTACGGTGCAGCGCCGCGAACAAACTTCGCGGCACCAAATTGCACGTGCCGTCATGCATCGCCGCGAACAAACTTCGCGGCTCCGAGTCACCGGCCCCAAAACCATCCTCCTGCCGCATCCTCTAGCCTGCTCAGAATGTCGGATGGGTTTGCCTCATACCAAGGTACTACTACAGTCCTATTGCTCCCCCCTGGACCCTCGTTTATATTGGCTTCAACGTAAGGACGGTAAGTAGAGAAGAACCGTTAATGACTTCAATTCCCAAACTCTCCCGGCTGCAGCGTGTTGCGCTGCTGATCTTGGTCCTCACCCTCCTCCTGCCGCTGGCGACAGTCAGCGCCGAGGAAGCACCGCTTCAGGCGGGCGTTTCAGCACGCACCCACGTGAACCTGCGCCTGCGCTCCGGCCCCGGTACCTCCTACCCGGTAGTTGGCACCGTCCCGAGAGGCGTGACCGTCCCGGTGGTGGGGCGTAACGCGGCGGGCAACTGGCTGCAGGTGCAGTACAACGGGCAGAGCGGCTGGATCGCGGCCTGGTATGCGACCGTGAACGGTGCGCTGGCGAGCGTGCCCGTTGGGGACGGCAATGTAGTTCAGGCGGCGGCCCCGGCGGCAGCAGCCCCGCCCAGCGATGCCGCGCAGGTGTACGCGCTGATCAACCAGACGCGCTGCCAGAACGGCCTGCATCCGCTTGCCCCGAACCCTCAGCTTGAGGCGGCGGCTGCGGCTCATGCGCAGGACATGGCGACGCACAACTTCTTCAGCCACACCGGCTCGAACGGTAGCTCGGTGCTGGACCGTGTGCTGGCACAGGGCTACGCGCTGACCTACATCGGCGAGAACCTCGCGGCTGGCAACAGCACCGCGGATGCGACCGTGCAGCAGTGGCTGAACTCGCCGGGCCATCGCGACAACATGCTCAACGCGGCCTTTACCGAGGTCGGGCTGGCGCATGTGGCGCAGGCCGGGACCACCTACGGCCATTACTGGTCACTGGTGCTGGGCAACCGTGCAGGCGCAACCCCGCCGACCTGCGCCCAGCTTGGCTACTAGGCGCGACTTTATCCTCATAGAAAGCTGAAAAGAGAAGAGGCGGCTGGACAGTACCAGCCGCCTCTTTGTTGTCCCTCCCGGAGGGCTAGTGTACCCACGCCGGGTCGAGCGCGTCGTCAGGCCCATCCGTCAGGGCGATCACGCTGTCCTCACAGGTCTCAGGGTTGGTGTCGAGGCACCGGGCGTCCAGCACGTACAGGTCGAAGTCGGTGCCCGCGCGCCGGTCGGACGCAAAGACGATGAACGCGCCGTCCGGCGACCATTTCGGCTGAACCTCGACCGTGGTGCTGCGGGTGATCTGCACCACGGCGCCGCCGTCGGGCGACATGGCCCACAGGTCGTAGTCACCGCTGCGGTTGGAGGCGAACGCAATCCAGCGACCGTCGGGCGACCATGCCGGGGAGAAGTCCGTCAGGCCTGTGCCGACGAGCGGGCGGACTTCGTCGTCTCCGGGCTTCAGCACGCCGATCGCGGTTGGCAGGCCGGGGAAGGCTGGCGGCGAGAGCGCCAGACGCCGCCCGTCCGCCGACGACGCCGGTTCGCGGTCGTAGGCGCCGGCGCCGAGCGATCGCGGCCCGCTCTCGCAGCCCTCCGGATGCCCT
>DGDY01000198.1 GCA_002385675.1 Anaerolineales bacterium UBA3940 | reverse complement strand
CGATGCACGCCCAATCGCCATGCTCGACTCCGGGGTGGGTGGCCTGTCCATCCTCCGCGAAGTCCGGCGTCGCCTCCCCAACGAAGACGTGCTCTACTTTGCGGACCAGGGGCACGTCCCCTACGGCCCTCGCCCCCTGGAGGAGATCCGGGGCTTTGCGGAGGCCATTACGCAGTTCTTTCTCGACCGGAGCGCCAAGGTGATCGTCGTCGCCTGCAACGCGGCGTCGGCGGCGAGCCTGCACTACCTCCGCACCACCTTCCCCGGCGTGCCCTTCGTCGGCATGGAGCCTGCCGTCAAACCGGCGGCGGAGAACAGCGAGAACGGCGTGATCGGCGTGATCACAACGAAGGCGACGTACCAGGGCGAGCTGTTTGCCAGCGTGATTGACCGCTTCGCGACGGGCGTCGAGGTCGTGACGCAGGTCTGTCCGGAGTTCGTGCGGCTGGTTGAGGCGGGCGACCTGGACTCGGCGGAGGTCCGCGAGGCGGCGCGCGTCTATCTCGCGCCGCTGCTGGAGGCGGGCATCGACCAGCTTGTGCTCGGCTGCACGCACTTCCCCTTCCTGACCCCCGTGCTGCAGGAGATTGTCGGCCCGGACGTGGACATCGTAGACCCCAGCCCCGCCGTGGCGCGGCAGGTCGGGCGAGTGATCGCAGGGCTGCGCAATGACGAGGCGCATAGCGGTGCGCTGACGTTCTTCACCAGCGGCGATCCTGTCGCCTTCCGCCATCTCGCGGCACGGCTGCTCGGCGAGCCGCTCCTGCCCGAACAGGTCCACGCGGTGCGCTGGCAGGGCGGGGAGGTGGTTGTACCTGCGCGGTAAGGATAGTTGTCTGCAAACTGCCTGACAGTTTAAGCTTGAGGTTGGTAGGGGCGGGCCTAATGCTGCAGTCGATGCCGCGCATTACGCATCACACCCGCCCCTATCTACGTGGATGCCCCGGCGGAAGGAGCGTTTAGCGTCACACCCTTGCCCGCGTCGCTCGGCGTGCTGACCTCCGTGTCGTGCTGCGCGACCTGCACCTGCCGCAGGCGCTTGCGGACCTCAATCGCGGGCGGGTTGAGCGGCAGGATGATGCAGAACGTGCTGCCGGGAAACGCCTTCTCGTCGCAGCCGGGGCTTTCAACCCAGATGCGCCCGCCGTGCCCCTCGACGATGGCCCGCGCAATCGCCAGCCCCAGGCCCGGCCCCGCACCCTTGAACTTCGTCGTCCCTGTCGAGTGGAACGTCACCGGGTCCACCCGGTAGAACTTCTCGAAGATCAGCTTGTGGTGGTTAGTGTCGATGCCGATGCCGCTGTCCTTAATGCGGATCTCCACGCTCTGCGGCTCACCTTCAGGGTTGCGGTCGTACACCTTGCCGCTGACCTCAATCTTCCCGCCGTCCGGCGTGTACTTGATCGCGTTGTTGACCACATTCTCGAACGCCTGGATCAGCCGCTTGCGGTCGGCGGCGATTGGCGGCAGGCTCTCCAGCCCGTTTATCTCGAACTCCTGTTTGCGCTCAACAAATGCCCCCGCGAACGTCTCCGCAGCACACGCCACGACTTCCTTGACCTCCACCGGTGTGAACACCAGGTCCATACTGTCGATGTCCACCTGCGTCATATCGAGCAGGGCGATGACCACCTGCGTCATGCGCTGGGTGGCCCGGTTGAGCGCGCGGATCATGTCGAGCGCGTCGTCTTTCTCCGCCTCAAGCTGGTCCTGCTCGGCCAGTTCCAGCAGCATTTCAATGTTGCCCTGAAGCTGTGTAAGCGGCGTGCGCAGCTCATGCGAGGCGATGATGATGAAGTCCGACTTGACCGCATCCAGCCGCTCCAGTCGTTCATTCGTCAGCCGGAGGTCTTCGTTGAGCATGGTGATTCTCTCGTTCAGCGACCGCAGGTCGGCGACGAGGCGGGCGTTCTCCAGTGTGGCGATGGTCTGGCTGGCGAGCGCTTCGAGTAGCTCGATTTCGCCGGCGCGGAAGGCGCGGTCGGTCTTCTTCGGCCCGACCGCCAGCACGCCCGCCAGCCGCTTATCGACGACAATCGGCGCGTAGATATCCATGCTCAGGTCGCTGAAGTAGCTGCGCTCGGCTTCAGGGGCGCTGACGTACCGGGCATCGTAGTCGATGACGTACTGCAGCAGCGCACGCCGGTTCTCGACGAAGTGCTCGTGGATCGGGCTGTCCGGCATCATGAGGCAGGCAGGCGCGCCTGTCTTGCCGACCTGCTCCAGTGTGATGCTGGTCGGCCCCCCGGTTGCCAGGATGAGTTGTGCGCGCCGCACGCCGAGCAGGTCCTGAATGGTCTCGCTAATCGCCTCGGACAGCTTCTCCAGCTCGACGATGCCGCCGATGCGCTCGCTGTAGAGCCGCACGACCTCGGCGGGGTCGGTGGACCGCGTGCCGAGGACCCGGCGCAGGCCCCACTGGACGAACTGCGTGATGGGCACGAGCATCGAGGCGGTGACGACAGCGGTCAGCGCGCGCAGCAGCCAGCGCTGCGCGGCGGTGATGCCGGGGAAGGATATCACCTCCGGCAAGGTGATCGCCCCGAACACCACGACTGCGAGGGCCAGTGTCAGCACTGCCGCGCTGAACAGCCGCCGCGCAAACTCGCGCAGATCAACGAGGTGCAGCACGATCACGCTGTACACGGCGGCGACCGCCCCGGCAAAGCGCAGGCCATAGCCGATGCTGTGCCAGGGAGAGGCCAGCCAGGAGGAGAGCGCGTCGCCGAACAGCAGGAGTGGCGTCAGCACCACCCAGAACAGCACCCGGTTGGCATACAGGGGCAGCGGTTCGCGCAGATAGGCCCGCCAGATCAGAATGAGAAGGAAGACGGACAGCACCAGCCAGCCCGCTGCCGCAAGCTCGATGACGGGTGTCATCCGCCCGACGATCGCCGGGTCGAGCCACTGCGCGAGGGTGGTGAGCGGCGGCAGCCCCAGCCACTGCACCACGATCAGGCTGATGTTCCAAACGGCGGTCAGCACACCCACCACCGCGATGAGCCAGGGCCGGGTTTCAAGATAGGCCAACACCAGCCCGGTCATGATGCTGAGGCTGATGGTAAAGCCGATGGCGAGTAGAAAGTCGGCGGAGAACGGCGGCGGCACATACAGCCGCCCGTCGAGGATGAGTGCGTGCAACCCCATCAGAACTGCCGAATACAGGCAGTAGACGATTAACCAGTGCTCGGCGGGGTTGCGGTGCGTGCGCCGCAGCAGCACCACGCCAAGCAGCAATAGGTAGGCGGTCGCCAGCGAGAGGGCTGTGAGCATATCTGGATAATACCCTTTACTTCGGAGTAATGATTCCGGGCGCTCCTTACCGAGAGAAAGGTAGCATCATAATCGGGTTGGGGCAAGTC
>DGDY01000141.1 GCA_002385675.1 Anaerolineales bacterium UBA3940 | reverse complement strand
AGGTCCAGGTTCAGAAAAGCCGCAAGACGAAACGCTTGCGGCCTGTGGGTGACAGTCAATCAACCCTTGTCAGGCGGCGGAGCTTCGTCCTCGTCGTCTGTCTCTCGGACGGCTTTGCGGAATGCGCCGATGGCGCTTCCCAGTTCGCCACCCAGCCGGCCAATACGGCCCACGCCGAACAGGACGATGACGATGACCAGGATGATGATGAGTTCAGTCGGGCCCAGGGATTGAAACACAGCTCCCTCCATTTACAAAGTCAATGGTGGGCGCAGGGTGGGCGCTTCCAAAAGGCTGCCGAAGCGAACCTTTTGGAAGCAGTGCCCACCCAAGCACTCAGACGTTCACTAGCTTGCGAGAAACGACCGTCATGCACTCCATCGGGCAATCGAACGTGCAGATATTGCAGCCAGTGCAGAGGTCGGGGTTGACAATCGGGCGCGCCTTGACGTTGCGGTACTTACCGAAGTACTCCTGGCGCTCGATCGCGCCTGCGGGGCAGGCATCTTCACAGATCATGCAGTCGATGCACGTTTCTGTGTCGATGACCACGATGCCGATAGGCGCGCGCCGCTTTTCCTCAAGCGTGAGATGCGGGATAGCGCCCGACGGGCAGACCTGCGTGCAGGCGTTACAGTCGTAGTCGCAGTACTTGCCTTCGATCTTGACGATGGGCGTCAGCGTGCCCTGCCAGCCTGATTCAAAGGCTGCCGGGACGATCAGACCGGACTCGCAGGCCTGGACGCACTGGTCGCAGCGAATGCACTTCGCGAAGAAGCCTTCCTCATCGAGTATGACACCCGGCGGGCGCAGCACACTGGGGTCGCCCTTCGTGTTGACCGGGCTCTTCAGCAGGCCAACAGCCAGCGCACCCGTGCCCAGCGCCACGAAAGCCTCGCGGCGGGTCGGGTCGAACTCGTTGCCCCAGGCGATGGTCGGCGTGGTCTTGGCGTCGAAGGAGATGGACTTCGTCGGGCAGTGCGGGACGCAGTCCATGCAGACGATACACTCAGCCGGGTCGCTCTGGAAGTCGTCGTGGTTGATGGCGCCCATCGGGCAGGTCGGCGTGCACTGGCCGCATTTTACGCAGCTGTCCGCCACCTTGCGCTTGAACAGCGAGAACTTCGACAGCAGGCCGATGGTTGCGCCCAGCGGGCAGATGTAGCGGCACCAGAAGCGCCGCTCGACGATATTGGCCAGCAGCCCGAAGATGAGCAGCACTGTCGCACCGATGGAAACCTTCGTCCAGTCAATTGCCACACCGGCGATCAGGTCCTGCGCTATTGGCACGATACCGCTGACAAGGCCGCGCACCAGCACGGTGATTGGCTCGAAGAACATCAGCGTCGCGCTGCCGAACAGCGCCATGATGAAGATGACCGCCAGCAGCACATACTTGACGTAGCGCAGGCCCTGCCACTTGAACACGCGGTCCTTGAAGCCGTACAGGTCGAAGATGGTGCCTGTGGGGCAGATCCAGCCGCACCAGAAGCGGCCAAAGACCAGCGTCAGACCGGCAATTACCAGCGCCGGCCAGAAGTTCGCGATCAGGCTGCGCGAGGCGATGCTCGAAATCCCGGCCTGAAGCACGTTCGCCCGCGAGAAGATGTTCACGGGCATCGTCGCGGCCTTGGGCGTGTTGAAGAACAGGTAGAAGAAGAGGGCCAGCAGCCCGAACTGCACGCCGCGCCGGGCGATCATCCAGGCATCCCACTTCCGCTTGACCTTCAGGCGGCCCGGCACCTCGATTGCCCTGACTGCATCCAGGCGGCAGGCCTCGAAGCACTGCCCGCACTCGATACAGATGGCTTTGTCGATGATGTGGACTTCCTTCAGTTCGCCGCTGATTGCATTGACCGGGCACTTCTTCGCGCAGACTCGACAGCCCTTACACTTCTCGGCGTCGATCTCGTAGATGGTGTGAGTTGCACTCAGCAAGTTCATGTGTCACCCAGTTTCAATCAGGTAGGTGTAGGGGCGAGATGGCTCCCGCCCCTGCACCTCTCAGTCTTACGATGTCACCGATCAGCAGCGCTAGGCGCGCAGCTTGGCCAGCGGGGCATCGAGGAACTCCAGCCCGTACTTCTTGAGCGTTTCGCTCGTCGGAATGCCGTTCTCATCCCAGCCACGGAAGGCGTAGGCTTCTGCGTTCTTGGCCTTCTCGTCCTCCGGGTAGATCCGCTTGCCGGCGTCGGGGCCATCGGGCAGTGGCTCGTAGAAGCGGTCGGGGTTGCGGTCGTCTTCCGCCGTCCAGCCCGCGAGCAGATTGGAGGCGCGCTGCATGGTGACCCAGCGCGGGACCATCTCCTCGTTGAGCTCCTCCTCGGTGATGCTGAAGCCGGTGATGGCGTTCAGCCAGTTCAGCGTGCCCTCGCCACCGAGCGACATGTGCCAGAACCAGCAGGACCCAACCGTGTCGTAGATCACGGAGCCTTCCAGCCAGCTGTCGACGGCACCAACGGTGTTGCAGTGGTCGCCACCCTGGCTGTTGATGCCGTAGGCAAGCTCCTTACCGCGCGTCAGGCCGTCCTTCTCGCTGCGGATGCCGTGCGCGCCGACCGCGATGCCCTTGACGTGGACGGCATACTTCGTCACGTCCTCGCCAAGCTGCTCGCTGAGCGCCAGGGCTGCGGGGTACACGCCCTCAGCCAGGATGTCGCCGATGCCCTGGCGGTTGGCGATCTTGTAGCTGAGCAGCTCGAAGGCCTTGGCGTTGCCCCACTCGGGCACGATGGGGTTGCCCTCCTCATCGGTGCCGAGGTCGAAGTCCTCCGCCGTCAGCAGCTCGCGCTGGTACAGCTCGGCGGCGAAGCCAAGCACGCCGCCGCCCTCGATGCAGTCGAAGCCCAGCTTGTCGCACAGGTCGGCGAGGAAGCTGATGTCGTTGATGTCAAACACGCCGAGGTTGGGGCCGAGGTAGGCGCCGCTCTCGTAGTCGGGCAGCTCGGTGATGGCACCGGCATACTGCCCCGTCCGGATGCGGCCCAGCTTGGAGCAGGCCGCCGTGCAGCCGTAGTCGGCCCAGATGTTGCGGACCCACTGCTCGGCCTTGAAGAACTGCGCCTGCACCTGCTTCTCGTCATGCCACTCCGCCTGCCAGTTCCGCACCGGCTCAGCGCTGGAGCGGTACGCCGTAGTGTAGACGCCGCCCGTGGTGCCGTAGTTGCGCATGCCGCTTGCAAGGCCGGCATCTGCGGCGGCATTGATGTTTGCCGTCAGGGCGTCGATGTCGGCTACTTCAGGCGCGGGGCCGGTGCCGTTGATAGAGATGGCCTTCAGGTTCTTCGAGCCCATCACCGCGCCGCTGCCGCCGCGACCGGCTGCACGGTACCAGTTGGCGAGGATGCAGCCAAACTTGACCAGGTTCTCGCTGGCCGGGCCGATGTACAGGTGCTCGGTGCGGTTGGGGGTTTCCCTGTCGAGGAAGTTGTGGGTATCGACGGAGTCCAGGCCCCACAAATGCTGGGCCTCGCGGATCTCCACCTTGTCGTTCTCGATGTACAGGTAGACGGGCTTCTTCGCCTTGCCACGGATGATGATGCCGTCGTACCCGGCGAACTTC
>DGDY01000325.1:16248-30469 GCA_002385675.1 Anaerolineales bacterium UBA3940 | reverse complement strand
AAGCTCGCGCCCTGCGTCACCGCGTAGTAGATCAGCCCCAGCAGAATGAGGCGCAGCCACCCCCGCCGCGACACAGCGCGCAGCGATCTCAGCTTGCCAGAGCGCAGCGCAAACGGCAGCAGGCACAGGAAGGCCAGCGTGTAGCGCAGCCCTGCGAACGTCAGCGCGGGGATGTCCGCCAGGCCGATCTTGATCAGCACCCAGGAAGTAGACCACAGGAAGGTGACGAAGAGTGCCTGGAGCACGGCGCGACTATGGGGCGAGAAACGCGAGAGCATCATCGGGCCTCCTGACATAAACGAGAACCGCTTATTATAGCTGTTTTCGTCCGCCAGTCGAACCCTATCCAACCGCCCCGGAGCAAGGCGGTATCTCATGTTCTCATCCTCTAGCCGCGACGTTTATCCGCGGCGCTTCCCGACGAACCTCACCCCTCACCCCTACCCCGCGAAGCTCGCCTTGGTACTCTCATAGAGCGCAATCCCGACCGCGATGGCGAGGTTCAGCGAGTCGATGGCGTCGGTATGCGGGATGGTCACGCTCGTGCCGAGCGTGCGGAACTCATCCGGCAGGCCCGCGCTCTCGTTGCCGAAGATCAGCGCGAACGGCGGCGTGAACCACGCCTCCTGCAGGCGCGTCGTGCCGTCCGTCATGAAGGAGTACAGCGCGTGGTCTTTGAACGCCTCGCGGTAGGCGTGGATCGACTCGAACTCCGCGAAGCGCGTCCGGAACAGCGCGCCCATCGACGCCCGCACCACACGCGGGTCATAGATGTCCGCCGCCGGAGGGATGATGGCGAGGTCGGAGATACCGAAGCCCTGCATCGTGCGCAGGATGGTGCCGAGGTTGCCCATGTCGCCGGGGTTGACGAGCACGAGGTGGCTCGCCGCCGGGTTGAGCTGCAACGCCGCCTTGCGAAACACGCCGATGGCATACGTATCGCCGCGCTGGGCCAGCCGCTCGACGGTCGAGTCGGCCACCTCGAACGGGATGCCGTGCTCCGCACACAACGCGCGGATCTTCCCCACCCCGGCGTTGCCCTCGCCTTTGGAGTGGATAAGCACCCTCACGGCCTGCTCGGGCCGGTACTCCAGCAACTCAATCGTCGTGAATACGCCAAAGCTGTAGGAGTGCTCGAAGTTCTTGCGGTAGCTTTTGAGGCGGATGGTCATCTTCTCTGCTCGGCGAGGCGGGCGCGCCGCCCGGTGTCATTTGTCACATCCCTGTCCGGCGGCTCTGTGGTCTGTACATGATTGTGCTAAAATTGGGATATGGACGACCGATTGCTTGCCCCCCGGATGGTACGCGCCCCGGAGTTTGCACCCGGCGAGTGGCTTAACGTTGAGCAGCCGCTCACGCGAGAGCGCCTGCTCGGTCGTACCGTGCTGATCGACTTCTGGGACTACACCTGCATCAATTGTATTCGTACCCTTCCCTACGTGACAAGCTGGTACGAGCGCTACGCCGCGTGCGACTTCGTGGTGGTAGGCATACATACGCCCGAGTTCCCCTTTGCCCGCTCCCGCACGCAGGTCCAGAGCGCCATCGAGGAGTACGGCATTCGCTACCCGGTGCTGCTCGATAATGACTACGCCAACTGGGATCGCTACGCGAACCGTGCCTGGCCGACCAAGTACCTGATCGACCGGGACGGCTACATCCGCTACCACGTGCGGGGCGAAGGGCGTTACGCGGAGACGGAACGGGCTATTCAGGCGGCACTGCGCCTGCACAACCCCGACGCCAGCTTCCCGCCGGTGATGGAGCCACTCCGTCCGGAGGATCAGCCCGGCGCGGCCTGCTACCCTACCACACCGGAACTGTACGCCGGCTACCAGCGCGGATCGCTTGGCAACCGGCAGGGCTACGCCATGGGCAGCCCTATCGTGTACGAGCTTCCGCCTGCCCGCGAGCGCAAGGAGCCGTTCTTCTACGCGGGCGGCATCTGGCGGGCCGGCCCGGAGAGCTTCTCGTTTGCCGGGCAGGAGATGGGCCGCATCCTACTGCCGTACCGCGCCGTCGGGGTCAACGTCGTGCTCAGCCCGTCCGCCGACCCGGTCGAGGTGACGCTTAACCTGCGCCCCGCCGGTGTCGAGCCGCGGGTTGAGGTCTTTCAGGACGGCCAGCCGCTAACGCCGGAGAACGCCGGAGCCGACATCCTGTACGACGACGGCGGCATTACGTATATCCTCGTCGACCGCCCACGCATGTACGAACTGGTGCGCAACCCGGAGTATGGCGCGCACGAGCTTGAGTTAATCTTCCGCGCGAACGGTCTGGCCCTGTACTCATTTACATTCACGTCCTGCGTTGTGCCGGGGTCGTAAAGTGACCCCGGCCCTGTTTGATCTCCATCGCCGAAGCGGTAGCACCCGCAGAGCCGCCTGCTCTTAAGGCGCTGAACATGAAGAAAGGGGTTAACCAGACCCACCATGCTACGATCCCTGCTTCTCTATCTTGCACAGGCAGCCTGGGCCCAGAAGATCGTCAGCAACTGGCGCGTCACCAAGCGTGTGGTGCGGCGCTTCGTCGCCGGGGAGACGCTTCAGGAGGCGGTTGAGGTGGTGCGCCAGCTCAACGCCAAAGGGCTGACCGCCACCCTCGACGTGCTCGGGGAGAGCATCGACGAGCCGGGCAAGGCGCGCGCCATGAAAGATGCCTATATCGAGCTATTGGAGGCCATCGATGCCAACGACCTCGACGCGTGGGTCTCGCTGAAGCTCACCGCGCTGGGGCTTGACGTGGACGAGGCGCTCTGCCGCGACAACCTGCGCCAGATCCTCGCCTGCGCCCGCGACCTCGACCGCGACATCCGCATCACCATCGACATGGAGGACCACACCTACACCGACCGCACGCTTGACATGTTCCGCGCGCTACGGGCGGAGGACGGTTTCGACAACGTGCGCACGGTGATCCAGGCGTACCTGTACCGCAGCGACGACGACATCGCCCGGCTGGTCGAGGAATGTGCGGGCATCCGCCTGTGCAAGGGCGCGTACAAGGAGCCTCCCAGCGTCGCCTACCCGAACAAGCGCGACGTGGATCAGGCTTACATCCGCAACATGGAGGTCCTGCTCAAAGCGGCCAGCAATGGCTGCGGCTACCCCGGCATCGCAACCCACGACGAGCGGATCATCAACCAGGCGAAGGGCTTTGCGGCGGCCTTTGGCATCCCGCGCAGCCGTTTTGAGTTCCAGATGCTGTACGGCGTGCGCAGCGCGCTGCAGGAGGAACTCGCCGCACAGGACTACCGCGTACGGGTATACGTCCCGTATGGCACGGAGTGGTATCCGTACTTCATGCGCCGCCTCGCCGAGCGCCCCGCCAACGTCTGGTTCTTCGTCAGCAACTTCTTCCGGCGCTAGGCTGGCACCGCAGCCTGCTGTCACCTCCTCACATTCTGGCCCTTTTCCCATATGGGAGAAGGGCCAGCAGCCCCACCGTGCCAGTTCGTTGATGATTGCATCGAAGCCCTGTACGATTAGAGGGTGGCAATCCCTTTGAAACTGGACGGGCTGCAAGCATGGACCGTGTTGAACAGCGCCTCCTGCCGGTCATCAGCCGCATCTGGCCGGAGATGGCCGACCTGAG
The DNA here is from genome assembly GCA_002385675.1 of Anaerolineales bacterium UBA3940. Lineage (GTDB taxonomy): Bacteria > Chloroflexota > Anaerolineae > Aggregatilineales > UBA3940 > UBA3940. The sequence continues at coordinate 26,875 of DGDY01000325.1, read as the reverse complement.
TGACATCGAGCGTCAGAACGCCGTTGTCACGTTCGGGGCGCTGCTGTACATCGTACCGCTGAGTCTGATCGGGTTCGTCTGGCTGGCTGCCGTCAGCAACCTGCGCGTGCTGAGCGCCAACTGGGGGTTGATGCTCGCGCTGTTCGCCCTCATCGCGGCCTTCCAGCGGTTCTACCTCTTCCTCATCGTCGAGATCAGCCCCGGCGTCTACGGCACAACCGCCAGTTCAGTCGAGGGAATCGTCACCTGGTCCGCGGCGCTCGTCTTTGGCCCGAGCGTGCTGTGGCTCATCGTGCTGGCGGACCTCACCCGGCTGCTCATCGACTGGGAGCGCGACGCCCGGATCGTCGAGAAGATGACCAGCGTGCGCGATGCCCTGCTCAACACCACGTCGAGCGTGATCCCCGCCCTGCTGGGGCTGGCGGTGTACCGCCAGCTTGGCGGCACGATCCCGATTGGTGGGCTGGCGCTGCCGCAGCTTCTACCCGCCCTCTATGCCACGGTGATCCACATCGCGAGCAGCACCGTGCTCGCACTGCCGCTCACCGGGCTGTACCTGCGCATGACCGCCGCCCTCTCCCGCGATGCGCAGGGCTTCCGGGCCATCACCCGGACGCTCATGCTGTGGTTCGGGCTGACGTACCTCACGCTGCCGCTCGCCGCCGTGATTGCCGGCATCTTCGCCGCCAGCGGGCCGTTTGTCTACCTGTTCATCCTCGGCGCGGTGCTCGTCGCCAACATCATGGGCTCGCGGCTCAGCCTCGCCGTCGAGCGGACCCGCCAGCGCACCCGCGAGCTGGAGCGGCTGGAGCAGCTTGGCCGCGCGCTGCTCGGCGTGCCCTTCAACCCTGCGACGCTGCCCGAGGTGCTGCGCGAGTACCTGCCCGGCATGTTCTCGCACAGCCTCGTCGAACTGCGCCGCTTCCCCGACGAGGTGCTCGTGCGCTACCCGGAGGACTGGAGCGGCGCGGGCGAGTCGGTATGGCAGTACATCCGGGCCAACCCGGAGCCGCACCAGCTCTCAAAGGGCAGCCACGCGCCCTGGAGCCACGAGCCGCTCACCCGGCACGTGCTGCTGCTGCCCATCGTAGATGTGGAAAGCGGCGAGGCGGTCGGCGGGCTGTTCATCTCGCGCCACCCGTCGCAGGGCAGCATCGACGCAGTGTACCCCGCCGCCCAGTCGCTCGCGGCGCAGGTCGCCTCGGCACTGCACAGCATCAAGGTCTACCGCGACACACTCCAGCACCAGCGCAGCTCGCAGGAGCTTGAGATCGCCGGGAACATCCAGGCCAGCTTCCTGCCCGACACGCCGCCCGCCATCGAGGGCTGGCAGATCACCGCGTCGCTCGTTTCCGCGCGGGAGACGTCCGGCGACTTCTTCGACCTGATCCCGCTGTGGGACGGGCGGCTCGGCATCGTCATCGCCGACGTTGCGGACAAGGGCGTTGGTGCGGCGCTGTACATGGCCCTCGCCCGCACGCTGATCCGCACCTACCTGACGGAGTACTCCAGCCGCTACCCGGACAACTACGCCTACCACCCGGAGCGGGTGCTCAACACGGCCAACCAGTGCATCCTGCAGGACACACACAGCGACCTGTTTGTGACCGTCTTTCTCGGCATCCTCGACCCGCGCATGTCCATCCTGACGTACGCCAACGCAGGCCACAACCCGCCGCTGCTGTTCCGTCACCGACCGGGGCGCGGCGAAGCGCCGCTGCGGGCGCTCGTCAACACCGGCATTCCGCTCGGTGTGCTGCCCGGCGTGACATGGGAGCGCGGCAGCGTCGGGCTGATGCCCGGCGACCTGCTGGTCATGTACACGGACGGCATTACCGAGGCGCGCAACGCGCAGGGCGAGTTCTTCGGCGAGGATCGGCTGCGCGCCGTCGTGCGGCGGCACCTCGGCGAGTCGGCGCAGGCCGTTCGTGAGGGCATCCTGCAGACGACGCTCGACTTCATCGACGACGCACCACAGGACGACGACATCACCCTGCTCGTTGTCCGCCGCGAGCTTCCCTCGCTGGACGATAAGGTATCATCATAACAACACACGCCCACTGCGTAGAAAGGACACCTATGCTTCCCAACCTGAACCCCAACGCCCTGCCGCTCCCCTTCCATCACAACGGCGTGACGCAGGTCGGCATCCTCGTGCCCGATCTGGACGCAGCGGTCGAGTACTATCACCGCCTGTTTGACATCGGCCCCTGGCACTTCTACACCTACGAGCGCCCGCTCGTCTCCGAGATGACATACCGGGGCGAGCCCGCAGACTACAGCATGCGGATCGCGCTGTCGCACTTCGGCACGACGCGCATCGAGCTTATCCAGCCCGTGCGCGGCCCGTCGCTCTACGACGAGTTCATTGAGGCGCACGGCTACGGCGTGCAGCACTTCGGGCTGTACGTCCCCAGCATGACGGAGGCACTTGAACAGGCCCGCGCCGCCGGGCTGAGCGTCCTGATGGACGGGCGCGGCTTCGGGCCGGATGGCGACGGCTGGTATGCGTACCTCAACACCGAGGCGATGCTCGGCATTACGCTGGAGCTGATCGAGCGCCCGGCCCGCCGCCACCCGCCCGAGAAGGTTTACCCGGCTGAGTAACCCGGCATGAGCGACGACGCGCCAGACGCGACCCCTCAGGCCACGCCCGCGCGAGGGAATCTCGGTGAGGTGTTCCGGCTGATGCTGCGCCTCGGCCTGACGGCGTTCGGCGGCCCGGCGGCGCACATCGCCATCATGCACGACGAGATCGTCAGGCGGCGCAGGTGGGTCACCGAGCAGCACTTCCTCGACCTGCTCGGCGCGACGAACCTGATCCCCGGCCCCAACTCAACCGAGATGGCTATCCACCTGAGCTACGTGCGTGCGGGCTGGCCGGGGCTGATCGTCGGCGGCGCGAGCTTCATCGCCCCGGCGGTGGTCATGGTGATCGCGCTGGCCTGGGTCTACGTGAGGTTCGGCGCCACGCCCGCCGCCGACGCGATGCTGTACGCCATCAAGCCGGTCGTCATTGCCATCGTCGCGAATGCGCTGGTCAGCCTGGGGCGGCAGGCCATCACCGGGCCGGTGACGGCGCTGGCCGGGCTGGCCGTATTCGGGCTGTATTTCCTCGGCTTTGACAGCGTGCTACTGCTGATCGGCGGGGGCGTGGCGGTGATGCTCGTGCTGAATGCGCCCCGCCTGCTGCGCGGGGGCGGCGGGCTCGGAGTGCTGGCGCCGCTTGCCGGGGCCGGCCTGCCCGCCGCACTGACCGCTGCTGCCGTGCCCTTCAGCTTCGGCGTGCTCTTCCTGACGTTCCTCAAGATCGGCGCGGTACTGTACGGCAGCGGCTACACGCTGCTGGCGTTTCTTGAGGCCGACTTTGTGGACCGGCTCGGCTGGCTGACCACCACGCAACTCATCGACGCCGTTGCGATCGGGCAGTTCACGCCGGGCCCGGTGTTCACCACTGCGACGTTCGTCGGCTTCCTGCTCGGCGGGGTGCCCGGCGCGATCCTCGCGACGGTGGCCATCTTCCTGCCCGCGTTCGTGTTCGTCTCGCTGAGCAACCCGCTCATCCCGCGCCTGCGCGAGTCGGCGTGGGTGGGCGGCTTCCTCGACGGCGTGAACGTCTGCTCGCTGGGGCTGATGGCTGCCGTGACTATCGAGTTGAGCCGCGCGGCCTTCGTGGACCCGCTCACCGTGCTGATCGCGTCGATCTCCGCCGTGCTGATCATCCGCTACCGCGTCAACACAACGTGGCTGATTGCGGGCGCGGCGCTCGTCGGGATCGCGCTGCTGCTGCTCGGCTAGGCGGGAGCGCCTACCGGTTCGCGCTGGTCGGCGTCTCCGGCAGCCCCATGATGAACAGCGTGCCATCCGCCGTGCCGACGGCGATCTGATCGCCGCCTGTCGACACCGCGACCGTACGCACCGAAATCGGGAACTCCCACTCGGCGATCTTCTCACCCGTGAGCGGGTTCCACGCCCGCAGGAAGCGGTCATCGCCGACAGTCAGGTACACGTCGCCGCCGAAGGTAAAAGCCCCGTCCCGGCAGCCGAGCACGCGGTTCTTCACGAACTCATGCGCCTTGAAGGTGCTGACCTTCTCCCAGTCGGACGTGCGCCATATCTCGACAACGCCGTCCTGGTAGCAGTTCGCCAGCAACTCATCGCCGGGTGAGAACTCCAGGTCGCGGCCCGGCACGTCGTCCTCAACGGCGCGGTCCACGTTGATGTCGTAGCGCATCTCGCGCAGCAGGGCATAGAGTTCCGGCTCCTTGTAGCTGTAGATGTACGTCGAGCCGATGCTGTTCGTCACCGCGAGGTATTTTTCGCTGTAGGCAACGGCGGTCAGCGGGATGCCGGAGGGGCGGCGCTGCAGCCGGTCGTAGGTGCGTGTCTCGTACAGATAGATACGGCTGCTGCCGTTGCTGACGATCGCGAAGCCATCCCCGTCCGGCGCCCAGGCCACGTCGAAGATGTAATAGCCGTCCGTGCTGGTGGTCATGACCTGCTGCTTGCTGCGGAGGTCCCATACCCGTGTGTCCTGCCCGACCGCGCCACCCGCGCTGAGGAGATACCTGCCGTCCGGCGAGTAGGTCAGCCCAAAGCCGAGGTTCTCGTGCTCGAAAAGCTCGTCAAGCAGGCGGCCCGTGTTGGCATCCCAGATGCGCACGATGCGGTCCTCGCCAAGTGTCGCGATGTGAGGCTCGGCAGGGGAGTAGACTGTCGCCACCACCGGCCCGAGCGACACCAGCCACCGCGTCTGGTCGCGCATCTGCGCGATGTTGTCGATCGTCAGCACGCCCTCCGCCGCCGTGCGCGTGAAGTCGCGCCCTCCCAGCGTGAACAGGTTCACGCCGCTCTCACAGCCCGCCAGCACCAGCATGATCACCAGCGCGGCCACCACTAACGTTCCCGTTCGCAACCTCATTGGCTCTGCCCCCCTCACAAGGCTTGTGGCGACGATGTGCTTTCTCCGCGTGCCACCATGATAACTGACCATACGAACGGTTGAACCTTACGGTTCTATTTTGGGCTTTTCTCGCACGCCATACCTCAGCCCTTCGTCGGAGCGCCCTGCTAAAACGAAACTCATTTCACAAAAGTGCGGGTTTGCGGTATCATGACAGGGGTTCTAGTGACGATCCATCCGCATCCCATCCTCGCAAGGAGCAGCATGACAAAGATGAGCACAACGGCTGAGACCTGGTTTTACAACGAGCCCGAGAACCAGGCTTACCTTATCAGCGAGCGCCTGAATGCAACCTTCTGGCAGGCCCGTGCGGTCGACGTATACTGGAAGGTCATCCGCACTGAGCCGCCTTACCTGGCGCACGGCTACCGGGGGGAAGAGATTATCGAGATGGAGTGGGCGCCCCGTGAGTGGCTCGCCCTGCGCGCGCCGGCAAGCGCCGATGCCGAGCGCCTCGCTGATATCGTCTCGAAGCGTGTTCTTGCATTCCCCGCTACGTTCACCTACGTCACGCCCGAGGGCCAGCGTGTTTACGAGTGGCACCGGGGTGACGCCGCCAAACGCTGGAACGAGCTTCAGGGGCGCTACGAAGTTTCGCAGTTGAAACGCCTGCGCTGAGCAGCGCAGCGCCTCGCCGGTTCGAGGCATAGCTCGGCGTTAAACTGATTTTATCACGACAACCCGAGGAGGTCGTTATGAAATGGGGACGGTGGCTGCTGGTCCTGCTCGGCGTCGTCACGGGCGCGTTCCTCGTGTACTGGTGGATGGAGATCCGCATGCTCCCGACGCTCCGCTTCAGCCACACGCTCGGCAAGGGCAACGAAGTGACGATTGAGTGGATCGAGGTCAACTAGCGATGCCAGATAACCGGCACGCCAACCTGGAGCACGATTTGCTCGTCGTCGAGGCGACGGCAAACGGGCTGAAAAGCTATCTGCTCGGTGAGTCGATCTACTGGGCGCTCAGCAAGCCCCGCCCCGGCGACTATTATCTGCCTCGAGGCACGCTCGGCGGGCTGCTGCTGCGCCTGCATCGCCTGGAGGCCCTGCGCGATCAACTGCCGGGTGAGGCGCGTGAGCGGCTGCATACCGCCTCGACAGCCATCGAGGAGGAACTGGCCCACTGGCGCGTGCAGGCCGAGGAAAAGGCCGTCCGCGAGATCAAAACCCGCATCTCGTCATGGCAGCGCTTCGTCGAGGAGCTGGAGGAAAGCCCCCGCCGCTATGCGCCGGAGTACCCCACTCAGGTCGAGGGGCGCACCGCGCTCGCCTTCCTCATCCCGTTCGCCGGAGACGCCGCCGACGAGCACATGGCGCGCCAGGTCGGCGCAGCCGACAGCCTGCTGCAAACGCTGCCCGCCGCCCATACCTTCGTCTGGGACGACGCTCTCCGCCCCGCCTACCCGGAGGACGACTTCTGGTGGCTGTACTTCAAGCCGCTGGCCGAGGAACCCGGCGAGGGGGAAAGGTAAGCCAACCAGCGGATTACGGGTTGACTCCCGAACCCCCTCCTGCCCCGCAGCCTGCGCCGCGGCCCGGTCGGGTGGGGGTTCTAAGCCACCCTGTTTGCTTGCCGTCCCCACCCTTCTGATGTACACTCCCACCTCATGAAGAAAACAATTGTCATCATCCCCACCTACAACGAAGCGAGTAACATCCCCGCGCTGGCGTCCGCACTGTGGGAACTGGACATCCCCCGGCTGACGATCCTCGTCGTGGACGACAACTCGCCTGATGGCACCGCCGATGTGGCGGAGGACCTCGCCCGCGCACACCCCGGCTACATGTACGTGCTGCGCCGCCCGGCCAAGATGGGCCTCGGCACGGCTTACAAAGACGGCTTCCGGCGCGCGTTTGAGCTTGGCGCCGACATCGTCGTGCAGATGGACGCCGACTTCTCGCACTCGCCCTCCTACATCCCGCAGATGTTCGAGTACATCGACGAGTACGACTGCGTGGTCGGCTCGCGCTACGTCGAGGGCGGGCAGCTTGACGAACGGTGGGGGCTGGGGCGATTCCTGCTGAGCTGGTGGGCCAACTCGGTCTACACCCGCCTGATCCTCGGCACCAAGCAGCGCGACACGACGGCGGGCTTCCGCATGTGGCGGCGTGAGACGCTTGAGGGCATGGGCCTGGAGCGCATCCGCTCCAACGGCTACGACTTTCAGGTCGAGCTGACGTACGTCGCCGAAAAACTCGGCTACCGCATCAAGGAGATCCCCATCTACTTTGAGGACCGCCGCATCGGGCAGAGTAAAATGTCCAACGCGGTGAAAATCGAGTCCGCGCTGCGCGTGTGGGACATTCTGTGGCGGCATCACCGGCTCTCGCCCGCCGACCGCATGCAGCCCCGCCTGACGCCCAGCCGGTCAGGGTCGAGTACCTGAGCACCTGCCCCGCCTCCCGGCGCGCTTGTTAACCCGCTTTCCCGCCACCTATAATCAGGGTGGCCTTTTTATTTGATGCATCTAACTGTCTAACTGACTCCGGGGACTCAATGCTCGACTTCATCTCACAATTCCACCCTGTCATCCAGGCCCTGTTCGCCACCCTCTTTACCTGGGGTGTAACCGCGCTCGGCGCGGCATCGGTGTTTACCACGCGCCGCGTCAATCAGAAGCTGCTCGATGTGGCGCTGGGCTTCGCCGGCGGCGTGATGCTGGCCGCGAGCTTCTTCTCGCTGCTGCTGCCCGCCATCACCCTGTCGGAGACGATGAACGTCCCGCGCTGGCTGCCCGCTGTCGCCGGGTTCCTGTTCGGTGCGGGCGCCATGCGCATCATCGACCTTATCCTGCCGCACCTGCACATCAGAGCGCCCATCGAGGAAGCCGAAGGGCTGAAAACCACGTGGGAGCGCTCGCTGCTGCTGATCCTCGCCATTACCCTGCACAACCTGCCGGAAGGGCTCGCCGTGGGCGTGGCCTTCGGCGGCGCAGTGGCGGGCATCGAGGGCGCGACGGTGGCCGGTGCGATCGCGCTCGCCATCGGTATCGGCCTGCAGAATTTCCCGGAAGGGATCGCCGTGGCGATGCCGCTGCGGCGCGAGGGCCTGTCGCCGCTGCGCAGCTTCTGGTACGGCCAGCTTTCAGCGGTCGTCGAGCCGGTGGCGGGAGTGCTGGGGGCCGCCGCCGTGCTGCTGATGCGGCCCATCCTGCCCTACGCGCTGGCCTTCGCTGCCGGGGCGATGATCTTCGTGGTCGTCGAGGAGGTCATCCCGACGGCCTCGCGTGAGGGCAGCGGAGACATTGCCACAACGGGCGTGATCATCGGCTTCGCGGTGATGACGCTGCTCGACGTGGCGCTGGGCTAGGGCTGTCCGGCGCGCCGCACGTCCGACGCTTTTGGTACACTCCAGGTGGGCTTATAATCACCGGGTTATTGAGCTTTAACCGTGTCATATTGGGGACCAGTACCGGTATGGATTTTTCGGATTTTCTCAACATCGAGCCCTGGTGGCGCTTTGCCGTTGCCCTGCTGAATGGCGCACTGATCGGGCTGGAGCGCGAGTTCATGCAGCAGCGCCGGGACAACCCCGACTTTGCCGGTATCCGCACCTTCTCGCTGGTATCGCTGCTGGGCGCGGTGACGGGCTTCCTGGCGGCAGAGTTCGGCATAGGGCCGCTGCTGGTTGCGCTGGGCGGGCTGATCCTGCTCGGCGTCAGCAGCTACATCGGGGACTTCATCACGACAGGCCAGATCGGCGGCATCACGACGGAAGTATCCGTGCTGCTGGCATACGTGCTCGGCGTGCTGGTGATGACCGACTGGGCGCAGGTCGCGGTGGCGCTCGCGGTGATCGTCTCGCTGCTGCTGGCGCTGAAGGACCCATTGCACGGCATCGCCCGGCGCATGTCAACCCAGGACCTGCGCACCACGCTTGAGTTCGCGCTGGTGGCGGCGGTTGTGCTGCCCATCCTCCCCAACGAGACGATTGACCCCTGGGGCGTGGTCAACCCCTCGCAGATTTGGCTGCTCGTCGTGTTCGTCTCCGGCATCGGCTTCGGCGGTTATGTGCTGATGAAGATCGTCGGCACCGAGCGCGGCATCAGCATCACCGGCGTGCTCGGCGGCATCGTCAGCAGCACGGCAACGACGCTCAGCCTGTCCACGCAGAGCAAGCTGAACCCGGCGCTGTCACGCCAGTTTGCGCAGGCGATTGTGCTGGCCTCCACCGTGATGATCCCCCGCGTGGCGATCATCCTGATCGTCGTGAATGCGGCACTGCTGCCTATTATCGCGCTGCCTTTCGCGGCGATGCTGCTCACCGGCATCATCACCGTGCTGTTCCTCCGCTCCGGCGCGAGGCATGTCGATGGGGCCGACGACGTGGACGTTGAGAACCCGCTGAAGATCAGCACGGCGGTTGTGTTCGGGCTGGTGTTCGCCGTCGTGCTTGTGATCGTCACGCTGGCGCAGGAATACCTGGGCAACGCCGGTGTGTACATTGCCGCCATGCTGACGGGCCTCACCGGCGTGGACCCGATCACACTGAGCGTGGGCCGCCTGGCCGATCAGGGTGCGCTCGCTGCCACCGTTGCCGCCAGCGCGATTGTGATCGCGACGGTCATGAACACGGCTGCCAAGGTGGGCATTGTGATGATGGTCGGCTCGTCCGAACTGCGCCGCCAGATCATCTGGTCACTCGGCGCGGTGGTCCTCGTCGGCGCGGCGGCGGTCGGCGTGCTGCTGCTGGCCTAGCCTGATGTCCACCCGCCGCGAGCCGCAGGATGACACAGCCATGAGCATTTTTGACACACTGCGCCGGCTGGGCATCGAGCCTAAGAAGAGCCTCGGCCAGAACTTCATGGTGGAGCCGAACGCCGTGCAGCGAGTGGCCGACGCCGCAAAGCTGACGCCGTCCGACGCCGTGCTGGAGATCGGCGCGGGGCTTGGCGCGCTGACGGATGTGCTTGCGAAGCAGGCGCGGCGCGTCGTCGCGCTGGAGATCGATAACCGCTTTCTGGATTACCTTTACAGCCGTTATGCCCACGCGCCGCACGTCCAGATCGTGCAGGCGGACGTGCTCGACACGGACCTCCGCCTGCTGATGGGCGAGGATGCGGACGATTATAAGGTCGTGGCGAACGTGCCGTACTACATCACGTCCGCCATTCTACGGCATCTGCTTGAAAGCAGCGCTCCTCCCTCACTGATCGTGATGACCGTGCAGCGCGAGGTCGCGGAGCGTATCATCGCGCAGCCGGGCGAGATGAGCCTGCTGGCGGTCAGCGTGCAGTTCTACGGGCGTCCGAGCCTCGTGGCGCGGCTCAGCCCGGCGAATTTCTACCCCAGGCCGGAGGTTGAGTCGGCCATCCTGCGGGTGACGCCCCACCCCGAAGGCCCGCCCGTGCCGCACAACGAGGCGGAGGCGTTTTTCCGGGTGGTGAGAGCGGGGTTCAGCCAGCCGCGCAAGCAGGTGAAGAACAGCCTCGCCGCCGGGCTGCACACCAGCGCCGACGAGGCGGCCCGCTGGCTGGAGCAGGCCGGGATCGACCCGCGCCGCCGTCCCGAAAAGCTCGGCGTGGACGACTGGGTGCGCATCTATAGGGCGTGGCAGGCGGCGCACAGGGGTAGGCAAGACCCATAACCCACCTCCCTCTCCGTGTCACAGGGAGGGGGTAAAGCCTAGCGACGTCATGACATCACGTAGGGGCGGGGCTGAGAC
>DGDY01000325.1:8841-16011 GCA_002385675.1 Anaerolineales bacterium UBA3940 | reverse complement strand
GGCGGGGCTGAGACCCGCCCCTACAAACCATCGCATACGGAGCCGCGACGTTCAGTCGCGGCGGATTGATACAACCATTCGCGGCGGTTTCATCTCCCTGACACTACCCATAGCCTCTCGCGCCAACACGCGGTAATCTATGCGGCATTAATCCTGCTGCATCTGAGGAACCATGAACCGAATCACCACCAACAAATCACAATCCCGCCTCCCCATCCTGATCGCTGTCCTGGTCGCTGTCGTGCTGGTAGCCGGTCTGCTCATCGCCATGCTGACCGGCGTGATCGGCGGCGGCGGTGAGAGGCGCAACACCGGCTCCACACCGCGCTACATCGACATCTGGGCTGTTTACCCGGACGGCTCGATCCGTTTCGCCGTCCGCTTCCACCCCGGCGAGAGCGCCGGGGGCATCGTGGACGTCGCCGGGCCGCTCGTCCTCTCCGACGAGCAGGTGATCAGCGCCGAGGTCATCGGCGACGACGAGCTTGTCGAGCTGGCCTACCTGCCCGGCCCCGGTCAGGACAGCGCCTTCGTCTATCCGCAGTTCCGACTGGCCCGCGAAGCGGGCGACGACAGCGTGTACGGCGCGGACGTGCTCGTCAGGAGCACACCCTACATCAGCGTAGACCCCGTTAACCCTGCGCTGCGCGCGCTGTCGCTGGGGACCGTGCCCCAGACCTACTACAAGCAGGTGGTGGTCGCTGTAGCCTTCCCCACTGGCACGCGCATACAGCAGATCCCTGAGCTCCAGCCCTACCGCCGCACAAAGGTCGGCGGCTGGGATGTGTACTACTTCGACACCACCCACGCCACCGCGGGCGACTCCATCCGGCTGGTGTACACGCCACCAAGCGGCGCAAACCCGCCTGATCTTGACATCGCTCGCATCGACGCGCAGCGCTAGCCGGGGCTTTTCCGCCGAATATTTCTCATGTGGGTCTACAATATTGACAGTATGCGTATTGCAATCATGACAATAGGCACTTGTTTGGTCGCAAAATCTCCTATCTAATATGGACTACGGAAGGGAGATTTTTCATGGTTGCAACGGAACATACTCACGCAGAGAATTGGGCGGAAAAATTAGAACTGCTACATCAGGCGGCGATTGCGGTAGCGGGTGCACACGAGATTGAGGAAGCGCTTCAGAAGATAGCCGACGCTGCCCGCCAGGTGATCGGTGCGGAGATGGCCGCGATCGGCGTGCCGGGCAAGCCCGGCGACCCAATGGCGCACTTCGTCGTGTCCGGCATCTCCGCCGATGCGCGGGCCCGGGCCGGGCATCCGCCGATGGGCAAGGGTGTTCTCGGCGTGCTGCTGCGCGAGGGCGTGACGGTGCGCACGCGTGACATCCGCCAGCACGAGGCTTTCCGCGGCCTGCCCGAAAATCATCCGTGGTTTACGTCGTTTCTGGGTGTGCCCGTCCAGAGCAACGGCGAGATCATCGGGGACCTGTACCTCGCGAACAAAATCGCCGAGGAGGAGTTCACCGAGGACGACGAGCGGCTTGCGCAGATGCTGGCCGCCCACGCAGCGGTGAGCATCCAGACACTGCGTTATCATAAAAAGCACGAAGAGCTGGCGGTGATTGCGGCCAATGCCCGTCTCGCGCCGAAGATCGAGGACGAGGTGCTGCAAACGCTGTTCGGTGCGGGCCTGCTGCTCAACACTATCAACCTGGACGACCCGAAGATGGCCGCCGAGCAGTTGCGCGACATTCAGGAGCGGCTCGACAAGGCCATCCTGCACCTGCGCGCGCACCTGCTGAAGATGGCAAGCGCGTATCCGTCACGCTAACAAAATCAGGGGAATTTGCCAAAAAAGTCGCACGAAATTCTTGCACCCTGAGCCACTCTGCGATATAATGCCAGTCGACTTGCGGGCATAGTTCAGTGGTAGAACGTCTCCTTGCCAAGGAGAAGGTCACGAGTTCGAGTCTCGTTGCCCGCTCTAACGGGGATGGCCTCGCAATAACGGTCAGACCCCGTTTTTGTCTGGCGACGTAGCCAAGTGGTAAGGCAGGGGTCTGCAAAACCCTCACCGCGGGTTCGATTCCCGCCGTCGCCTCTCGCCTGTAGCAACTGGCGGCAGCCGTGGCAACCTTTGCCGCGGCTGTTTTTGTTACTGGCTTCACGCCCCTCACAAACAAGGAGTGCCCCATGCAAGACAAGCTGCAAGAGCTCAACGAGCGTCTCGCTCGCTTTTTGGACCTCACCGGCGTGAACGGCGTCCTCCAGTGGGATCAGGAGACGTACATGCCGAGCGGCGGCGCTCAGGCCCGCGCCGACCAGATGGCGACCATTGAGGAGCTTCGGCATCGCATCGTCACCGACGAGGCTATTGGCAGGCTGCTTGACGAGCTTGCGCCCTACGAAGCCGAGCTTGACTACGACTCCGATGAGGCGGCGATGATCCGCGTGGCGCGCCGCGAGTACGAGAAGCGGGTGCGCGTTCCCGCCGACCTCGTCGCCGAGATTCAGCGGACCGCTTCGCTGGGCGGCGTTGTGTGGCAGCAGGCCCGCGCCGAGAACGACTGGGCCAAGTTCGAGCCCCTTCTGGCAAAGATGGTCGACCTCAAGACGCAGTGGGCAGAGTGCTTCGCCCCGTACGACAACATCTACGACCCGCTGCTCGATGACTACGAGCCCGGCATCACGTATGACCAGATCAACGCGGTCTTTCAGGGGCTAAAGCCGCATCTCGTCGCGCTTGTCGAGCAGATCCGCGAGCGGCAGGACGCAGTAGATGACTCGGTGCTACGCCGCGAGTATGACGAGCAGACCCAGTACGACCTCGGGCGCGAGATGGTCGAAAAGCTGGGCTACGACTTCAACCGGGGCCGCATCGACACCTCCGAGCACCCCTTCACGATCGGCTTCGGCCTGTACGACGTGCGCATCACCACCCGCGCCGACCGGTACTACCTGCCGTCGTCGCTCATGAGCACCATCCACGAGGGCGGCCACGCCATTTACGAGCAGAACGTCGCGCCACATTTCTACCGCACGGTGCTCGGCACCGGCGCATCGATGTCCATCCACGAGTCGCAGTCGCGCTTCTATGAGAACATCATCGGGCGCAGCCGCCCGTTCTGGGCCTACTGGTTCCCGCGCGTGCAGGAAGCCTTCCCGCATCTGGCGGATGTGGACCTGGAGACGTTCTACCGGGCGATGAACAAGTCCAAACCGTCGCTGATCCGCATCGACGCGGACGAGGTGACGTATGGGCTGCACATCATCCTGCGCTTTGAACTGGAGAACGACCTGTTCAACGGGCGGGTGAAGGTCGAGGACCTGCCGCGCGAGTGGAACGAGCGCATGGGCGAGTATCTCGGCGTCGTGCCGGAGACGGACGCGCAGGGTGTCCTGCAGGACATCCATTGGTCACAGGGCTACTTCGGCTACTTCCCCGACTACCTGCTCGGCAGCATCTTCTCCGTGCAACTCTGGGATGCCATGCGGCGGGACATCCCCGATGTGACCGCGCAGATCGAGCGCGGCGAGTTCGAGGGCGTCACCGGCTGGCTCACCGAGAAGGTTCACCGGCACGGCGTGAAGTACACGCTGCCCGAACTTGCCGAACGCGCAACCGGCCAACCGCTGACGTGGGAGCCCTACATGGCTTACCTCAGCGAAAAGTTCGGCGAGATTTACGGTTTAAAATAGCGGTTTTCGACGCTACCATCATGAGAGCGACCGATCTGCTGCAGGCCGGTCGCTCTCGTTCGTACTGGTTAGGGTAAGGTTTACTGTGGTTAGTGAAGTGGAGACGAAGGTTGTTCGACCCGGCCTGTCGATGCCGGGCGTCCTGCTGCGTGTCGAGGGGCTCGCCGTCGCGCTGGCGGCGACCGGCGCTTATGTCTACCTGGGCGGCCCGTGGTGGCTGTTCCTGGTGCTGCTGCTCGCTCCGGACCTGTCGATGGTTGGCTATCTCGCTAACGCGCGCACCGGGTCGGTGACATACAACACAGTTCACAACTACCTGCTGCCCGGCGCGCTGCTGGCCTACGGGCTGCTCGCGGGCGCAGAGACTGCCGCGCTCGTCGCGCTGATCTGGATAGCCCACATCGGCATGGATCGTCTGCTCGGCTATGGGCTCAAGTACCCGACCGAGTTTAAGGACACGCACCTCGGCCACGTATAACGTGCGCTGTAAGCAGCGTGCAAGAATTACGCCCCGGCTGCTGACGTGGTCGGGGCGCAGTGTTATAATAGGTGCCAGTCGTGGGGCGGTGGCGAAATGGCAGACGCAGCGGACTTAAAATCCGCCGGGGGAGACTCCGTGTGGGTTCGAATCCCACCCGCCCTACCACCCGAAGAATCAAGGACCCGCCGGAAGGCACGGGCGGGTCCTTTGTTTTGCCGTCTGTACGGCGGGCAAGTACTGTATAATCAGGCTATGAACGCGCAGATAGACATCCCACAGGCGGAAATTGAGGCCTTCTGCAAGCGCCATCACATCCGGCGGCTCGCGCTGTTCGGCTCGGTGCTGCGTGACGACTTCGGTCCGGAGAGTGACGTGGACGTGCTCGTGGAGTTTGAGCCGGGCCACACACCCGGCTGGGCGATCGTCGAGATAGAAGACGAGTTGAGCGAGCTGCTTGGGCGGCAAGCCCATATACAAACGTTTGATTCTGTCGAAGCAGACCGGAACTACCTGCGCCGCGAGCACATCTTGAAGACAATGAAGATCGTGTACGTAGCGGAATGAAGCTTTCTCACTGCTCCTGTTATGAACTACAATGTGAGTGCTAAAAAGCGGGTCACGCAGGTAAACGATAGGATACGCGCATGCTGACGAGAGTATCTATACAAAATTATAAGAGCCTTAGGGATATCGATGTCGAACTCGGCCCTCTAACGGTGCTCGTCGGTCAAAACAGCACCGGCAAGAGTAACTTCATCGATGCTCTTCGCTTCGTATCTGATGCCGTTACACATGGGTTAGACCAGGCACTTCTTGAACGGGGCGGCATTAAGGTAGTGCAATATGCAAGCCAACTGTCAAACGAGATCGGCATTAACTTTCTTTTGCAGTTCGAGTTCGAAGGAAACATCGGGGAGTACCGTTTCAATCTATCCACACAAGAAAACGAATATGAAATTGTATATGAAAAGGCCGCTGTAAACGGAGTCGGTTACGAGGTACAACAGGGTAAGCCGAATTTTATTGGGCTAGAACAGGATCTATCACTGCCCTGGAACAACGATCGATTGCGATTGTTTCTTCCCGTCAGCGCCGGCGTCGTGGGGCCCCTTGGCAAGATAAGGTTTTTCCTCATGAGTGCTGGCTATTACTCCATATTTCCTAACGACCTTCGCAGCCCCCAGAGGCCAAGTATCCCTGAGCGTCTGTTTGAGACAGCATTCAATTTGAACAGCGTACTACGACGCATGAAAAAGGAGACTCCTGATGCCTTTGAGAGGCTCCGCCTTGCGTTTGTACAAATGGTGCCGGGCGTGCAGGGAATCGATGTTGAACTGATCGGCGGGTATCTAGTTACCAAGCTACAGTATCAGTATGGGGATCGTGTCGAAACCTTTGACCTATCACAAGAATCAGATGGTACGCTGCGGTTGCTTGGCATCCTGACTGCGCTGTATCAGGTCCCCACACCTCCGCTGATCACCATTGAAGAGCCGGAACTCGCTGTGCATCCCGGTGCCTTGAAAATGCTGTATGAGGTTTTAGAAGAGGCCAGTCATCGAACACAGCTCATTATTACAACGCACAGCCCAGACTTGATCTCGTACTGTGCCCCCGAAAACTTGAGAATCGTCGAGAAGGTTGAAGGCGCAACGAAGATCGCGCCGCTAGAGCAGCGCCAGATCGATATCGTCAACGAGCAACTCTTCTCAACAAGTGATCTTCTCCGAATTGAAGGGCTGCGCCCAGAACGCCCAAACTAAGTACAGGCATGACAACGCTCATCTGCATAGTTGAGGGTGAAGGCGAAGTTCAGGCTGTCAGGTCTCTACTTCACAAGATCATCGGGTGGGAATCATACGTCGATATTCCACGCCCGAAAAACGCTAACGGGCGAAATAACCTCATCAAGGAGGGCGGGTTAGAGAAATTCCTCCAGTTAGCGAAAACAGAGCCAAAGTGTGACGGCGTTCTTGTTCTGATCGATGCCGACGAGGATTGTGCAGCCAATCTCGCCAAAGAGCTTGCAGCACGAGCCGAGAAATTACGCTTGCCGTTTCCTGTTGCAGTCGTCTGTGCAAAGTGCGAGTATGAGGCGTGGTTTTTAGCCAGTCTGGAGACTATCCGCGGTTCGTGCGACATTCCGGATGATGCAAAATTTGAGGGTAACGTCGAGGAGATCCAAGGGGTAAAAGGCTGGCTGACACGACAAATGCCAAAAGGCAAGATTTACAGGGAGACGCACCATCAGGTACGCATGACAGAACTTCTTGATCCGACACGTGTCCGCATGCGGTCCCGCTCATTTCGTCGTCTGGAACATGCCATTCAGGAATTAATCAACGGCGAGATTACTGTGTCACCACGGTGATTATATGGAAAACAGAAGGGGTGAGCGTCCACATAATCGCTCACCCCTTTTCGTTGCATTAACTATTCCACCCGCTACGCCGCGATCACCTTGTCGCGGTGCTTCTGCTCCTTGACGCGCCGCTCGTTGTTCAGCGTGCGCTTGCGGAGCCGCAGGCTCACCGGCGTCACTTCGAGCAGTTCGTCGTCCGCGAGGAATTCAATGCAGGCGTCCAGGCTCATATCGCGCGGCGGCGCAACCTTATAGCTCTGGTCGACCGTGCTCGCGCGGTGGTTGGTCACGTGCTTGGCCTTCGTGACGTTCACCGCCAGGTCGCCGGGGCGGATGTGCTCGCCGACGATCATGCCCTCATACACCTCGTCGCCGGGCTGGATGAACATCGTGCCGCGCTCCTGCGCGTTGCTGATGCCGTAGCCCATCGCGACGCCCGTCTCCCACGCAACCAAACTGCCAAACCGACGCGCCTCAATCGGGCCGGCATACGGCTGGTAGCCGTGGAAGATGCTGTACAGCGTGCCCATGCCGCTCGTTGCCGTGAGCAGACGGGAGCGGAAGCCCAGCAGGCCGCGCGTCGGCACGATGTATTGCAGGTAGGTCGTGCCGTTCTCGCTGTGCATGTCGATCATCTGCCCGCGCCGCGCGCCGAGCAACTC
>DGDY01000325.1:7758-8660 GCA_002385675.1 Anaerolineales bacterium UBA3940 | reverse complement strand
TCCGGGTCCTCGTGGAAGATGACCTCCGGGCGGCTGACCTCGAACTCGTAGCCCTCGCGCCGCATCGTCTCGATCAGCACCGCGAGGTGAAGCTCGCCGCGCCCGCTCACGACGAACTTATCCGCCGATTCGCCGTCACGCACCGTCAGCGCGACATTCGTCTTGGTTTCGTCGTACAAACGCTGCCGCAGCCGCCGGGATGTGCCCCAGCCCGTCTTGCCCTCGCGCCCGGCGAAGGGCGAGGTGTTCACGCCGAACGTCATGCGGACGGTCGGCTCCTCCACGCGGATGGCAGGCAGGCCCTCCGTTACCGCCGGGTCGGCGATGGTATCGCTGATGTTAAGGTGCTCCGGCCCGGCAAAGGCGATGATGTCGCCAGCGTGCGCCACCTCGATCTCGGTGCGCGTCAGGTTGTGATGCGTGAACAGGTACTCGATGGTCTCCGGTATGCGCTCGCCATCCGGCGTGATGCGCACGACCTTCATGCCCTTGCGCAGCGTGCCGGAGCGCAGCCGCCCCACGCCGATCTGCCCCTTGTAGTTGTCGTAATCCAGCGTGGTGACCAGCAGGCGTGCAGGCTCGCCCTCATCAACCGTCGGGCCGGGGATCTCCCGCAGGATAGTCTCGAAAAGCGGCGTGAGGTCGTCCGCCAGCGCGTCAGGGCTGTAGCCGGCAACGCCCGCCTGCCCGATGGCGTACACAAGCGGGAACTCCGCCTGCTCGTCGTTCGCCCCTAGCTCGATGAACAGGTCAAACGTCTCGTTGAGCACCGCTTCGGGGCGCGCGTAGTTGCGATCCACCTTGTTGATCACGACGATCACGCGCAGGCCCAGCTCCAGCGCCTTGCGCAGCACGAAGCGGGTCTGCGGCATCGGCCCCTCAACCGCGTCGATGAGCAGCAG
>DGDY01000325.1:0-7462 GCA_002385675.1 Anaerolineales bacterium UBA3940 | reverse complement strand
AGGATGCGCTCACCCGCCTGCGACGGGTCGCGGAACACCTGCGACTGCTTAAGCATGCCGTCGACCAACGTCGTCTTGCCGTGGTCGACGTGTGCAATAATGGCAATATTCCGAATATCGTCTCGTATTGTAGCCAACCGGCACTCCCTATAAATCTGCACAACAAGCGCCCCGATACGGGGCGCGCACGAGGTCCTAATTATACCGGCAAATAGCCAGCCGTAAAGAATTTCGCGTCGGCGTTGTATCAGAAACCCGTCTCCCAGCACATCGATACGCTCTGCCAAGCGATTCCGGGTGTATCATGAAAGCACAGCGCAAGCCAGTTTACACAGGGGAAAGGGCATGACCACCGACGCACAGCTCCGGCAGCACCTTGTTAACCTGCTCACGCAGCGGCAGGCGCACATGGCGTTCGAGGACGCCATTGCGGACTTCCCCGAGGAGCACTACAACACCATCCCACCGAACATGGATCGCTCGTTCTGGCATCTGCTGGAGCACATCCGCATTGCCCAGTGGGACATCCTCGACTACATCGTCAATCCGCAGTACGAGTACCTCAACTGGCCGGACGAGTACTGGCCGGAGACAGGCAAGCAGGCCGACCGCGCCGCGTGGCAGCAGACGGTCGAGCAGTTCCTGCATGACCGGCAAACACTCGTAGACCTTATCGAGGACCCGAAAACCGACCTCTACGCGCAGATTCCGCACGGCGAGCCGGGGCACAACATCCTGCGGGAGATCCTCGTCGCCGCCGATCACAACGCTTACCACATCGGCGAGTTCGCCGTGCTGCGGCAGGTGATGGGTCTCTGGCCTGATTAGGCGGTGGAGGGCGGCTATTGTTGCGCATCAAACCGGCGTTTTGAGCCGGTTCATAAACTCCTTGCGGAACTTCGCGACCTTCGGCTTGATCACAAACTGGCAGTAGCCCGCGTTCGGGTTCCGCGCATAATACTCCTGGTGATACGCCTCAGCCGGGTAGAAGGCGTCGAACGGCTCAAGCTGCGTCACAATCGGGTCATCCCAGATACCGGCATCCTCAATCGCCTTCATCTTCTCGACGGCGATCCTGCGCTGCTCCTCGCTGTGGTAGAAGATCACCGAGCGGTACTGCGTACCGATGTCCGCGCCCTGGCGGTTGAGCGTCGTCGGGTCGTGGATGGTGAAAAACACGTCGAGGATTTCGCCGTAGGAAATGACATCCGGGTCGAAGGTAATCTGCACGACTTCCGCATGCCCGGTCTGGCCGCTGCTCACCTGCTCATAGGTCGGGTTCTCTACGTGCCCGCCTGCGTAGCCGGAGACGACATCCTGCACGCCCCTCAACTGATCGTACACCGCCTCCAGGCACCAGAAGCAGCCGCCGCCCAGCGTTGCGGTTTCTGTGCTCATCGCATTGTTCTCCTGTGAATTCCTCACGTGATCCCTGTGCTCCGAGTATAGCACGCGGGTGGGTAGGATTTCCGCCCTACTACGTACCGCAGGTAGGGGCAGGTCTGAGGCCTACCCCTACCCTGGTAAATTAAGAGATGGCGATGTCTACGGCCTGTATACATTCGCGGCGTCTCTTTTACTGGCAGATAACGATAGGGGCACAGCATGCTGTGCCCCTGCGATATCCACCTGCTTTGCCTTTTGCCTTACTCCATCACCTCGGCGCGAGCCAGCACCCGGTCGATGCGCTCGCGCTCGGTCAACGGGCGACCCTGCTCATCCACCGCACGAATCGCGCCGTCGATGCTGCGCGTGCGGATCGCGCCGGGCGCGTATGGGTTGTTGACAAGCTGCGGCGCGTCCAGCAGGCCGATCTTCACCGCGCGAGCCAGCGTCGCGGGGTCAGTCAGCGGGTCGTCAAGGTCGGGGCTCAGCGCGCGGATCGCGTCGAGCAGCACGTGCGTCTCGGCGATCAGTTCCTCCTTGCGCTCCTGCACCACCGGATCGGCGGTCATGTCAGGGCTGCCGCGCAGCGCCACCTCGGCCACGTAGCCCGCCATCTGCGCGCTCTCGATCACCTCGTCGGCGGTTGCGGCGTGGTCCGCCTCCGTGTAGCCGACGACATGGATGATGTGCGGCTTCACGGACATCTGCAGCATGACGCTCTGCGCGAGGTGCGCCCGCGCCTGCGGCACGCCGAGCGGATAGCTCAGCAGGCCGGTGCGCGTCTGCCGCCAGATGGAGAACGACTCATCCACAAACGACTCGGCCAGTTCGATCTGCGCCAGGCACTTGGCGAGGTCCATCCGGTTGCTGAGGTGCGGCGGGCTTTCAAACATGTACGTGGTGATGTAGTCCCGCACGCCCATCTTCTTGGCGACCTTGCTGTATATGTACGACACCGCACAGACCACCACATCGGGCGCGTCGCGCATCCCCCAGTGATACGGCTCGTTGCCCTCAACCGGGATGTCACGCTCGCCGTGCCACGCCATCAGCTCCATGTGCTCCCGGATCGACTGCTCCAGCGGCGACGGGCCGCGACCGTCCATCGCGTTGAACCAGAACAGCGAGGTCGCACACCACGCGTTGTTAATCGTCCGCACCAGCATGTCGGCATACTGGAGATGGTCACGCGTGCCGGAGTACGAGCGCATCAGCGGGTAGTTGCCCCGGCGGCTCGCCTCGTACAGCCGCCGCAGATCGTCCTCGGTGCGGAAAGGCACACCCCCCGCCCCCTTCGATTTCGGGTCCTGGTTGCTGGGGCGGAAGAAGTTTTCCTGCGCGTCCTGGTCGGCGCCGAGCGAGATCACATCAAGCGCGCCGCTCTCCGCGATCTTCTCGATGCCGCGCACCGTCGGCTCGATGGTCATCGCAGGCTCGCCGTAATGATGGCGCAGCAGCGGCACGGGGGCCTTCCACCGGATGCGCTCAACGAGCCGCTGCGGGTAGGCCGCTTGCCCCTGCACGGGCGTTGGGCCCTGCTCCAGCACGCGCCGCACCTCTGCCGCCGACTCGCCGCCCTCAAAGGTGGCCTCGAACAGCCCGTCGAACTCGCGCGCCACGGCGACAACCGGCGGCGTCCCAGCGAAAATCAGGCGGCGGTCCGCCAGCCCGGCGGCCTCAAGCATCGCTTTAAGCTCGGCCAGTAGCAGGCGAGCGTTATCGGGCGTCAGGCGGTAGCTCACGCCGATCACATCGGGGTTGAAGCGCACCGCCGCGTCGATCAGCGTTTCCAGGTCGGTCGCCGGGCCAGTGAAGTAGGTCTCGTAGCCCATCTCCTCGGCCACGCGCAGGAAGCGAGTCACCCCGGCGACGTGTACGCAGTCCCCCAGACTGGCTCCAAGTACCTTCATCTACGAGATAACCTCCTCCTTTGCACTCGACGAACCTTCGAACTCAGCACGGGGTGGGTCAATCGAACCGTGGTTAACCAGATTGGTGATCTCGCCCAGGCTGAGGCCTGTCAGCCCCATCGACTCGAGCGTGCGCCCCCGATGATAGTAGTCGATCCGGTGAATGACGCAGGCCAGACGGATCATCGAGTCCATCGCCCAGACGTTCACGCCGAAGCGCCGCCCCAGCTCCACAATCGGCACCAGGCTGAAGGGGACGTCCTCAAAGATGTACCGGTGGCGCAGGGAGCGCGGCGCCATGATGCCCCGGTAGCCGGGGTTATCGTGCATCGCCTCATAGAGGTTGTCGCCCGTTGCCGAGTACGCGGCGGCCAGCCACTCAAGCGCCGTCTGCGCGCGAACGCCGAGCGCGGCAGCCACCGTCACTCGCTCCCGGTCGATGACCTCCAGCATCTGCGCGGTCGATTGGGTCACGCCATCCATGTAGAACTGGAAGTCACCCTGCGTACGCTCGATCCAGCCCGCGTTCAGCAGGGCCAGCACCGGGTGAAAGACCGCCCCCATGTTGTTGAGACTGGTGTAGAGCACGTTCGGCGCGGCGACGAACTGCGGGTAGACCTCCGAAAGCACCTCCAGCATGGCGTTGGTGCGGGTCGCAGGGAGCGCCGCGACGGGCACCGTATTCTTGCGGCGGAAGATACGGGCCTCCGCCGGGCCCAGCGCGCGGCTGGCGAACAGCAGCGTCTCCGCCTCGCCGATGATCACATCGGCTGTGCACCCGCAGTCCAGAAGCGTCTTGCGGAAGGCGAGCGCGCCGCCCGTGCGGCCCGGATTCAGCACCACAATCTGCCCATCGACCAGATACGGGGCGCACAACTGCGCGATGTCCGTATGCGCCGAGGCGGGCACGACCACCATGATCAGTTGAACGCCGTCCAGCACCTTCTCGATGTTGCTGCTGACGACTTCGAGCGGCCCGAACACATGCTGATCCTCCTCAAATTGGAGCTCAATGCCGCCCCGCACCCGGATCGCTTCGATATGTTCGGGCGTGCGGTTGTAGAGATTCACCCTGTAACCGCGTGCAGCGAGATCAGCCGCCATGGCACGTCCACCATGGCCTGCACCGATCACGGCAAGCCGAAGTTCACTGATGTTTTCTTGCATCGGTTTATCCCCTTTCTGAGCTGCACACGCGGAGTATGAACCTGCTGTCGCTCGAACCGGCGGACTAGCACCGAGGTTGCATAGCAACAGTTTGATTTTTATGCGGTTGTTAAAACCGCAAAAAAGGAGGTGGAATTACAGCCCGCCTGGGAGTGATGGCGAGCGGACAGGCGCTGCATAGCAAAAACATTATACCAAAAAAGATCCTTTCCTGAATAATCGGGCCAGGGTTCTCGTTGAGGTCGCATTTGTCTGGAAAGGGTGTGCAGGGCATCCCGCCCGGAGCCACGGCGTGTTAACTGTCACACCAGCAAGGGCAAGTTTGGTACCGACGGGGGCTAGCGCACTCCCGGCAAGAAGCGGTATAGTCTGCCCGTTGCACCTGGGTAAGCTCAGGCAGGGAGTGATGACCACACCGATCCGCAGAGCACTCATCATCGGCTTGATTGGCCTGCTCTATCTGTCCATTACCGGCGCGGCGCAGCCCGCCGCTGCCGCTCCACCGGCCCAATCAACCGATCCCTATTACCTCATCAGCCTCGTCAACGCCGTTCGCGCCGAGTACGGGCTGCCGCCTTACCAGATCAACGGGCAACTGATGGCTGCCGCGCAGGCTCACTCGGAGTGGGCCGCTTCGGTCGGAACCCACAGCCACACCGGGCTGGGCGGCTCGACGCCCACCGACCGCGCTATCGCCGCCGGGTATGGCGGCGGGCAGCCGGTGCGCGTCTCCGAAAACATCTACTGGGGAACGCTCGCCAACGCTGACGTCGCCGTTAACTGGTGGCGCAACAGCCCGATCCACTTCAGCGGCATGACCTCCACAACCTACGTGGACATCGGCGCGGGGGTAGCCGTCGGCCCCGCCGGGACGTTCCTGACGGTGAAGTTCGGCGTGGTGGGGAGCGGCAGCAGCGCCGGTTCGGGGAGCGGCGCACGTTCCGGCAGTGGTACCGGGCAGAGCGCCCCGCCCGCGCAGGGCGTCAAGCCGCT
Source organism: Anaerolineales bacterium UBA3940 (assembly GCA_002385675.1). Lineage (GTDB taxonomy): Bacteria > Chloroflexota > Anaerolineae > Aggregatilineales > UBA3940 > UBA3940. The sequence goes on along the minus strand of DGDY01000325.1, from coordinate 2,006 downwards.
GCCTGTATACGTCTTTGAGCCGGTCGAGGTGGCCGAGCCGCGCGAGGATGGCTCCGTCGTGCACGTCGTCGGCGAGGGGCAGAACCTCTGGTACATTGCCGAGGCGTACGAGGTCGCCGTGTCCGAGATCATGGCGCTCAACCGCCTGACCGAAGACTCGATCATCCACCCCGGCGATGAGCTGATCATCGTGCCCGCCCCTGTCAAGCCGATCGAGGAGCAGGAGGGGCCGATCATCCACATCGTGCAGGAAGGCCAGACGGTGTTCGGCATTGCGCTGAGCTATGGCCGCACGCTCGACGAGATTCTCCTGCTGAACGGCCTCTCCGAGAACGACATCATCCGCCCCGGCGATCAGCTTGTCATCAAGCCGGACCCCAACGCAACGCCCGTGCCGCGCGCGCCGCTCTATCACACCGTACAGGAAGGGCAGACGCTGCTCGGCATTGCGCTGCGCTACGGCACCGACCTTGCCACGCTGCTCGCGCTGAACAACATGAGCGAGAACGACATCATCCGCCCCGGCGACAAGCTGCTGATCCGCGCGGGCGACCCAACGCCCCTGCCGCCCGCCACCCCGACGCCGGACGTCACGCCCACCCCGCCCCCGACGGTCACCGTGACGCCTAACATCCGGCCCACGGAGATCGCACGGGCCACCGCCCGCGCCAATGCCACCGCCAGGGCGGAGGCAACCGCCGCGGCGCAGGCGGACGAGGCGGCAGCCGGGCCGCCCGCAGGCCGCTCGCTGCTCATCGGCGCGGCGGTGCTGGTGGGGCTGGCGGGCGCGGGGCTGGTCATCGCAGGCATCGTCATGAAGCCGAAGTAGCCCTCACCCCGAGATCGCTCACAGAGACAACGCGTCACGTTTCCCCCTCTCCCAGCGATCAACGGGAGCGACCGGGATGAGGGCGTACAGTTGGCTGCGCCAACTGCGTGGGGTGAGGGCCCCTACCTCACATACCGCTCAAAAAACGCCAGCGACCGCTCCAGCAGCAGGTCGAAATCCTCCCCGGTGAACTCGTGCTCCGCGCCGGGGACCTCGTAATATTCCACCGTTTTGCCCAGCTCAAGCAGCCGCGCATACAGATCCGCCGACCACTCGACGGGCACGACGCGGTCGGCGTCGCCGTGATGGATCTGCACCGGCACGGATACCCGGTCGAGGTAGTGGATCGGTGAGACGAGCGCGTAGCCTTCCGGGTTGGTAGCAGGCGAGCCGTAGATCGCGGCGTCGTCAAGCGGCCACTGCGCCCCGAAGAACTCGACGTACCGCTCCCAGTTGACGGCCTGGTCAAAGCTCAGCGAGGCGTACAGCACCACCGCTCTGAGCCCAGGCCATTCAGGGCTGAGCACCGTGAGATAGCTCGCCACGCCGCCGCCGCGTGAATGCCCCAGCACGCCGACGCGCCCGGCGTCGGCTTCCGGCAGCGTGGGCAGCGCCGCCATCAGGTTGAGCACGTCCACCGACCAGGGGATTTTCAGCGGGGAGCTGCTGCCGCCTGTGTTGTTGTAGGTGCGGTAGTCCGGCGCGATGGTCAGGTAGCCCTGCCGCGCGAAGAAGTCCGCAAAGGCCCGCGTACCGTCGCCCGGCTCGTACACGCTCTGATCGATGCCGCCGTGCAGCAGCAGGATCACCGGGAAGGGCGGCTCCGCGCCCTCCGGCACATTCATCAGCCCGGTGACGCGCAGCCCGCCATCCGTCTCATAGGCGATGGCGTACTGCGTGTACGCGCCTGCATACAGCGTCACCGCCTCCTTGACGATCTCGCCGCCGTCGTACGCGCGTGCTGCAAGCGCCTCGATGCTGTAGTCCGCGAGCGGGTTGGGCGTCGGCGTCGGCCCGGCAGGCGACGGCGTGAGGGTGGGCGGCGCGGCAGTCGGCGTGAGGGTGGGCGGCGGCGCGGTATGGGTGGGCGTGGGCGTGGCAGTCGGCTCAGGCGATGGTGTCGGTACGGCGGGGGGGGTCGCCGGGGGGGGCGGGGGGGGGGCGCGGGGGGCCCCCG
>DGDY01000253.1 GCA_002385675.1 Anaerolineales bacterium UBA3940 | reverse complement strand
AGATGTGTATAAGAGACAGGGTCAAGCCGCGAGCAAGGCATGTAGCTCAGTAGGCGAGACCCCGGACAAGAACTGCTGATGAATCCAGTCCAACACATGACGCCAGTGGCAGCGCTGCACCTCACGCCGGGCATCACCGAGCGTGATATGCCGGTGGCGTTCATCACGCAGGCGAGCGCGTTCCTCGTCAAGGAAGGCATAAGCGGCCATGACGAGGGTCCAGAAACGCAGGATGGCGGTGGCATCCATGAGTTGGTAGTGGTCGAGACCGAGCAAGTCTTTGGCATCGCTGAACAGGACCTCGATGTCCCAACGGGTGGCGATATGATCGATCAGGGTGGTCGCATCGGCATCCAGGTCACTGGAGGCCCAGTAGCGCACCGCCTTGAGCGGACAGTCCAGGGCGAAACGAGTGATGACGACCTGGCAGGTGTAGAGCTTGCGCACGCGCGTGCGAACTACATGCACGTAGACCGTGCGTGGGTCTTCCTGGCTCGGCCAAGTCAGCTTGTGGTACTGTTCCGGTTTCAGGCGTGCGGCGTACTCATCCAGGCGCATCCAGTGACCCTGCCCTTGGGCGTCGAGCACCCACAGCGCCCGATTGGACTTCAACCCACTGGTCATCAGAAAACCCCGGTCCCGGGCCGCGCGCCAGATACGTTTGCAGGTATACCAGCTGTCCACCAGGACGTGGGTCAGGGTGTTGGCTACCGGCTGGAAGTCTCGAATCGTCGCTTCCATCATATCGACCTTACTCCGGAAGGGAACACCTTCCCGTTCACATACAGCTTTTTGGCGATACATCTGCGGGGCCAGCGGACACCGGCGTCCCAACAAGACGTACAGGCTCTGCACCAGACTGTGGCCGGTCACGCGTTGTTCGGCGGTCGTCGAGTAGTGCTGGCCCAATCCGCCCATCTTTTTGCCTTTCGGCTTGTGCTGCGTCGAGTCATCCCCAATCAAATACCCGGTCACCACCGTTTTTCGAGGACGCCCCGTGCTTTTCGGACGGTGGCCGCGCTGCCGCTCGTGTTCTGCCTCCACCTGCTCAGCCAATTGCTCATGAAACCGCTCAATCCAGGCCCCTGCTACATCTGCCGCCGACCACGGCGACTGGCTCAGAAACCGCGACAATCCGCTCACACTCTGCCCATCGGCGATTTGGCGCAGCAGTCCGGTCAGCGTATGCGTTTCCTGACACAGCATCAGCGCCAGCAGTACGGTCACCAGGTACTTGAACTGGGGTTGGCTGAAGCACGTCCGAAACGTCTCGCAAAACTGGCGCAATCGCGCATCCAGGCAAATAATCGGTATCGACATCGCGTTCCTCGCTGGTCCAGATGGCCTAAGCAACCGATCTTGTACCACTTGGAGCGCGATGTTTCAATTTGTTAACTCGAAAAGTGCAAAGATAGAGCTCAAAGAAGTAGCGGCTAGTGCGGTTCTATTGGAGAGTTTCCTATGGAGAAATGAAAACGAGTAGTTGATCCTGCTCCGCTACCCGGGCGCGGCCTCTTGCCCGTACGCACGGATGGACGTGATGAGCTGGCGGCTGAGCGCCTGGGGATCAAGTAGAGGTTGCACGGCAGCGGGTTTCAAGGGCACGCGACTGACGGCTGGCGCTCTCCCCCGCCGTCGGCTGCTCATATCAATACCGGAAGACTGTACCTCGGGCGAAGAGGCCGTGACTTCGCCCTCGTGTGTCGGCGGCGGGGGCGATATGGTTTCGGCGGCATCTATGCTGCTACGGGCAGGCTGGGCCTTCTCAGTGCCCCCAGAACGGTTCTGAGGCCGGCTTAACGCCTCCCGCAGCGCAGCCAGTTCTTGCATCACGGCCGCCAGGGCATCGGCGCTCGATTCAGGCTGGGACTGCGGCGTAGAGCCTGTTGTATCAAGTTGACCCTCGCACACAAAAAACCACAGGGCTTGGCGGATGAATTCGGCGGCGCTTACACCCTTAGCCTGGGCGTCACAAATGGCCTGGTAGATCGCCCTACCCTGCCCGGCCTCATCGTCAAAGAGTTGGAACTCATAGCGTTTGCTCGTACCATCGTTGCGCCGCGCCATGGTCTTTTACCCCCTGGTGCCGGTACTCTTGGCTTCCGTGCCGGTACTATAGCTTCATTATAGCTACTTTTTGCTGTGAGTCCATGATCTCCTATTCGATACTATTGCCTACAAAATGGTAGGGGAGTACACTATCATCATGAAAGTAACCCGATTTGCCGAGCTGGCTGATGTTTCCGTCGGCACGGTTCGACGGTGGGTGAAGCTCTACGAACCCTACCTGACGCCGAGTGCCAACCCCCCGAAGGGCGAAACCCGCGTGCTATCGACGCACGATCAACGGGTGCTCGCGTTTGTGTCCACAATGCGTGATGCCGGGCGCGATCCCGAAACCATTGATGAGCGCCTCGCTCAAATGCAAGCCGACGGCTGGCGCGACCTGCCCGAGCTACCCGAAAACTGGGAGGACGGCAGCAGCGCAAGCATCCCGCTCGATCTGGCTGCCAGCCGGGCTACCGAAGCGGTGCAGCTCGCCGTGCTGCAGGCGGAGTTGCAGCACACCCGCCAGGCCCTGGAAGCTGCGCAGACTCGCGTCGCGGAGCTTGAAGCTCAAGTCCAGGAGATGGAGCGGGAAAAACAGGCAGACGAAGAAAACGCGCACGCCCTGGAGCTAGCTCTGGAGCGTGCGCGTTCGGATGTGGAGCGGGTGAAACAAGATGTGGCCCGGCTCGAGGGCCAGCTTAGTCAGTTCGGGCGCTTCAAAGACAATCCGGTCTCGATCGGGATGTGGCTCGTCGGTGCATTTGTGGTGGGCTTGGCGCTGGCGGGCCTGATCGCCGTGATCTTAGTTGTCGTCCTGTAATGCCGCTCTGAAAACAGCCCAGAACCGTTTTGCTCCGCTTTTGTAGCGAATGAGAGCGTTTTGCATCCCATGATCTCTCACGCAATTCCACATCAAATAAAGGTGCCACACACATTGAGCAGGGTGTCGTGTCTGTAATCGAAGTCAACGGCGCGACCATCGATTACTGCGACACCGGCAGCGAGGGCAAACCGGTCGTGGTATTGATCCACGGCTGGCTGAGTGCGTGGGACGCCCAGTTCAGCCCGGAGATCGAGTGGTTACAGCCTCACTATCGTGTGATTGCACCGACGCGCCGAGGATACGGACGCTCCGGCCCTAAGCCTCGCCAGTACAGCCGCGACTTCTACCGGCGTGATGCTGAGGATATAGCGGCCTTCCTGGACGCGCTGGACGTTGATCAGGCGCACATTGTCGGTTTCAGTGACGGGGGTGAGGTGGCGCTGCTGATGCCCATCATCCGGCCTGATCTCGTGCGGTCGGTGGTAGCGTGGGGCGCGGTGGGCTTCTTCGGCCCAGAGTTCCGCGACCAGATCGAAGCGTACTGGCCACCCACCTGGCTCGGACCAGAACGGCGCGACATCCACGGCGTCACGCCGGAGCAGGTCGATCAGATGGTGCGGGGGTGGATGGGGGCGATGCTGGAGATCATCGACAGTGGGGGCAACATCAGCCGCAATGAAGCGCATTTGATCGCGTGCCCGCTGCTGCTGATGTTAGGGCAGGGGGATCCTCTCAATCCGGAGTATGCGGGTCGCCAGCTCGTCGAGCGTGTGCCCGACGGGCAGCTCGTGATGTTCGACTGCGGCCACGCGATCCACCGGGAGCAGCCCGAGTTATTTCGCCAAACGTTGTGGGAGTTTCTACAACGGATAGATGCCGCCGACTAACCTTGTCCCTGTTCAATCCGCCGCTGCTGCCACACCCCGAAGATCGCCACCCCCAGCCAGTTTGCCGACAAATCAAACAACGACGATCCCCGAGCAGGGATCAGCACCTGGGCCAGCTCCAGAACGGTTCCGAAGAACAGCAGCACCCTCACGGAGAGGATCAGAGCCGGCATACCAGGCAGGGTCTGCGCCAGCGCCCAGTAGAGCAGGGCGGTCTGGATGGCGAACAGCACCGTATGGCCGAAAGCATCTGTCCACTTGCTGCCACCAAATAGCACCGAGATGTCGTGGATGACCGTGCCTCTGCTTGGCGTGAGTACGAGGAGGCAGAGCAGGATGGACCAGACCGAGGTCAATGCCCAGGAGAGGCAGGCCCGTCTAGAGTGGGAATTCATAGCATGCCCGATCAAACAAAAAGCCTCACCCTCGGTGAGGCTTCATCATCAAGCCGATCCTTTACCGCCTCCATAAAGTTTGGCGAGTCGCGGACTCGCAGACTGTCCTAGGGCACTAACAACAGTAGTTCCCGCGACCATGATATATGCGGTTGCTGCAAATATCCCCAACTCCCACTCACCATAATGTGCCTGGATTACATATCGGGGAATGTTCGAGTTAAGAGAGATGAGCAGCATCACAACACCTAGCGGTAGTGCTAGCCGCGCTAATTTGAACGATTTAGCTGGTGCGAGGCGGGGACGCAGGGAATACGAGCCCGTAGAAGATCGAGCACTCGACGAGAAACGCAATGCAGCAGGAACATTATAGGTAAGCAAGTTTGCAGCCGAGACAGCAGACCACGCTACTGCTCCCAATAAGACGCTGTGTGTTATATATACAGCACAACTCAGCGCAACCAGTGAAAAAATACCGTTGAGCATCATGGACTTGGCGACATAGTCCATTCGCTCATGCAGTTGAAAGAATCCCCAAAAAATATCGCTAATCGAGTCAAAAACTTTACCAATTCCGATAGCAAGGATGACTGCTACCGTTTCGGCTTTGTAATCAGAGAACAGGGTAATGGCAAGAATCACAAGAAAAGCCAACACGGCCGTGAGGAGCCGTAGGCCTAAGTAGTCGCCAAAGACGAAGTCTTCTTTGGCATCCGTGGCCTGAACCGCACGCAATTGCAGATTAGTAAACATGATCACCGGAGCGGTAACGGCCAGTCCCAGTGCAAACTGCCCGACCATCTCTGGGTCGCCCAGTTTGGCGAGCACCACCAGCATGCCCCAACTTGACGCCGCGTATACGGCATTTCCCACAAAGGTCCATGAGAAGTTTCGCCGCAACGACAGGGCGCTAGTTGGAGCAAAAGAATCTGCCCGGTCAGTATTTTCTTCGATTAGCTTGTCAGAAGTTGGTATAGCTTCAGCCATGTCTCTCAGTTGAATACAACACTACCGATTCGAACGCCCTGTCCGATCAATTCGCTCCATGCGTTCAGCCAAATCTCCAAGGTTTGGCTCCGTATAGACCATCACAGTATTCAGACTCGAGTGGCCGAGGAGCGCGGCGAGACCACGCAGGTCACCCGGATTCGCATTCAGGTAACGCGTCGCAAAGGTGTGGCGCAGCGCGTGCGGCCCGATGGCATCAATGCCCGCTTGCTGCGTGTACTTGTCCAGGATGCGAAGCACTGAGCTGCGATGGCTGAGGTCGCCGTGCATGCCCGTCCAGAGAGCTGCTTCCGGGTCATTATCTCCAGAACGGTTCTGAAGATAGGCTTCAAGGGCCTTGCGCACATCGAGCGTCAGGGGCACAGTGCGGAAGTTCCCGTGCTTGCCTTGCCGCACCGTCACCGTCCCAGAGCGCTCTCCGAGGGTGATATCTCCAACACGAAGGCTTAGCAACTCCCCGACTCTCAGACCTGTCCCGGCCAGCAACTCAATCATGGCGTAGTCGCGGAGGTTACCACCCGCTTTGGCGGCACGTAACAGCTTACGGAGATCCTTGTCAGACAGCCCTTTAGGCTGGCGAGCTGGCAGCCGCAAACTTCCCACCTCGACCGTCGGATCGTCCTTCGCAAGCCCCTTAGACGTCGCCCAAGAGAAGAAGCGCGAGAGGGCGACCAAGCGCTGGTTGATGGTCGCCGGCGCGGCCTTTTCGACCGTTTGCTGATAGGACTTCCAATCACGCACGTCACGAGGAATGGTCGCCGCCGGGTCAAACTCGGCGTCGTAGACTCGTTTATTCCATTCGATGAAATGTTGGAGGCCACGGCGGTAGGCAGCGAGGGTATGCACGCTCCGCCCTTTACGCTCCAGGTCCTGCAACCACTGCTGGAGTAGGTCTGCCGAGGTCGGTGTCAATGAAAATCGGGCCTCGAAATATTATGTTGCGCGAATTTTCGTGCTTAGAGGGCTGAAACTGCCCCAAATCCCGCTGTTCTTGGCCCAAACTCGCAACATAAGGGGGGTTATCGTCCCTTATTATGCTGCCTATTCACTGTACACCGAGATTGGCCAACATGCAACTATTCATTGTGCACAAGTTGAGACGCTGAATGTCAATTAACTAAATGCGCGTTACGAATTTACCGACTGAGATAGCAGAGGTATAGGCTGTTGAGGGTGCATGAGAACCCAAGAAGCTAGCATCTCTTGAAACACCCCGACCAGTCCCCTACCCTCGACCTTCAGGCAGCATACCGTCCCCACGCTACTGCCTTGAATGTCAGCAACAGAAGCTTGTTATCAACAAGCATTTCCTGAGTATAAAAGGTTTATCTTGCGAATCAAGTCGGACTAGTCCGTCACTTCTAGGAAATTTGTACCAAAACAAATTAGATGGCGCGTTGTTCGAGGCACGACGGGTAATGTCCGTATACTTCTGTA
>DGDY01000284.1 GCA_002385675.1 Anaerolineales bacterium UBA3940 | reverse complement strand
AGATGTGTATAAGAGCACGTCCTCGACCATCTCGCCTTCGTAGTCCCCGTAGACCTCCGAGCTGGAGGTGAACACCATGCGGAAGCCATACTTCTCCTGCATGCGGAGGATGTTCTTGGTGCCGATGGCGTTCGACTGCCACAACGTCTCGTAGAAGTCCTCGCCGTTCCAGCGCCCGAACTCCGCGGCGAGGTGGTAGACGAGGTCAAAGGTGCGGTCCTCAAAGAGGCGCTCGACCTGCCGGTACATGCCGACATCACAGCGCAGGTAATTCGGGCCTTCAGCGTGAACGCGATCGGCGACCCACACCTCATGGCCGCGACGGCGCAGTTCGCGTGTGAGAGGCGCGCCGACCGCGCCCAGCCCGCCAGTGACGAGAATTCGCATGGTGGTCCTAACTCTCCTTTATTCAGCGCGCATGCGCTTGCCGCTCCCCGGTGCACGCCGGGCCAACCACTCCAGCACCACCCCGGCGGTGAACACCCCCGCCACCAGCAGTGCCGGCAGTCCCGGCATCGAGAAGCGGATCACATCATCGCGGAAATTACTGGTCGTGAGCATCGGCAGCAGGTAGGCAAGCGGCACGCCGAGCAGCACATAGACCGCTCGCCAGCCGCACCGCCGCTTCAGGCTGAGGAAGGCGAACGCACCCCCGGCCAGCGCGATTGCCAGCGGGGCGATTAGCCAGGTTCGCTCGCTGAGAAAGTATGCCAGCGTACCGAACACGTTTGCGGGCGATATGTCTGCAGGCAGAGACTGGAGCATGTCGCTGAGCGGGCGGCGCAGCGTGCCGCCCCGGTTCCGCATGTCCCCGTAAGACAGGTAGCCCGTCGTGAAGGGCAGGTTGAAAACGGCCATATTGTACCAGGCCTGCGGCAGGTAGACGATGAGCAGCATGCCGAGGGCCGCAAGCAGCGCCCGCCAGCCGTTGAACAGCAGCAAACCGAACAGCACGGTAGCGGCGAACGGCGCCATGTGAAAGCGAAACAGGAGCGCCGCGCCGAGCGCCGCGCCAATGCCCGCCGCTGCCCAGAACCCGACCTGCTCGCGCCGCATGACGTTTGCCAGCCCGGCCATACCAAGCAGCACAAAGAACGTCGCCGGGCCGTCGGACAGCCCGTTCAGCCAGCCGACCTTGGGCACGGTGACGCTGCGCAGCAGCACGCTCTCCGGGTGCCAGAAAAAGGCGAAATACGCGAAAAGCGGCAGCGCCGCCCAGATGGCGGCAGCGATCAGCCCGACCCTGCGGCTGCCGGTGGCGGCATGCCCCAGCCGGTCGACGAGCACGACAGACAGCCCGCCCAGCAGGAAGCCGTTGATGAACACCAGCGGCGCGGTGATCTCAATGTATTGCGCCGGTTTCAGCAGGTAGATCCAGGGCAGCATGATGAGGGATTGGCCGATGCCGACGACGGTTTCCACGAGCGGGCCGTCGAGGATGGAACGCGCCAGCTCGAACATGTACTCCTGATCGCCGCCGTGTTGGAGGTACCAGCGGAAGACGGGGTCGCGGCGCTCCAGCGGCAGGATATTAAGCAGGAACACCGTGTTGAGCAGCAGACGCATCGAAACCAGACCAAACAGGGCGAGCCGGGCACGGCGCTCCGGTGTGTGCTGGGCTGCACGCAGAGGGCGGCGTACCGCCGGGAGCAGCGCGGAACCGCTGTCCGCGTCGTTAAGGGGTTGGGTATCTGACATGAGGCGCCTTTGCTCGCTCCGTTCGCTGGCTTAACCTGTTGTCAAGCCGACAATATTGCCGTATTCCACAGGTTTTCGCAACGGGCGAGCGGCGCCGCTAAGCCTCCGCGGGCTGCGAGATAACCTCCAGGTTGGGGCGGAGAGAAGCGGCGAGCGCGTCGATGGAGATGTCTTTTGTGAGCACCGCGTCGGCGCCGGCCTCTGTCACCTCGCGTATCAGGCCCTGGCTGGCCGAGTTGGCGAGGACGACAATCCGGACGTCGGGGGCAGCGGTACGAATCAGCCGCACGGCGTGGGCTGCGTCCACTTCGGGGCGTTTGAGATCCACCACGACAACGTCCAGATGCTGGGTGGTGACGTACTCGATGGCAGCGTGAATGTCGCTCACCTTGCCGGTAAAGGTGAAATCAGGGAAAGCGCGGAAGAAGAGCGGCAGCCCACTGTTGACAAGTTCGCGGTCGTCAACGAGAAGAACGCGTAGGATGGGAGTGGTTGGGCTCACGGAGACCTCGCAGATGTTGGCGTGATAGGCGAACAGGTCGCAGGCTTGATCAGGTTTTTCAGGTTAAGGAGATGTGTTAGTTTCTCCTGCAACAGTATAAATCATCTGTCGTCCATCTGGCGACCAACAACCGGGCAGACTTGCCCTGGTCATCATGCCTGGTCATTCGACCAGGCCATACTGCATTGCCAGTGCGACCGCCTCGGTGCGGCTCGCCACGCCGAGCTTGGCGAGGATGCTGCTCACGTGGAACTTCACCGTCGAGCGGCTGATGGAGAGGGCATCCGCGATCTGACGGTTGGTAAGTCCGTCGACCATGAGGGCGAGCACCTCAAGCTCGCGCTCGCTCAGGTTGAAGTGGCTGGCCGTGGGGCGGCGCGCCTGATTGATGAGCACCTGCGTCGCCTCGGGGGAAAGCGTGGGCTTGCCCGCGCGGGCGGCCCTGATGGCGGCGGCGAGGTCGTCAACCGAGGCGTTCTTGAGCAGGTAGCCGATCGCGCCTGCGCTGAGCGCATCGTGGACGAGCCGCTCGTCTTTGAAGCTCGTCAGCGCAATGACCTGAGTCTCCGGGAACTGGGCACGGATGACCTTTGTCGCCTCGACGCCGTCCATGACGGGCATCCGCAGGTCCATCAGCACGACGTCGGGTCGGAGCTCCTCCACGATGCGCACCGCTTCCTCGCCGTCTGCCGCCTCACCGACCAGCTTGAGGTCATCAAAGGTTCGCAGAAAGACAGCCAGACCGCGTCGCACCATGTCGTGATCGTCGACGACAACAACACGAATGGTCGTGTTCGTACCCGTCATACCTGCTCCTTCCCGGTTGAGCCGGGCCACGTTACGGTAATCGTGGTTCCCCGGCCCTTGCCGGTGTCTATTTCAAGTGTAGCGCCGATCAAGGCCGCCCGCTCATGCATGATGCCGAGCCCCAGATGGTTGGGCTTCAGGGCGGATGGGTCAAAGCCGCGCCCATCGTCCGTGATGCGCAGTTCGGTGCCCTCCGGGGTGGGGCGCAGCGTGATAGAGGCGTGGCGCGCGCGGGCGTGCTTCATGATGTTGTTCAGCGCCTCCTGCGTGATGCGGTAGAGCGCAATGCGCACCTCCGGCGTCAGTTCGGGCTGCCCCTCGATGTTCAGCTCGATTTCAGTGCTTGACTTGCTGGAGAACGCGTCGACAAGCTGGCTGAGCAAGTCCGCCAGCTTCACGTCGATAAGGTCCTGCGGGCGAAGCTCCAGCAGCAGCGTGCGCATCTCGGCCAGTGCGCCGCGTGTCAGCCGGTTCAACTCCTCCAGCGCGTCGCCGATCTCCTCGGCGCCAAGCTGCCACAGGCGCGGCAGCGACTGCGCGATGACGCTTGCGGAGAAAAGCGACTGGCTGACGGCGTCGTGAAGCTCCCGCGAGATGCGCTGGCGCTCCTCCATAGCGGCTTCCATCGCCGCTAGCTGCTGGGCCTGGTCGTGGTAGCGCGCGTTGCGGATGGCGATGGCGGCCTGGTCGGCGAAAGCCTTGAGGCGCTCGGTATCCTCCAGTGTGAAGGCGTGGGGCTTGCTGCTGTCCAGGTTGAGGAAGCCCAGCAGTTCGCCCTCGATGGTGATCGGCGCGCCCGCATACGAGCGCACCCAGCCCGTGCCCTGAATATCGACCCAGTTGGGGTCGGTGCGGGTGTCCAGCACAAGGAGCGGTTGCCGCGTTTCTGCCATGAGGCGGAAGGCGTCGACGTCGTCGAGGTAGAAGTCGACGTTCAGCAGGTACTCCTCCAGGGCGTACTTCCCGTAGCCGCGCGTCCGTGCGACGGTGGTGTGGCCCTGCGCGTCGGTCAGCATCAGGTTGGCTGCGTCATGCGGCACGACCCGGCCCACGTTGGCGAGGATGCGCTCCAGCACTTCGTCCAGATCGAGCGTGCTGTTGATCACGGCGGCAGTATCGCGCAGCGCTTCGGCAAGGGCCCGCTGCTCGCGCTCCTTCTGCTCAACCTCAACGCGGTGGGTGATGTCGCGCCCGACGCCCTGGATCTCGACCACGTTCCCCTCGTCGTCGCGGATGGCGTAGTCCTCCCATGCGATCCAGCGCCAGCCGTCTACGGTGAGTGCGCGCTGCTCCACCGTGATGCGATAGGGCGGCTCGTAGAGGCGCTTCATCGCCTCAAGCGTCTTGGGGAGGTCATCAGGGTGAACAAGGGGGTGGTAAAATGACCCGAGCAGATCCTCTCGCGACCTGCCGAACATACGGCAGTAAGCGTCGTTCACAAACGTAAAAAGGCCCTCTGTATCGGTCCGCACGACCAGATCCTGCTGGGATTCGACAATGCCGCGATAGCGGGCCTCACTGCGCCGCAGTTCGGCCTCGGTGCGCTTGCGCTCCTCGATCTCCTGCTTGAGGCGTTCGTTTGTCTCGCCCAGCACGGCGGCACGCTCACGGGTGAGGGCTTCAAGCTGCTGCTGCACGTGGCGCAGCGCCTGCTCGACCTGCCGCTGCCCGGTCACGTCCACAGCGACGGCAACGCAGCCGATGATCTCGCCGCTGTCGTCGCGCAGCGGCTCGACTCGTGCGTCGAACTCGCGGCCCTGCTGCCTGTAAGTGTAAAGCTCCGAATGCCCGGCGAGCGCGCGCAGGTGAGCGCGGAGCGGCGGCTCGTCCGGGTCATCCAGTTCGAAGATATCCTGTAGCGTCCTGCCGATGGTGTCGGCGGGGTCATAGCGCAGCCAGCGGAGGTCGGCCCCGACGATGGCGGTGATGCGCAGGTCACGGTCGGTGGTCCAGATGACGGACGGAAGCTGCGCGGCGACCATCGAGATCCAGTCTATGCTTGCCTGCGGGAGCTTACCGGCTCTGAAGTTTTGGGGCTCGCGCGCCTACACATCT
>DGDY01000012.1:3896-41667 GCA_002385675.1 Anaerolineales bacterium UBA3940 | reverse complement strand
CGGGAAGGATGTGAACCCTTCCCTAATCCAGCCGACGTTCGTCACCGACTACCCGCGCGACATCAGCCCGCTCGCCAAGATGAACCCTGACGACCTGACCCACGTGGAGCGGTTCGAGTTCTTCATCGGCGGGCTGGAGATGGGCAACGCCTTCAGCGAGATCAACGACCCGCTCGACCAGGAGCAGCGCTTCATCGACATGGGCCGCCTGTACAGCGCCGACGATGAAGAAGCGCACCCCCTCGACGAGGACTACCTGCGGGCGATGCGCTACGGCATGCCGCCCAATGGCGGCTTCGGCATGGGCATCGACCGGCTGGTCATGCTCATGGCCGACCGGCCTAACATCCGCGAGGTGCTGCTCTTCCCGCACCTGCGCACCCGCGAGGATGGGGGCTAGGCTCCCACTGTGCGAACCCGGTAAGTCACAGTACCGGAGGGGCAGTCTATACTGCCCCTCCTTTTGATCTCCGCGCCCCTTTACGCTACCTTCTGCCTGCGACGTGCCCCCATCCAGCCTCTACATCATCCGGACACGTCACAGGCAGGAGATCAGCGGCGGGCCGTCAGGTCGTGCCGTCGTTTATTTACTTACGACCAAAGGGGGATAGACAGTGAAACAGATATTGTTGGCTGCCACGCTGCTCGCGCTGCTGCTCGCCGCCTGCACCGGCGCGAGCGCTGAAGAGGGCATTACCGTCGAGGATGCCTGGGTGCGCCCCGCCCCGGTGACAGGCGGCAACGGCGCGGGCTACATGGTGATCACCAACCACACCGGCGAGCCGGACGCGCTGATCGGAGCGTCGGCGGGCTTCGCGGAGATGGTCGAGGTCCACGAGTCGGTGCACATGGAAGGCGATACGATGAGCATGCACGCGGTCGAGCGCATCGACATCGCGCCGGGTGAGAGCGTGCGGCTGGAGCCGGGCAGCTACCATATCATGCTGATGGGTATCACCGAGGAGTTGCAGGAGGGCGACACTGTCGAACTGACGCTGCACTTCGAGACGGCAGGCGACGTGACGGTACAGGCCCCGGTGCGGGAGCAGTAGGCCGACCGCGCCAACATCATAATCGATATGACCGGGAGCCGCGAAGTGGCGTGAGATTGGAGCCGCGAATAAACTTCGCGGCTCTTTGTTCCCCACGCCCCCCGTCGTCGCCTGCGGCGGACGACACCCCTCCCCCGCTAGCGGGGAGGGCCTGTAGAAGCAGCTTAGCCGTTTCTGCCTAGCAGTTGGATTCGCCAACTGCACGGGAGTGGGGTTCACCCCCCCACTTGGCAACTACCCCCGCCGGGCCTATCATAGACACAGGCCCCTTGTAGAGAAGAAAGAGGATTCTCCATGAAGGTCCGGCAGCATCACGATCTCTCCATCTCCGAGCTTGGCGTGGGTTGCTATGCACTCAGCGGCGTGTACGGCAGAAAAGACCCGGGCGAGTTCATACAGATGCTGCACCGCGCCTGCGAGATGGGCGTGACGTTCTTCGATACGGCTGCTGCGTACGGAGAGGATGCCGAGCGCGTCCTCGGTGAGGGCGTTGCTTCCTACCGCAACGAGGTGATCATTGCGACGAAGATCGGCCCGAGCGAGAGCGGTGGGCCCGACCTCTCACCTCAACACATACGCGCGTCCTGTGAGCGCAGCCTGCGCAACCTCGGCACGGACTGGATCGACGTGTACCAGGTCCACTACGATGACCCGAACACGCCCGTCGAAGTTACGATCGGGGCGCTCGAAGACCTCCAGCGCGAGGGGAAGATCCGCCACTACGGGCTCAGCCACCTGCCGCTGCCACGCGTCGAGCAGTACCTGCAATCGGGCAGACCATCCACCATGCTGATGGAGCTCAGCGCCGTCTCACGCGAGGCGCGGAGCACGCTGCTGCCGCTCTGCCGGGCGCACGGGCTGGCGGGCATTGCGTTCAGCCCGACGGGGCGCGGGCTGCTCACCGGACGGTTTGATGCCGGCACCACCTTCCCACCCGGCGACCTGCGCCGCATCGACCCGCTCTTCCAGCGAGAGCGGTTCTCCTCCGGCCTGCGCATCGCAGCGAGGCTGGCGGAGATCGCCGCTCGCCACGGGAAAACGCCCGTCCAGGCAGCAATTGCCTGGGTGCTGGCACAGCCCGGCATCGTCTGCGCGCTGAGCGGGCCGTCCACCATTGAGCACCTGGAGGAGAACGCAGGCGGTACCGGGTGGGAGTTCGACGCGGAGGAGATGGTGTCGTTCGAGCGCTTCCTCTCGCAGGAGGAGGCCGGTCTGCGGCGGGCCCAGCACCGGGCCGTGCACGACATTCTCGCCGCGCCGCTGCCTCCCGACACCTCGCAGGCGTTCACCGATCTTGTCTATGCCGTCGAGACGGCCATCCTGCTAGGACTGTTCGACGAGGCAGACGTGATCGCCCCCTTCCGCGAGTTGTTTGGCCTGCAGAACCGGCAGGACGCAGACGCCCGCCGGCAGATGGTGGCCATTCAGGCGCGGCTGCGCGAGATGCTGCCGGCCCCGGAAAGCACCGACCGGTAAATCAGGCCCCGTCAACCACAGGAGAGCACCCATGCCCCATCTCGAAAAACCCTTCCGCCAGAATATCGCCCTCGCCGTGGACGGCGGCGGCATTCGCGGCGTGATGGTCACCCGCGCGCTGATGGTGCTGGAAGAGGCGCTCGGTGTGCGCATCAACGACTTTGTGCGGCTCACCGCCGGCACCTCGACGGGTGCGATTATCGCCGCGGGCATCGCACGCGGGCTGAACGCCTCGGCCATGCACGACCTGTACGTCGAACTTGGCCCGCAGATCTTCCGCAAGACGTGGCGCAACCTCCCCGGCCTCAAATACCTGCTGCGCTACCAGTACGACAGTCGCCCGCTTGAGGCAACGCTGACCAAGTACCTGGGGAACATCACCATGGGGCGGCTGCACGCCGAGCGCCCGGACTTCAACATGGTCATCACCGCGACGGACGTGTACGCCAACACCACCCGCTTTATCAAGCTGTACAAGCCGCGTTATATGGGCTGGCGTCTGCGCGATGCGGTGATGGCCAGCTCCGTCGTGCCGACCATCTTCCCTGTCTACCAGCACCGCTACGCCACACCCGATATGCCCCCACCAGCGGGCGAGGAATGGATCCCGGAGCCACGCGCCTGGGTGGATGGCGGGATCGGCTCCTACAGCAACCCGTCGTATCTCGCCGCCTACGAGATCGCCTTCTGCCTCGCCGACCAGGGCTGGCGGCTGGACAACACCACACTGATCAGCATCGGCACGGGCAAGCCCTCGCCGCGCGGCCTGTGGAAGCGCTGGACGCGCGACTTCCGCCGCAACCCGCGCCAGCTTTTCGGCCCGGAGTGGGTGTTCCCCACGATTGAGACGTTCATTCAGGACGCGAACCTGCAGCAGCTTCGGCTGGTGCGGCACTTCTTTGTGGACGCCGTTGCGGAGCGCGAGGGGAGCTACGACGCCGCGCTGGACTTCCGCCGCTTCAACGTCGAACTGGACGACCCGATCGACATGGACGACGCGAAGGCGATCCCCCGGCTGAGCGAGCTTGGCGAGGAACTGGGGCGGATGATCCTGGCGGATAAGCAGGAGCGCTTCGGCACGTACGACTGCGGCGCGCCGGTGCGCATTTTCAGCATGGGGGGCAGTGGTACGGTGGTGTAGGTGGGGTTCGTGAGGTGGGTTTACTGGCCAACCATCGCTGACCCAAACACGTGCGGGCTGGCGAGCGGCGGCCAGACCCTCACGTTATACGGCCTGATCTCCACGTGCTCAAAGCCCGCCGCGCGGATCGCCGCGCCGGTGTCACGCGTGAGGTGGCAGCCGTCGCCGACCCACTGCCACACCGGGTTGATCGCATGCTGAGCGCGGTGGTTCAGCGTGCCCGGCTGCGCGGCGACGTGCTCGATGAACAGGAAGCGCCCGCCGGGGCGCAGCACGCGCCGCACCTCGGCCAGCACCTCGCTCTGATCGCGCACCGAGCACAGCACGTGCGTCGTCAGCACCGTATCGAACGAGTTGGCGGGGAATGGCAGGCGCTCGCCGATGCCCTCGACGATGGCGGCACAATCGGCGGCGTGCGCGGTGCAGTTCCCGTCGAGGTAGCGAATCATGTAGGGGTTGGGCTCCAGCAGCGTGAGGCGAACGCCGGGCGGGTAGAAGGGCAGGTTACCGCCCGTGCCCGCGCCGATCTCCAGCACATCGCCGCGGGCCTGTGCGAGCAGCGGCGCGCGCACCTCCCGCGTGAAGGGGTCGCTGAAATCCGGCTCACCCTGCCTGCTGAGCAGGTGGTGGTAGCACCATGCAAAGGCTCGCTTGCGCCACTTTGCCATAAACTCAGTCTACTCAATCTCCTCGGCGGGAGCCATCGATTTTTTTGCGGCCTTCTTTCGCGCATCATAGATGCGCTTGCCGAAAAAGCCGATCACGGCCAGCGCCATCAGGACGAGCCAGACCTTCTCGTAGCGGTCGGTAATGTCGAGGATGCGCTCCCAGTTCGCGCCGAGGAAGTAGCCCGCCACACCGAGCACGGTGTTCCAGATCAGCGAGCCGAGCGCGGTAAAGAGCAGGAAACGCGGCAGGCGCATGCGGTTCATGCCCGCTGGCAGCGAGATCAGGCTGCGGATAATCGGGATGAGCCGCCCGAAGAACACAACCCACTCGCCGTAGCGGTCGAAGAACTCCATCGCGCGGTCGATGTCCTCCTCCGAGAGGAAGAGCCACTTGCCGTAGCGGCGCACAAAGCCGCGCACCACCGGCTCATCGGCCCAGACGCCGATGTAGTAGATCACCACCGCGCCGATCAACACGCCGACAGTGGCGGAGACCAGCACGGCGACCATCGAGAACTCGCCCCGCTCAACGAGAAAGCCCGCAAAGGGGATGACGACCTCTGACGGGATGGGCGGGAAAATGTTCTCGATGAACATCACAAGCGCGATCCCCGGGTACCCGAGGGTGAGGATCACGCTCTCAACGACCACACGAATAAATTCTAGAATTTCAGCCATGCCATCTCCTTGTCGGCGGATAAATCCCCGGGCAGTATATCAGAGAGGGGTTGCAGGAGCAATAGCACGCGGGGAGGGGAAACCCCACCTTCTACCCGGCTTCACACAGGAGCGCAGTCAGCATGGAGATCCAGTACCTTGGCACGGCGGGGTGGTATTTCACGGCGAGCGGCGGCGCGCTGCTCATCGATCCGTACTTCACACGCGTACCGCTGCGGCGGCTGGCGTTCGGCCCTCTCGTGCCCGACGCGGAGATGGTGCGCCGCTATACGCCCCCGGCAGACTGGATACTCGTCAGCCACTCGCACTTTGACCACCTGCTCGACGTGCCAGTTGTAGCGCAGATCACGGGGGCGGAAGTATATGCCTCCCGCCAGAGCTGCGACCTGCTGCGCGTGCTCGGCGTGCCGCCTAAGCAGATGCGCCCCATCGCGGCAGGCAACCGGCTGGCGCTTGGCCCGTTCACCGTGGAGGTCTATGAGGTGCCGCACCGGCAGATGATAGGCCGCATCCCGGCATACGGGCCGCTGCGCGAGGGGCTTGCTCCGCCGCTCCGCGCGCGGGACTACCGCATGCGGGAGTTGTTCTCGTTCCGCGTCGAGGCAGGAGGGGTGCGGGTGCTCGTAGCGAGCGGTGTTGAGCGCGAGCCGCCCGTGCCCACCGATGTGCTGCTCGTCGGGGCGGACGCCAGCCGGGCGCAGCTTGCCCGCATCCTGAGCGCCGTACAGCCGCGCCTGGTACTGCCTAACCACTGGGATGACATGTTCCGCCCGCTGAGCGAGCCTGCCCGCCCCTCACTGCAGATGCCGCAAACACTCGGGCTTCTGCGCCGCGTGGACCTCGTCGCGTGGTCGGCGCACGTCCGCGAGCACGCACCCGCCGCCCGCGTGCTCGTCCCGGAGCGGTTCAGGGCTTATGACATAAGGGCAAAGTAGGGGCGGGTATCGCACGCCCCACGTCGCGTCACCTGATCGCCTCCTCACAGGGGGTGATGGCGCTACGTAGCAGCGGCAGAGTAGGGGCAGGTCTGAGACCTGCCCCTACAACCGTGTGCGGATTAAGCTAGAGTGGCGTGAGGCGCGATCCTCCGCATCAACCGCACCATTAGGGCTACCCCACCGCGCAGATCCGTAGGGGCGGCTCTGAGAGCCGCCCCTACCACCGTTGGCGATGCTTAACGCGGACGCCCCTACCCCTCACTCCGCTTGACCACCGGCACCCAGATCTCGCTGCGGAAGTCCGGTGCGGTAATGTCCAGATGCTCGGTCCACAGGATTTCGAGGCCCTGCCCAAGCTCGTACCCCGAGGACGGGAACCACTCGGCGAAGATCTGCGCCCACAGGTTCTGGATCGTGTCCGGGTACGGGCCGACCGACTCGAACACGGCCCAGGTCGACGCCTCGACCTCCATCTCGGAGAAGCCCTCCGGCGCCTCGTGGGTGGTCGCCACGCCGATCCACTGGTCAAGCTCGCCGTGCTCGTACCGGCCCTCGGAGAAGTTCGCCGAAACCTGGATGATACCCGACGGCTCGACGTTCGAGAGCGGCTTGAGCCGTTCGATGCCTTCGCGGCCCAGTTCCTTCCACAGCGCGGTGATCTCCGGGTTCTCGCCCCGGTAGATGAGCGGGACGCGCTTCATCACGCCGACGATGCGGAAAGCATCTTTTTCTACGATGCGGTAGTTCATTTCTCCACCTCCTCGAATGGTGAGTTGAAACGTCATGCGGGGGAAGGCCTTGAACGCCTGCCCCGGCTGCCTGGCCTCCGACGGCGTGATGCCGTGCAGCGCCTTGAACGCCCGCGCGAAGGCGTCCGGCGAGTCGTAGCCGTACTTCAGCGCCACGTCGATGACCAGTTGGTCGGTGGTTTGAAGCTCAAACGCAGCGAGCGTCAGCCGCCGGCGGCGGATGTACTCTGAGAGCGTCATACCCGCAAAGAACGAGAACATCCGCTTGAAGTGGTATTCAGACGTCATGGCCAGCCGGGCCACCTCGCGGAAGTCGATCTCACCGGCGAGGTTGTCCTCGATGTATTTGAGCGCGCGGTTCAGGGCTCCAAGCACGTTCACGGGTTCACCTCCCAACACGCAAGAGAATAACAGGAACACCGCCCACTGACCCGACAATCCGTGCCCGGTTCTGCAGGGTGGTCAGAATGGATACAAGTCTATCTGAATACTCTCTATAATCAGTATGCGGAGAGGCCACATCGTGGCGCTCACACCCCAACCTGATTTCCGTGGGAAAAGGAGTGGAATCGACATGCCTACTCGCAATGCGACAGCCCGATGGGAAGGCGACCTGCCTTCAGGCAAGGGCACGATGATGTTTGGCGGCGGGGCGTTCGAGGGACAGTTCTCGGCTTCGTCCCGCTTTGAAGAAGGGGTGGGGACGAACCCCGAAGAACTGATCGCCGCCGCACAGGCGGGCTGCTTCTCGATGGCGCTGGCTAACATCATCGCCAAAGCCGGGTACGAGCCGAAGAGCATCCAGACCGAGGCGCAAGTCAAGATCGAGCGGGTTGACGGCGGCTTCGGCATCACGCACATCCAGATCAATACGCGGGCGGAGATTCCCGGCATCAGCGAGGAGGAGTTCCGCCAGCACGCCGAAACCGCCAAGGAGAACTGCCCTGTATCGAAGGCGCTCAAGGCAGTTCCGAAGGACGTCAACGCGACACTGGTGAGCTAGGCACTCGCCTGTGCCCCCTCCAGATCGGACAGCGTCGGGTCTGGAGGGGGCCGGAGCCGCGAATAAACTTCGCGGCTCCCCTCTCTCTCATCTCTCCTGCTGCCCAAGAATACACGAGCGCAGCCGATTTCTCCTCCAACCATACTGCAGTACAATGAGCATAGAGCCACACCAACCGGGAGGATGCCCCATGTGCGATACCGTCGTAGCCCTGGGTAGCGCCACCGCCGACGGCGCTGTCATCTTCGGCAAGAACTCAGACCGCGAGCCGAACGAGGCCCATCACCTGCTGCTCGTGCCGCGCGCCCGCCACGAGCCGGGTAGCACCGTGAAGTGTACGTACATCGAGATTCCGCAGGTCGAGGAGACGTACGCGGTGCTGCTCTCCAAGCCCTTCTGGATGTGGGGCGCGGAGATGGGCGCGAACGAGCATGGCGTCGTCATCGGCAACGAGGCGGTCTTTACGAAGGTGCCGTATGAAAAGACCGGCCTGCTCGGCATGGACCTGATCCGGCTGGCGCTGGAGCGCAGCCGCACGGCCCGCGAGGCGCTAGACGTCATCACCACACTGCTCGAAGCGCACGGGCAGGGCGGCAACTGCGGCTTCGCCCGCGACTTCTACTATCACAACAGCTTCATCATCGCGGACCCCACCGATGCCTGGGTGCTGGAAACCGCCGGGCGGCAGTGGGCCGCCGAGCAGGTCCGCGACATCCGCACCATCTCGAACGGCCTGACCATTGGCAGCGAGTGGGACCTGGCCTCCGACGACCTGGTGAACTACGCGGTGGACCGGGGCTGGTGCAAGGGCCGCGACGACTTCCACTTTGCCCGCTGCTACTCGGACTTCGTCTACACGACGTTCGGGCGCTCGCACGCGCGCCAGTGCCGCACAACGGACGTGCTCAGGGCGCGCAAGGGGGCAATCACGGTCGAGTCGGTGATTGCCGCACTGCGGGATCACGGGCCTGCCAGCCCCGACGCCGGGCCGGACTGGACGCCCGCACGTGGCATCGGCGGGCGGCAGATCTGCCAGCACGCGGGCTGGGGGCCGATCCGGGGCGATCAGGCGACCGGATCGATGGTGTCGCACCTGACGCCGGACGCACAGACGCACTTCCTCACTGGCACATCCGCGCCCTGCACCAGCATCTTCAAACCGGTGTGGATCGACGCGGGACTGCCCGACATCGGCCCGGAGCCGACCGGCACCTACGACGAGGCCACGCTGTTCTGGCGGCACGAGGCGCTGCACCGCGCCACGCTGCGCGACTACGCGACGCGCATCAGGCTCTACGCCGACGAGCGCGACGAACTGGAGCGGGGGTTCATCGAGGGGGCGTTAAGCTGCGCGAGCGCGCCGCAGGAGGAGCGGGCGGCGTTCTCCGCGCGCTGCTTCGAGCAGGCCGATCAAGCCGAGGCAGACTGGTGGAAGCGGGTGCAGGCGGCAGCCGGCCCGGCGAGGATGGGCCCGCTCTACGCGGCGGCCTGGCGCAAGTTCAACACCGAGGCCAAGATGCCGGAGCTGCCGTAGGAATACGAAACGAAGCCTCCCCGCGAATAAACTTCGCGGCTGTGGGCCCCTGATCATTCGGACGGGAGCCGCGACGTTTAGTCGCGGCGCTTTTACTCCCGCCGTGTGGCCGGAACCTCAGTGCCCAGGAACCCGGCAGGCAGCTCGTTCGGGTCGATGCCGTGCTCGCGCAGCAGGCGGGCCGTGTCGTCGCTGCGCGGAGCCTCCGCCGCCCCGCCCTGGCGGTCCCACGGGGCGAGCGCCACGCTGCCCATCAGCACGGCGACACCCACCCATTGCAGCGGCGTCATCCGCTCACCGAGCCAGAAGAAGCCCGCCAGCAGCGTCACCCCGACCTCAGCCATGTTGAGCAGGATGGTTTGCAGCCCGCCCAGGCTACGCACCCCGGCGAAGAGCGTCACGCGGGAGAGCGCCGTCACGAGCGTCAGCGCGCCCACGAACCACCATCCAGTCGGCAGCAGCGGCGCCCAGGGCAGCGGCGTCGATGCGCCCGCTACAAGGCGCGCCACCAGCACCGTCAGCCCCATAAACGTCATCGCGTACAGGGCCATCGTCGGGGCGGGCATCTCGTACATCACCCGCTGGGAGAGCACGACGTGCAGCGCGTAGGTAAAGGCGCTGCCAAGCATCAGCCCAACGCCGAACCAGTGCACGCGGTTGGGCGCGGCATGGGCCGCCGAGAGCAGGTACACGCCCGCCAGCGCCAGCAGCGCCCGCACGAGGCTTTTCCACGAGACGGGCCGTCCGTCCAGCCGCGTCAGCAGCACCGCGAACACCACGTAGGTCATGTTCAGAAGCTGCGTGAGCGAGGCGTCGTCCAGCAGCAGCAGGCCGTTGTAGAACAGCAGCGAGCCCAGGCCGTTGACCACGCCGACGGCCAGCGTGCCGATCAGCCCGGCGGAGAAGATGTAGACGTAGCGGCGGAAGAACAGCAGGTAGACGACCCACATCAGCAGCGCAGCGAAGCCCGTGCGCAGCGCAGTCAGCGTGTAGGCGTCCACCCCGGAGCGGATCGCAAGCTTGGCGAACACCGGCGACAGGCCCATGAAGAAGGGAGTCAGCAGCGCGGCAACAAGACCTGCGCGCGTTCCGCGTGTTGATGTCACCATTCCCCCTCTCGCCAGCTAGAGCCTATCGCCAAAATCAAAAATCCTTCTGCCGGGTACCGCTCGCCAGGCAAGCGGCCACCTCCCCCCTGCGAGGGGGAAGGAAAGGCCGGGCGGTCTGGAGGGGGTTCAGGTTGTACAGCGCACTCTTATCACTCCGGGCGCTGCGCACCGCGCCCTGCTAGCCCAGCTTTTCGCTGAGCAGCGTCTCCAGCATGGCCTCGTCGATGAAGTTGCCCTTCTGCAGCAGGCTGTCCACCTGCCCGGCAAGCCGCGTGCGCTCGGCGGCTGTCAGGTCCTTCGCCGTGACGACGACGACCGGCACCTCGCGGAACTGCGCGTCGGCCTTCAGGCGGTCGAGCACGCCGAAGCCGTCCACATTGGGCATCATCAGGTCCAGCACGATCAGGTCGGGCCGCTTCTCATAAACCATCGCGATGCCCTCCTGCCCATCCCGCGCCTCGAACACCTCGCTGACACCGTGCGCCCGCAGGATGCGCGCCATAAGCTGCGACGCGCCCGGGTCGTCCTCGATGACAACCACCCGCTGCACGCGCCGGTCAACCGCCTCCAGCGCCGAGAGCAGCCCCTCGTGCGGGATGCGCGTCTTGGCCGCGTCGGTCAGGTCCACGTCGTGCACGAGATTGTCGCCGAGGATGTGCTTCTCGACCGGGAAGGTGTGCCCGCTCACGTTGACCACAACGATCTGCTCGGGGCTGATGCGCCGCTGGCGCACCAGCTTGAACAACCCCGCAAACGCCAGCGCGGTCGCCGGCTCGACAGAAACGCCGTCAAGCTGGGCCACAGTTTTGAGCGCCTGGTAGGCCTCCTCATCCGTCGCGGAGACGAACGCGCCGTCGTGGTCGAGCACTTCGCGACGCAGCAGCAGGTAGGCCATGCCGGGCACGTCGGTGGCGACGGTGGCGATACGGGTGCTCGGGTTGAGGAAGGGCGGCGCTTCCTCCTGCCCGGCATCAAAGGCGCGTACCATCGGGTCGCAGCCGGTGGACTGGACGAGGCCCAGGCGCGGCACGCCGTCCGACAGCCCGAGACTGTCAAGCTGCCGGAAGCCCTCCACCACACCGACCGGGCCCAGACCGCCGCTGACCGCCTGGAAGTACCAGTCCGGCGTGCGCCAGGGGCGTCCGCTGGTGGATGGCCCGTAAATCTCGCCTAGCTGCTCGGCAATCTCGAAAGCGATGGTCTTCATGCTCTCCCGCGCGGCGATGCTCCGCAGGCCTTGGTCGAGCGGCAGCCCCTTGACCTGCGCAAACCGCGCGGCGACCTGCTTGGCCTGGTCGTAGGTGCCGGTCACCTTGATCAGTTCGGTGCCGTACAGCGTCACCTCGCGCATCTTCTCCGGCGGGATGCTGCTGATGGTGAACACCCACAGCTTGATGCGGGCGCGGGCGGCATACGCCGAGTAGGCGATAGCCACGTTGCCCGTGCTGGCGACGACGAGTTCCTTCTGCCCGTGCTCCTTCAGTGCGGAGATAGCGAGCGCAGCCTGCCGGTCCTTGAACGACCCGGTCGGCCCCTGCCGCTCGTCCTTGAGGTACAGGTGCTTCAGGCCGAGCATCGCGCCGAGGTTCTCGGAGCGGATGAGCGGCGTGCCGCCCTCCCCCATGCTGACGATATTCGCGTCGTCCTTGAGGGGCAGCAGTTCGCGGTAGCGCCACATCGTGCGCGGACGGTCGCGCAGCGCCGCCGGCCAGTCAAGCGCCCCGTCGAACTCATACTTCGGGGTGAGGTAGCCGCCCCCGCAGTTGGGGCAGGTATCGGGCATGCCCTCCGCAATGGTGTGCTGGCACTTTGCGCACAGAAGGGTAAACCAAGCAGTCGTCATGGGTAATGATGTCTCCGGTAAGGTTCCTGGTTTCGAGTTAACGGGTGGTAAGGCTGCCTCAGATCGCCATGTCGTTCAGCACCGCTGTGAGACTGTCGAACAGGTCACGCTGCGCGCCGTGCTTGGGCAGGTAGCGGGTCTGCGCTTCGCCCAGCCGGGCGATGTCCTCCGTGTCGAATTCGCGGCGGCTGATAACGACTATCGGCAGGTGCTCATAGCCCTCCTGCGTGCGCAGCGCCGCGAGCAGGCCGTAGCCGTCCATATCGGGCAGGTCCGGGTCAACGATGAGCAGGTCCGGGTGGTGCTCGTGGAGCGCCTCCAGACCGGCCAGACCGGTGTTGTGCATGCGGATGTTGCAGCCGAACGCCTCAGCAAGCACGTCGGCAGCCGCCACCGCAAAGCTCCGGTCCGCGTCGAGGATGAGCACGTCGTTCAGGCTGGCAACGAGGCGGCTCGTCGCCCGTGACAGTGCGGCGAGCAGGTCGTCCTCGATGACCGGCTTGACGAGGTACCCCGCGATCAGGTGCTCGTAGCCGTTGGGGCTGCGCTCCTCGATGCTGCTCACGATGATCGGGATGTCCGCTGTGTCCTCAGCCTGCTTAAGCTCCGCGATGGCCTCCCAGCCGGATTTGCCCGGCAGGTACACGTCCATCACAATCGCCGCCGGGCGGATCTCCCGCACGTGCTCCAGCAGGTCGGTAGCGTTGTTCAGCCCGACGATGCCGTAGCCCGCCTTCTCCAGATAGCGCGCGTAAAGCTCCAGCACGCCCTGCTCGTCGTCCACGGCGAGGATCAGCGGGCGGTCGTCGTCGAACTCGCTGGCGAGGATGATCTCGCTCTCCGGCGAGCCGGGCGGGAAGATCGGCACGGTGAAGCTGAACGTCGAGCCCTTCCCGACCTCGCTCTCCACCCAGATGCGCCCGCCCATCATCTCGACAAACTGCCGCGAGATGGTCAGGCCCAGGCCGGTGCCGCCCACCTGCCGCGTCGTCGAGCCGTCCACCTGGCTGAAGGCCTGGAACAGCTTGTGCATATCCTCGCGGGCGATACCGATACCGGTGTCGATCACGTCGATCTGCACGCGCGGCGGCTCGCCGGTCTCCGGGCTATAGGGACGGCGGCGCGCCCGTACGGTAATGCTGCCCTCGTTTGTGAACTTGGCCGCGTTGGAAACGAGGTTCAGCAGCACCTGACGCACGCGCATCGGGTCGCCGTAGACCTCCGGCAGCCCTTCTTCCACATCACGGATGATCTCGACGGGCTTGTCCTTCACCAGCCCGCGCCCGGTCGAGATGACGGTATCGATTGTCTCGTACACATCCATGTATTCGGGCTGGATCTCCATCTTGCCCGCCTCGATCTTGGACAGGTCGAGGATGTTGTTGATCAGACCCAGCAGGTGCTGCCCGCTGTTGTAGATCGTCGTCAGGTCCTGCTCCTGAAGCTCGGTCAGCGGCCCGTCGATGCCCTTGAGCATCACCCGCGAGAAGCCGATGATGGAGTTGAGCGGCGTGCGCAACTCGTGGCTCATGTTCGCCAGGAACTGGCTCTTGAGCGTGTCCAGCTCGCGGAGCTGCTCGTTGGTGCGGGAGATCTCCTCCAGCAGGCGCGCGTTCTGGATGACGGCGGTCAGCGTGCCCGACGCGCCCTCCAGCAGGCGCAGGTCGTTGTCGTCAAAGGCCGCAGGCTGCGAGCTTTCGACCGTCAGCACCGCCACCACCTGATCGCCAGAGCGCAACGGAATGGCGAGCGCGCTACGGGTACGCCCCAGCCCGCCCGTGCCGCGCTGCGTCGTCCGACGTGCATCTGCAATGAGCAAGGGCTGCCCGGAGAGCGCGACCGCACCCACCAGCCCCTCGCCGACCTGCACGCACATGCGGCGCGTGACGGCCTCGCGCCCGTAGCCGACGCCCGCCTGCGCCTCGTAGCCGTCCTCGCCCGCCAGGAAGAACGTCACCGCCTCGCTGCCACGCACTTCGCGCAGCATCACCTCGGCAACCCCGGTCAGCGCCTCGCGCAGGTCGGTGGTGGAAACCGCCGTCCGCGTGATGTCGAACAGGAAGCCAAGCTCCTCGGCGCGCCGCTCCGCCTGCTCCAGCAGTTCGGCGTTGCGGATCTTCACGGCGATGTAGGCGGCCAGCGTTGTCAACTGGCGCACGTGCGAGTCGTCGAAGCCGTTCTCCCGGTCAACGCTGTACAGGGTGATCACACCGATGATCTCATCGCCGAGCAGCATCGGTACCGCCAGCAAGCACTTCGTCTGCTCCGACGGCAGCACGATGCCAAGCTGCCGGGCATGTTCCTGTGCCCGCTCGTCGATGCGCAGTATCTGGCCCGTGCGCAGCACGTAACCGTTCACATCGTTGGCGATCGGCATGGGCGGCGGCGACGCCACCACCTGGCCGCGCCTGACCACCGGCGTATGGACCAGGCCATCCCGCCCGACGACGGCCAGCCCGCCCTGAATCACGCCGATCTGCACCATCTCCTGGCCGAGGACCTCGAACAGTTCGTCCAGCGTCTGCGTGCGGGAGACTAGCTGCGAGATGCGGTTGACGGTCGTTAGTTCGCCGACACGCTCCTGAATCTCCTGGAACAGCGTCGCGTTCTCGACCGCGACCGCGACCTGGTCGGCAAGCGACTGGAGGATGGCGCGGGCCTCGGCGTCGAACACGTTGGCCTCGCGGCTCTGCACGTCCAGCGCGCCGATGATGCGATCACCGACGATGAGCGGCAGCGCCATCTCCGAGCGGGTTTCGGGCAGCAGTTCGTTGCGCAGGTGGACGGGGTCCGTCTCGACGTCATGGATAACCACCGGCTCGCCGGTCGCCGTCGCCTGCCCGATCACCGAGCGGGAGCCGACCCCCAGCCGGTGCCCGCGCCGCAGTAGTTCCTGACCGACCTCGCCGGTGCTGGCCCGCAGCACCGCCCACTCGCCCGCCTCGTCCACGAGGAAGATCTGCGCGTGGTAATAGCCAAACGCCTCGCTGACGCGCTCGACAACGAGCGGCAGCAGCACGTCCGGGTTGAGGATGGAGGACGCCGCGCGGGAGACGTCGTTCGTCGCCTGGAGGCGCTGTGCACGCACCTGCGTCTGCTCAAACAGCCGCAGACCTTCAAAGGCCGTGGCCGCCTGGTCGACCAGCGTCTCCAGGTAGCGGGCATCCTCATCGGAGAACGCCTCTGCTACCCGCGTGCTGTGCAGCACCAGCCAGCCGAGCGTGTCCTGCCCGGAGATCACCGGGGAGATGGCGTAGATAGCCACCGCCTTAACGCCAAGCTCGCGGAAGGCGGCCTCCATGTCCGGCGCGAGCGGCGTCTGCTCGATGTTGTTCAGCACGAACTCGCCGACAGGGATGTTCTCGACGTTGGCGAGGATGGGGTGCGAGCCCAGGCGCAGGCGCTCCGGCAGGTCGTGGAGCGGGTCATCCGGGTCACGCAGGCGCATCTCGACGCGACGCACCCAGGGCGTGGGGTCGCTGCCCGGCTCGATGACGAACAGCACCGCCCGGTCCACCGTATCGAGCAGCGCGAGGTTGACCACCTCCTGCACCAGTTCGGCGACGGTGTTCGCTGCGGCAATGCTCTGCGTGGCCTGGTACAGGCGGTTGGTTTCGTAGAGCGAAAGCTGCGTCTGCTCGACGAGGCGGGCGTTGTCGATGGCGAGCGCCACGCGGTCAAGGATCTGCGTGACAAGCTGCTCCTCGTCCTCCGTCAGCGTGCGCCCGGCGTCAAGCGCCGCCGTCACCTCACCAATGACGGCGCCGCGCAGCCGGATCGGCAGCCTGAGGTTGCCGTTGCTTGCCGACTCTGCCTCATCGAGCGGGCGCACATTGTACAGGTCATACTCGAAGCCGCCCGCCTCGCGACGCTGGCGCGCGTACTCCGCCCAGCTTTCCTGCGTGAGGACCTGCGTCAGCTCCATCGACGCGGCAAGCAGGCCCTCCTTCTCGCTGAGAAGCTCGGCGTTGCGGATGGCCACAGCAAGCTGGTCGGCGACGGTTTCCAGCACGGCGATCGTCGCCTCGTCGAACACGTCGGGGTCGGTAGCCTGGATGTCCAGCACGCCGAGCACCCGGTCGCCCAGCTCAAGCGGGATGCCCAGCTCGGCGCGCGTGTCGGGCAGGAGCGGGTTGGGCCGCCAGTACTGGGCATGGCGCGTATCGGAGGCCAGCACCGGCTCGCGCCGGGCGGCTGCCTGACCGACGACCGAGTTCGAGCCGACCGGCAGCCGGTGCCCGCGCTCAAGCATGCGCTTACCCGCCTCGCCCATGCTGGCCCGCAGCACCGCGTTCTGATTCAGGTCGTCAAGCAGAAAGACCTGCGCGTGGTAATAGCCAAGCTGGTCGCGGATCATCTCGATAGTGGACTGCAGCAGCCGGTCGAGGTCGGTCTCTGAGGCGATGGCCTGACCCATGCGCGCGGTGATCGCGAGGTCGCGCGTGCGGGACTCGATGATCGCCTCCTGGTTCTCAATCGTCTCGCGCAGGCGAGCGGTCAGGTTGTTAAACGCCTCGGCAATCTGGTTGACCTCCTCCAGCGGCGAGTCCGGCACTTCGAGGTGCAGGTTGCCCTCTGCCACCCGCACTGTCACCTCGCCCACCCGGCTGAGTATCTCCGAGGTACGCGTCGCGATGACCAGCGAAACCGCCACGGCGATCACCGCCGAGCCGATGCCGATCAGCAGGGCGAGGCGCGTCAGGCGCAGGCTGGCCTCCGTCACCTCGGCGATGTCCTGCTTCACGACGAGCGCCACGTTCAGCGGCTCGATCCAGCGATACACGCCCGTCACCTGCTGGCCCCGGTAGTCCACCCAGTCCGCCGTGCCGTTCTCCCCGGAGATAGCCTGCTCGGCGATCTCGTCGCTGGAAACCGGCCCGTCCTCGCCCAACCGGGGCGGCACGACGTACTGCCGCCCGGCACGCAGCAGGTACACATCAGCCGTTTCGGCGGCAAGCGGCACCGACGCGACCACCTGCGCCAGCGGGGACATGTCGGTACGGGCAGCCAGCACGCCCAGCGGGTCGCCGGCGTAGTTGGTGATCAGCGTTGAGAAGATCAGGCTCTGCTCACCGCTGTGCAGGTCGTGCACCGGCCCGGTGATGGACACATCACCCCCGCGGCCCGCGCGCGCCGCCGTGAACCAGCTTTCGCCGCTGGCGTTCCACTCCAGCAGATCGGGGTTTGTCGCGGCGCGCACCGTACCGTTGAGATCAACGAGGAGCACGTCCTCGAACGGGGTGTTCAGCGAGCGGGCGTAGCCGATAAAGTTCGCATGAGAGGCTCCAAGCGCGTCGCCGGAGAGCAGCGTCAGGGCCAGCGGGCGGGTCACGGGGTTCTCGACGATCTCAAGCAGGTCGGCGCGGGTCGTCTCCGCCCAGCGCAACAGCACCGCTTCCTGCGAGTCGGCAACCGCGTTGAGGGCCTCGGCGGCTTCCCCAAGCTCGCGCTGCGCGTCCACCAGCGGCGGGATCAGCGCCAGCGCAAATACCGGCAGCGTAATGACCAGCACAAACGAAACCGCGAGCAGGCGCTGCAGGCGGGTGGTCCCACCAAAGAGGGGTAGAGACGTGGGGCTATTCATCGCTCGCAACCTCCCGTCGAAGCTGCACTGTCGTCTGCGGCGCTCTCAACACGCGGCCAAGCTCACGCACCGTCGTCTGGAGAATTTCGTCCACGTCGGTCGATCCGACGATGCGAGCCGTAATCTCGTTAAGGATGTGCTCCTGCTCAACGCGCCGCGAGCTTTCCTCGACCAGCCTCATGTGCTCCAGCGCCAGGCCGACGCGCTCCACAACCGCCTCGATAAGCCCGATATCATCCTCGCTCAGCCCGCGCAGCGTGTCCCCGCCGAAGCCGAACGCGCCGATCACCTCGCCGCGCACCTTGATCGGCACGGCAAGCTGTACGCCCTCGTCATGCCCGTTCTCGGACATCACGACGCTGCCGCTCGCAATCGCGCGGTCAAGCGGCGAGGGCAGGTCGCCATGGCGCGGCACAATGCGGTCGGCCCGAAGCTCGTATCCGAGTGGCGCATCGCCCACCCGCGCCTGCCGGTAGGCGTCCCACGCCTCACGCGTGAGGCGCTGCTCCAGCGCGCGCATCGACGCCTCAAGCTCATCGAGCCGCTCCTGCAGGAAGGCGTTGTCGAGCGCGATGGCAAGCTGGTCCGCCATGATCTGGAACACGGCGACGATGTCCGCGTCGAAAGCGTTGGGGGCGACGCTCTGCACGTCGAGCGCGCCGATGACCTTATCGCCGATGCGCATCGGCAGCGCCATCTCGGAACGGGTGTCGGGCAGCAGTTCGTTGCGCCGGTGGATGCCGCTGCTGTCGGTGTCGGAGGTAACGACCGGCTCGCCGCGCGCCGTCACCTGCCCGATGACGGACCGCGAGCCGACGGGCAGGGCGTGCTGCCGCGCCAGAAGCTGGCGCCCCGCCGTGCCGGTGCTGGCCACGAGTCGGGCCATCTCACCCGCCTCGTCGATGAGGAAAACCTGCGCGTGGTAGTAGCCGAAGCGGCTGCGGATCAGTTCCACAACCTCGTTCATCAGCACGCGCGGGTCACGCCGCGCGCTAACCGCACGACCGATCTCCGCCGTGATGGTCAGGTCACGGGTACGCTCCGCCACACGCTGCTCCAGGCCGGCAAAGGCGATCTCAAGCTGCCGGGCCATCTCGTTGAAGCCGCTGGCAAGCTGGCTGAACTCGTCGCTACCGGCGACCAGCGCACGGGCTCCGAGGTCGCCCTGCCCGAGCCGCTGCAGGACGCGCAGCAGGTCACGCGTGCTGAGCGTCAGCGAACGGCCAAACAGGTAAGTCAGGTAACCACCGACGGCCATCATCACCACCAGACTGCCAATCAGCACCAGGCGGAGGTGATTCTGCAGTGACGCGACCCTCGCAAGCTGCACCTCGCGCTGTGCGTCGGTGAACGTGTTCAGGCGGGAGGTCGTCAAGCGAAGCTCGTCTTTCAGGTCCTGCGAGTTGCGGAACATCGCGTCAAGCTGCGCCAACTGCCCCGCCGCCTGCTCGACATTGGCGCGGTACTCGTCCATCATGGACGGGATATCGGCGAGGCGGTTGTAAGTCGGCATCTGGGCGGCGTAATCCTCCACAAAAACAGCGGAGGCGTTGCGGAAGGCTTCAAGCGCCATCCGGTCGCCCGTGCTCAGAACGTCCGCTTCGAGGTTGCGCAGCGCCGCGAAGTCGTTGATCATGGCCTGGTTACCGGTGGCTTCCAGCACATCGGCCAGTTCGTCGCCAAACACCGAGGCCCGCCCGACCGTCATCCCGGTGTAAGCGCTAAAGGACTCGATCAGGTTGAGCATCGCCGTGAACGACCGCTCGCTGCCGATCACCCCGGTACGGACGGCGCGCAGTTCCCTCTCCAGCAGTTCCCAATCCTCGTCGTCCGTCAGGACGCTCTCCGCCAGCGCCTCCAGACGCTCGACGCTGGTCTGCGCCTCCTGCACCGCTGCCGCGTAGTCCGCCTCGAAGCGCGCGCGGGTGAGGTTGAAGGAAGGCCCCCAGCCGTAGCGCTGCTCGACCAGCCGTGTCTCCAGGCGCTGGAGCGTCTCGACTTTGGTCTGCAAGTCCTGCGAGAGCGTACGCATCTCGACAGCGGATGCTACGCCCGTCTGGAGCCAGTTTCGCACCATGCCCAGACCGACGAACGCGAGCACCGCGATCACGGCAATCAGCACCATCTGGAGCAAGAACAGCGCACCCGTCTTTAACGGGATGGACAGGTTACGCCAGGCAAGCCGGTTGAAGAAGCGCTGCATGGCTGTTCTCCCTAAGCCTCAAGACTGGTGGTCGGCGCGGGCTCGGCAGAGCGCGCCGCCTGCTGGCCGGGGCGTATCTGCACGACGCCGTGTGTCGCACCGAGCACTTCGCTCAGTTCGGCCAGAGCAGACTGCAGCACCTCGTCGATGCTGCGCGCCGCCTGCACGTCCTGCCCGATCTGGTTGACCACGCGCTCGCGCTCGGTGGCCTGGCGCGCGCGCTCGTACAGGCGCGCGTTCTCGATAGCGGTGGTCAGCCGGTCGACCAGCGTCTGCGCAAGCTCCAGCTCGGCGCGCGTCCAGCCGCGCGGACCCTCGCGCCCGAGCTCCAGCACGCCGATGACCTCGCCACGCAAGCGCAACGGCAGGGCAGCGACATACCTGTCACCGTCACGCCGCACGACCGGGCCACCCTCGCTCTGGTAGGCCGCCAGCATCGTGGGCGTCCAGCGTTCGTCCTCGACGATCTGCTCACCGTGCAAGCTGAAGCCGAGCACCTCCTGCCGCCGCGAGCGCAGGTACTCGCCCCAACCCTCGCGCGTCAGGCGGCGGTTCAGTTCGTCAAGCTGCCGCAGCGCTGCCTGGCTCTCGTCGAATAGCTGCTGGTTCTCGGCGGCGCGCGCCTGAAGCTCGTCCACCAGCCGCGCCTTGTCGATAGCGGCAGCAAGCTGCGCCGCCATCACGCTCAGCGAGCGCACGTCCGCAGGCTGGAAGGCGTGGGCGTAGGTGCTCTGCACGTCGATAGCGCCAATGACCTGCTCGCCGACGCGCAGCGGCAGCGCCAGCTCGGCGCGGGTGTCGGGCAGAAGCTCGTTCGGGCGGTGGATGCTGCTCGTCCGCACGTCGTTCACAACGACCGGCTGGCCCGACGCCGTACACATGCCGATAATGGACTGAGAGCCGACGGCAAGGGCGTGCCCGCGCGCCAGCAGCGCCTCGCCCGCGCGCCCGGTGCTCGCCTCAAGCCGCGCCATGCGCCCCTCCTTGTCGAGCAGGAACACCTGCGCGTGGTAGAAGCCGTACACCTGCCGGATGCGCTCGACCACGTCGTTGAGCAGGTCGCGCAGGCTGGGCGCGGTGGCCGCCGTCTCGCTGACCACAACCGCCGCCTCAAGCTGCGCGGCCTGGCGCTCGGCCTGCGCGGCCCAGGAGATCACGCTGGTGCTCACCAGCCAGCTCAGGACGCCGACCACGTGGAGCAGGAACACCGCTTCGACGATCACCAGCACCGGCGAGGCGGCGTCAAAGCTGCGCAGCGCTTCGCTGAGAGCGGCAGTCGAGCCGATACGCTCAACGTAGATCGCCCCTGCCGTCAGCAGGCTGGCAACAAAGGCCGTGCCAAGCCCCCAGCCCGGCCCCAGCAGGAACGAGGACGCGAAGATCGGCACCGCAAAGGCTACGGCGGCGGTCTCAAGCGGTGTGAGGTCGAACCATGCCGCCTGCGCCATCGGGAAGAACAGCGCCAGCAGCACAAAGCCCATCCCGGCGAACCGCAGCCTGCCGCGCCGGGCGGCGGCAACCATCACCAGGAAGCCCACGCCGACCGCCCCATTGATCAGCACCGGGCCCCAGTCAATACCCAGCGCCGCCCGCATTATGACGCTCGCAACGAGCGCCATCAGGCCGAACGCCATGCTGATCGCCGAGACGGCAGCCGCCCGGTGCGCGTCGCCCTCCTGCTCATAGACGGACTCGATGCGGAAAAAGCGCAGCAGCGGGAGCCTGTGGCTCGGCGGAACTGCATGTTGCGCGTCGCGTACTGCCATCGCTTAACCCTCCCCGGCTCCGTTAGGCCCGGTATGTGCGGCGCCCGGCCTGCCGCCGTTTGTCTGCGCCGCACGGGCGAACGCTTCCTGCCCGTCGGCGGGCGGACGCCCCACCCGCAGCGCGACGGACTCTGCGCCCGTCGCCTCGCCGAGCCGTGCCAGCGCATCGCGCAGCATGTCGTCCAAGCTGATCGCGCTCTGGAGGCTGGCGGAAAGCTCGTTCACGCGGCGCTCCTGCTCTGCACGCCAGCTTGTCTCCTCCACCATGCGGATGCTGTCGGCCAGCGTCGCAAGGCGGGCTGCAACCGCCTCAACAAGCAGGCGCTCCTGCTCCGACCAGCCCTGCCCCGGCGGGCGCGTCGCCGCCACCACGCCGATCACCTCGCCACGCACGATGAGCGGCGCGGACAACACTTCGCGCCCCTGCTCGTCAACGGTCACCTCTGCCGCGGCCTCGGTGCGCTGCCACAGCTCGGACGGCAGCGTGGGCCAGTCCCCGGCGGGGTCGGTTGTGGAGCGCAGCTCACCGGCCAGCTCGAGGTACTCCTCCCAGCCGCGCCGCATCAGGCGGCGGTTCAGCGCGGAGATCTGCTCCATGTTCTCGGCGCTGGCGGCGAACAGGCGCGCGTTCTGCAGCGCTGCGCTGAGCTGGTCCGCAACCAGGCTGAACATGTCAAGGTCGTCCACCGCGAAGCGCGCGCCGTGCCGCCCGGTCACGCACAGCACGCCGGTCACGCTCTCGCCCGCAACGAGCGGCAGCGCCGCCTCGGCCAGATGGTAGCCGGGGGCGGCTGCAACCTGCGGCTCGCCGAGCAGGATCGCACGCCCGACGTGTGTCCGCTCATCAATCGCCAGCGCCGGTTCCTGCCGGAGCAGGGTCTCGTAGATCGCGCCGTGCCCGGCGACAAGCTCGGCACGCCCGCGCGTCTGGTCGGCGAAGTAAACTCGCACGCCCTCGACCCCAAACGCGGAGACGAGGGTGCGGCTGGTGCTCTCAAGCAGTTCATTCACGTCGAGCGAGCGCAGCGCCACGCGTGACACCTGCACGGCGGCGTCAAGCTGCTGCATACGGACGAGCAGCCGCCCGACCAGGTCGCGCAGCACGCTCGCCAGCCGCCCCACCTCGTCAAGCGGCAGATCCGGGATGGGCGTCTCAAGCTGCCCGGCGCTGATCCGCCCGGCGGCAATCGTCAGACGCCGCAGCGGGTACAGGAGCACCAGCGTCATGCCACCGGCCAGCACCGTCACGAGCAGCGCGCTCAGCGCGAGCGCCCATAGAAGGTTCTGCATCAGCGCAACCGCGCTGGTCTGCATCACACTGTACGGCTCGCGGACGACCACCGTCAGGTCCGGCAGGCTCGCATCGCGCCCGCGCAGGCTCAACTCGCCGAGCGACGCCACGCCGTACAGCCAGCGCTCGCCGTGTGCGTCCTCGTACTCCAGTGTGGGCTCGCCGGCCTCACGCAGCGTGCGGACCAGGGCATAGGGCAATCTGCTTTCTGCGCCGGGGTCGGAGGCGTACAGCACCTCACCATCGCTCTGCACGATGAGCGCCTCACGCGAGCGGGCCTGCGCGGCGGGGGGCACGTTGCTCATGTTCCACACCGCGTAGACCACACCCACCACCCGGCCCGGCACGGTCGTGTCAACGATGGGCATGGCAATGTGGAAACCCTCAACGCCGGTCAGCCCGTCCGCTATCGGGCCGGAGAGATAGACAGCCATGCCGCCCGGCTGCTGCGCAACCTGGAACCACTCCCAGCTTCCGCGCTCTGGCAGGTCCGCCGCCGGGAGCATCGGCGCCGCGCCAATGACGTACCCCGCTGCATCGAGCACGGCCAGCGCGGAAAGCTCCGGGTGTGTGATGCGGTATTCGGCAATCAGACTCTCAATCGCGGTGGAGGGGCGGAAGGTCCCGCCGCCGCCCGATACCGCAATGGACGAAGACGCCTCGCGGATGTACTGCTGCACGCTCGGGTCGGACACCAGCCGCGAGAGCCCCTCGATCTCCGCGTCGAGCGTCTGCACGACACGCCCCGCCTGGTCGGCGCTCAGCGCGGCAAGCTCGTCGAGCACGAGGTCGGTCTGGCTGGTCCTCACCACGTCGTTCACCAGCCCGATGGTCACGAACATGGTTACCAGCAGCACGCCACCCAGCCCGATAGCGAGCTTCAGCGCGATGGGCAGTGAGCGGGGGTCTATACGGCGGGGCCGGCTGTGAGTGGTCGTCATGGCTGTGTCCTCGCTTCCTCCGCCTCATGGGCAGCGCCGCGCCCGTTCTGCTCAGCCGGGTGCGCTTCGCGCGGCTGCTCCAGCCGGATTTCCGCGTAGACGCCCTCCGCACCGAGCACCTCGGCAAGCTGGGCGGTGGCGCTCTTGAGCAGCAGCGAGAGGCTCGGCGCGTTCTCCAGCCGCCCGGCGATGGCGCTCACGGTCTGCTCGCGCTCGGCGGCCTGTTCCATCTGCTGCAGCAGGCAGCGCATCTCCAGCGTGTGCGCCGCCGCATCGACCAGGCCGCGCGCCGCATCGAGCGCCGCCGCGCCAAAGGCCTGCTCCTGCTGCGCCTCGGCGATCACCGTGCCCAGCCACGTCTCGCCCGCGCGGAGCGGCAGCACAGCCAGCGCATTCACGCCCCGGCGCTCGTACTCATGCCGCAGTTCGGGCATCAGACGGTCGTCGCGCGGCAGATCGTTAAATGTGCGCTCCTCGCGGCTCAGCGGGAGCTGCCAGGGGGCGGGGCGCTCGGCGTTGGGGTAGCGCGTGCCGGAGCGGTCCACCACCACCTGCCCGCCCTGCCAGACCGCCACCCGCTCGACATAATCCGGATCGCGGAGCGGGTCAGGCCCGGCGAGGAACAGCAGCGCGCGGTCGGCCTTCAGCAGCCGGGCGATCTCGCCCAGCAAACGGTTGTAAATCGCCTCCGGCGAGCGGGCGGCAACAATGGCCCTCAACACACCATGATGGGCCTTCGCCTCGGCGAGCGCCCGCTCAAGCTCGCTCAGGCGGCGCAGGTTGTCCAGCACGACGGCAATCGGCCCCGCAAGCGACGTGAGCGCCTGCACCTCGGCATCGTCAAACGTGCCCACCTCCCGATGGACAACGAGCAGGCAGCCCACCACGCGCCCGCGCGCCCTTAACACGGTGAACAGCAGGCGATCCGCGCCGAGCGGCGCGGCAATCTGCCCGGCGATCTCCTCACCGAGCGCCTGCGCCTCCCCGAACAGCACGCCCCCGGCGGCGCTTACCTCCTCCAGCAGGCCGGGCGGCAGGCTGACAAACGTCGCCGCACCGCTGCGGTCCCACACGGCGCGGGCCGTCAGACCTTCCGCGCCGGGGACGAACAGCGCGATATAGTCTGCCGAGGGTGTGGCGTTCTGGCGTAGCGCGTCGATAATCTGCGCGGGCTCGGCGGCAACCGCGATCTGCTGTGCGGCCCGCATAATCGGGCTGGTCGCCTCCAGCAACGCCGCCTCCGACGCCAGCAGGTGCGCCTTGTGGATGCACGCGCCCAGGTGGTCGGCAAACTGTGCCAGCGCCTCGATCTCGTCGTCGGGGAAGGCGTCCACCCTGGCTGCACGCAGCTTCAGCACGCCGAGCACATCCTCACCGTGACGGATGGGCAGGCCCAGTTCGGTCTGCGTGGCGGGCAGCCGCACCGCGCCCGCCAGCCGCCCGCCGCGATGGATCACCGGCGCGTTCGTCGCAACGACCTGCCCGGCGGTTGTGTCCTGCCCCAGCCGGAAGCGGTTCATCCCGGCGCGCAGCGGCAACTCGCTGTCGCCTGCCGCTGCGCGGACCTCCGCCACGTCGCCGCCCGGCTCAAGCAGGAGCACCTGCACCTGGTCACACTGGAAGGCCGCGCTCAACTCGACGGCGACCGCATCAAGCATGTCGTCAAGCGGCCCGGCAGCACCCGTCAGCCCGGTGATACGCAGCAGGTGCTCCAGGCTGTGCGTGCGCGCCTCGGCCCGCCGCGCGGTCCGGCTCGCCTGTGCGGAGATGGCGCTCAGACCCACGCCCGTCACCAGCAGCGCCACGAGCAGCAGCCCGGCACGCGTCAGCGCGGTTTCCGGCGGCACGACAAACGCTGGCACACCAACAACCGTGTGCGCCAGCAGCACGCCAACGGCAGCGGCGGCATACAGGGCGGTCAGCAGCAGGCCGCGCCGGGCTGCGGGCACGGTCAGCGCGAGCGCGGCAAGGGCTGCACCGGCGGCAGCGGGCCACAACTGGCCCGGTGAGAGCACCAGCGCGGCGCTCGTGATAATCCACAGCCCGACTGCGAGCAGCCGCCCCGCCCCGGCGAGTCGCCCGGTGGCAAGCAAACGCGCCGACGTCACCACGACGAGCAGCGCCGTCGTGAACGCCAGCCCGTGCGAGAGCGTCGCCTCCACCTGGGCAACAAAAAACAGGACGGCGGCATACAGGATCACGCCAACGGCGAGCGCCACCACGCTGCTCGCCAGCGCGCCGGCCCACCGCCGGTCGTCGGCGCTCAGGGCGCGAGCCTCCAGTTGCGGGAACAATCGCTTCAGCATGGGCGCGGTCCTTTATCTGCCGACGAGGGCAGGCGCAGTGCGATCAGTGAATCTCCCACACCGGCTCTCCTTTGAGCACTCGCCTGATCTGGTCGGGGAAGCGGTCCGGGTCGAGCGGCTTACCGAGGAAGCCGTCGAAGCCGCACTCCTGCGCGCGCTTCATCTGCTCCACGCTGGCCTCCGCGGTGACGGCGACAACGAGCGTGTCTTTGAAGCGCTCGCTGGCGCGCACCTTTTCCAGCGCCTGGAACCCGTCCTCATACGGCAGGCGGATGTCCATGAGGATCAGGTCGATACGCGGCAGCGTGTCGGCGAACTCAACCACCTGCCAGCCCGAGGTCTTCCACTCGCAGCGCGGCACGCCCATGTAGGCCAGCAGCCGCGCGATCAGCACGAAGTTGGGCACGTTGTCCTCGACGACGAGCACGTGCGCCTCGGTCGGGTCGATGGGCTTGATCGGGCGGCGCGGCGCGGGCACGGTGCTCGCCTCGACCGGGGGCGGAGCGGGCGCTTCGTCGCGGCGCTCGCTCGCGGGCTTGGCCTCAACACTCGCAGGCTTAGCCTCAACGTTCGCGGGCCTGGCCTCAACACTCGCAGGCTTTGTCTCGGCACTCGCAGGCTTAGCCTCGACGTTTGCGGGCCTGGCCTCGGCGCTCGCCGTTTCCGTCACCGGCTTCGCCGCCTCGCGTGCAGGTTGGGGCGTCTCGCTGGCGGGTTTGGCCTCCTCGCGCGGGGCAGCAGGCGAGGATGCCGCCTTCGCATCGAGGGGTTTCGTGCCATTGGACCCCGTCGGGGTGCGGGTCACAGGCGAGCCACCGTCGGGCGGCTGGCTGGCTGGTTTCTGGCTGTCGTTATTCATGTTCCGCATTTACCTTCGTCAGTAGGTGCGAGCAGGTGCGCTCGATAAAATGCCCCAATCGTTTACCGCCCCTCACCCCTGTGGCGCGGCGCTAGGCGTCCTTGCTGCTGACAGGCGATGCCAGCGCGGCGCGCTTTTTCTTCTTAATATGCTCGGCGATCTGCCGGGGCAGCTCGTCGATATCGACCGGCTTGGGGATGAAGCCGTCGCAGCCGGCGCGCAGCGCTTTCTGGCGGTCGCCTTCGAGCACGTTGGCCGTCAGCGCGAGGATCGGCACGTCCTTC
The DNA here is from genome assembly GCA_002385675.1 of Anaerolineales bacterium UBA3940. Taxonomy (GTDB): domain Bacteria; phylum Chloroflexota; class Anaerolineae; order Aggregatilineales; family UBA3940; genus UBA3940. The sequence continues at coordinate 14,242 of DGDY01000012.1, read as the reverse complement.
ACCGTGTCGATCTTGCGCAGCCGCGCGGTGCAGTCGTAGCCGTCGATGTCCGGCAGGTTAATGTCCATCAGCACAAGGTCCGGGTGGCACGTTTGCGCCAGCTCCAGCCCACGCAGGCCGGAGTCCGCCTCGACAACCTCATAGCCCTCGGCCATCAACACACGCCGGATGAGCAGCCGGTTGTCGAAGTTGTCTTCCACGTAGAGGATGCGTCCAAGAGTCATGGAGTTCGCTCCGCTCTGGCTGTGGTATGGTGGCGGTCATCCACCAACGGTCGGCAGGAGGGTGCCCGGAACCTGTACAGATCACCTCTCGTCGGCATTATAAGAGAGGGCCCGGCGACCATGTATGGGGACAGTCACGTAGACAAGCCTAGTACTCTAATACGGGGGATGCGTGGGCGTGCAGCAGGGCCGACTGTCTACCCCCTTCGTCGTGTGAGGATACGTGTGTGTCGGCTGGCACTGGAACCCCCACCCAACCTTGCAGTGACGAAGTCACCGCTCGGTTGACCTCCCCCTTGCAAGGGGGAGGTTGAGAAATCGCTCTGCGATTTCTCGCTGGCAGTTGGCTATGCCCACCCCCAGAGGGCATGTTGGTGGTGGTGATGGAGGTTTGGTGCTAAACTTAACCCTGCGCCACATCGATCACGTTCCTGGCGCATGTTTTATGTATGCAGCACCCGCGTGCTGACTCACTCATTTAGCAGTTGCAGGGGAAATCCGCTTTGACTGACCAAACCCAGGCGACCACGAATAATTACGTTGGCAGTATTGCACCGCACGGCGGCACCCTTATTAACCGCCGTCTGCGCGGTGAAATGGCCGAGGCCACCCGCGAGATGGCCCGCAGCCTCAAGACGATCGTCCTCTCCCCGATGAACGTCTCCGACCTGGAGATGATTACGGTTGGCGCGTTCAGCCCGCTCACGGGCTTCATGTGCCAGGCCGATTACCTCAGCGTCGTCAACGACATGCACCTGGCAAACGGCCTGCCGTGGACCATCCCCATTACGCTCGCGGTGGACGAGGAAACGGCGAGCGACATCCGCATCGGCCAGTCCGTCGCGCTCGCCGAGCCGGATGACGCGGGCGGCGTGCGCCTGCTGGGCGTGATGGAGGTCGCGGAGAAGTACACCTACGACAAGGAACTCGAGGCGGCCAAGGTCTACCGCACCACCGAGGACGCGCACCCCGGCGTCGCGCGGCTGTACCGCCAGGGCGACGTGCTGCTCGGCGGCGACATCTGGGTGTTCGACCTGCCGCTCGCCACAGAACGCGAGTTCCCGGAGCTGCGGCACACCCCGGCGCAGACCCGGCGCATGTTCGCGCAGAACGGCTGGCGCCGCATCGTGGCCTTCCAGACGCGCAACCCCATCCACCGGGCGCACGAGTACATCCAGAAAACCGCGCTGGAGATCGTGGACGGGCTGTTCATCCACCCGCTCGTCGGCGAGACCAAGGCGGACGACATCCCCGCCGACGTGCGCATCCAGAGCTATGAGGCCATCCTGCGTGACTACTACCCGGCGGAGCGCGTGATGCTGGGCGTCTTCCCGGCGGCGATGCGTTACGCAGGCCCGCGCGAGGCGGTCTTCCACGCCATTGCCCGCAAGAACTACGGCTGCACGCACTTCATCGTCGGGCGCGACCATGCCGGCGTCGGCAACTACTACGGCACGTACGACGCGCAGCTCATCTTCGAGGAGTTCGACCCGAAGCTGATCGACATCACGCCGCTCATGTTCGAGCACGCCTTCTACTGCCGGAAGTGCGAGGCAGTCGTTACCGCCAAGACCTGTCCGCACGGCAAGGACAACTGGGTTTTCCTCTCCGGCACGCAGGTCCGCGAGATGCTCGCCAGGGGCGAGATGCTCCCTCGCGAGTTCACGCGTCCGGAGGTCAGCAAGGTGCTCGTCGAGGGGATGAAGCGCCAGCGCAACAGCGACGCAAACTAAGGAACCAGCAGGGGCAGCCGTCATCTCCGCCATGAACGTGACGGCTGCCCCCAGCCAATCTCTACCCCCGGTACTCGCGAGGCAAGCTACCCTCTCCCAGCAGCCCACAGCGCATATTGACGCCCTGTAACCTGGTGATTAGACTCCGTGTGGATTGTGAGATGCAGGCTCGACGTTTGCACCCACCTGTCTGAATGCCACCGATCTTGAATGACAGAAAGGCTCGACTGTGTTAAAGAGACTGTTTGGTCGGAAACCGCGCGAGCGGAAGGTCATGGTTATCGGACTGGACTGCGCCGCACCGGAGCTTGTCTTCGACAAGTACCGCGACGAGTTGCCCACATTCCGCGAGCTGTACCGCACCGGCGTGTACGGCGAGCTTGAGTCCTGCATCCCGGCGATCACCGTTCCCGCCTGGTCCTCGATGATGTCCAGCAAGGACCCCGGCACGCTCGGCATCTACGGCTTTCGCAACCGCCGCGACTACTCCTATGACAACATGTTCATCGCGACGGGCAACTACGTCAAAGAGCCGCGCGTGTGGGACATCCTCAGCGAGGCGGGTAAGCATGTCACGCTGATCGGCGTGCCGCAGACCTTCCCGATCAAGCCCGTCAACGGCACGACCATCGCCAGCTTCCTCACCCCCTCGCTGGACAGCGGCTTCACCTGGCCGGAGGAGCTGGCCCAGAAGGTGCTTTCGATCGCGCCGAACTACCAGGTGGACGTGCGCAACTTCCGCACGCCGGACAAGGACTGGCTGCTCCAGCAAATCTGGGATATGACCGAAGCCCGCTTCGACGTGCTGAACTACCTTATGGAAACCGAGCCCTGGGACTACTTCATGTGGGTGGAGATGGGCGTTGACCGCATCCACCACGGCATGTGGTCCTTTATGGACCCCGGCCACCGTCGCTATGAGCCGGGCAACAAGTATGAGAACTCGATCAAGGACTACTACAAGCTGATCGACGCACAGCTTCAGCGGATGCTGTCCAAGATCGACGACGACACGATCGTGCTGGTCGTCTCCGACCACGGCGGCAAGAAGATGGACGGTGGCATCTGCATCAACGAGTGGCTGTGGCGCAACGGCTACCTCGCGCTGAAGGAGGCCCCGCCCGAGGACAAGTTCGACGAGAACGGGCGACGCATCCTGACGCCGTTCGCTAAAGTCGAGGTCGATTGGGAGAATACCATCGCGTGGGGTTCGGGCGGCTACTACGGGCGCGTCTTTATGAACGTCGAGGGGCGCGAGCCGCAGGGCAAGGTCAAGCGGGAGGACTACGAGAAGGTCCGTGACGAGCTGGCCGAGCGCTTCCGCGCCATCACCGACCCGGACGGCAAAGACATCGGCACGGTCGTCTACAAGCCGCAGGAGATCTACCGGAAGGTGCGCGGCATCGCGCCCGACCTGATCGTGTACTGGGGCAACCTCGACTGGCGTTCGGTCGGGAGCTTCGGGCACGGCGGCATCTACACGTTCGAGAACGACACCGGCCCCGACGATGCCAACCACGCCTCGAACGGCATGTTCATCCTGTACGATCCGCGCCAGCCGGGCGGCGGGCGTAAGATCACCGGCAAGCAGATCATGGACGTTGCGCCGACCATCCTCGACCTGATGGGGGTCAAGGTTCCGGCGGATATGCAGGGCGGGCATCTGCTGCAGACGTAGAGCTGCTGGCAATAACGAAGGGCTGGCTCGCAAACCGGGCCAGCCCTACTTACAGCAGCTAACCGACCACGAACAGCAGCAGCGGGATCGTCACCGCGCTGAGCACCGTCGTCCAGAAGACCATGCGCGAGGCGAACTCCGGCTTGCGGTTGAACTCCCGCGAGATGACAAACACGTTGACCGCAACCGGCAGCCCCGCGCCGACGATCAGCACCGGGGCCATGCGGGCGGGCACGCCCAGCGCCACCGCCAGCGCAGCGGCGATCAACGGCGAGGCGATCAGCCGCACCAGCACAATCGCGGACACTTCCGGCACGTCGCCCCGAAAATCGCTCTGGGAAAGCTGCGCGCCGGTGGTGATCAGTGCCATCGGCACGAAAGCCTGCGCCAGCCGCTCCAGCGGCATCGCCAGCGCCGGGATGAGCTCCAGGTCGAAGGCCCGCAGCACGAAGCCCAGCGCCACCGCGTACAGAACCGGCATCTTGAGCAGGCGGATGATAGAACCGCGCAGGCCCTCCTCGTCGCCGATCAGGGCGAACAGCCCCAGCGTGTACATGAGGATGGTCTGGACGAGCAGCACAATCGCGATCACCCCGACCGCCCACTCGCCAAAGGCCAGCAGCATCAGCGGGAAGCCGTAGTTACCGGCGTTGAAGAACACCGCGCCGAAGCCCAGCACCGTGCGCTTCTCGACGAACGGCCTGAGCGAGAACAGGCCCGCCGCCAGCAACGCCATGATCAGCATATGCGCCGCCGCGAAGCCCGCCACAGTCGCGATGTCCGCCGCCGTCAGCGAGGACTCGACAATCGTCGCAAAGGCGATGGCCGGGGTAAAGACGTAGAAACCGACGCGCGTCAACGTGGTGATATCGAGGTGAAAGGCGCGGTCGAGCGCAAAACCGATGCCAAGCAGCACGACAATCGGCGCGATGATGTCGGAGAAGATCGTCAGCGGTGACATGTCAGGGCGCTCCTTGGATGCGCCAATTCATATGCCGGGCTATCTATAGTTGTCCGCTCCGCGGACAGGGCCGCCTGCGGCGCTCGTCCCCGCAGGGGACGATTGTACATAGGTGGCGGCGGATTTCTCGTAAATGTGGCGAGTTATAACTATGAACACCCTTGCTGACACCCTCCCCGCCGAGGCGGGCACATACGTCCTGATGATCGGCGTGGGCGAGCCGCTCCGGATCGTGCCGGGGCGGTTGGGCGCGTTCGACCTGCCAGCCGGGCTATATGCCTATGTCGGCAGTGCGCATGGCGCAGGCGGCCTGCGTGCCCGTGTGGGGCGGCATCTGCGCGCCGGGAAGAAAGTTCACTGGCATGTGGATGCGCTCACCGCGCTCGCGCAGGTGGTCGAGGTGTGGGCCAGCGCCTCGGCGGAGCGGGTGGAATGCGAGTGGGCGCGGGCGCTCGCCGCGCTGCCGGGCGCTGAGGAGCCGATCCCTGGCTTTGGCGCGTCGGACTGTGCCTGCCCGACCCACCTGCTACGCCTCCCACCGGACAGGCTGGGCGAGGCGTGGCTTGCGCTGGGGCAGCCCGCCCGCTACTCCCCCTGAGCCTGCCCGGCGAAGTCCCCGGCGGAGGGGCAGCCGCCCAGCGACGTGGCCGCACGCACGCCGTTGACGATGGCCTGCGCGACGACTTCCGCCGCATACGCGCCCACAACATTGATGTTCACCCGCTTCTTGCCCGTCGCCAGCGCGAACATCGTGTCGCCGTCGAGCATGGTGTGCGCCGGGCGGATGGCGAGCGCCAGCCCGTTCTGGGCCATCTGCGCCAGCTTGTTCGCCTCTTCCTTCGTCAGTTTGGCGTTGGTCGCCACCACGCCGATCACGGTGTTGCGCAGGGCAAAGCTGCTCACCGCCTTGCCGACGAGCGTATCGAGCGCGCTCATGGTGTCCGCGAACTGCTTGCCGCTTGGCGGCTTGCGCGCCCCGGCGATAATCTCGCCCGTCTGCGGGTCGATCACATCGCCGTAGGCGTTAACGGCGACAATCGCGCCCACGACCACGCCGCCGCTGAGGTGGACGCTTGCCGTGCCGATGCCGCCTTTCATGTTGAAGGCCGAGCCGAACATGTTGCCGCAGCGCGCGCCCGTCCCCGCGCCGACGCTGCCCTGCTCAACCGGGCCGTCGCTGGCGGCCATGCACGCAGCGTACCCCATCTCCGGGTCGGGCCGCCGGTCGGAGCGGCCAATGTCGAGGTCAAACAGCGAGGCGGCGGGCACGATGGGCACGTGCGTCACGCCGACGTTCACGCCGACTTTACGCTCCTCCAGATAGCGCATCACGCCGGCGGCGGCGTTCAGCCCGAAGGCACTGCCGCCCGTCAGCAGCACGGCGTGCACCTCCTGTACCAGATGCATTGGGCGCAGCAGGTCGGTTTCGCGGGTGGCGGGCGCGCCGCCCCGCTGATCGACCCCGCCGACCGCCCCGCCCTCGCACAGCACGACGGTGCAGCCAGTCACGGCCTCGCGGTCCTGGGCGTGCCCAACTTTAATACCCGGCACATCGGTGATGGCGTTGTTCGGCTTTCGAGCCACAGGAGTCCTCCTTGCACAAAGAGGCGCGCCACCCGGCGATGGGCGACGCACCTGTGTGGATCAAACGTCGGGGTCAACGTGCTCGTCGAAGAGCCAGGGCGGGTCGTCCTCGCTATCCCCCTCCAGCGCCTCGACCGCTTCCAGAATGGCGAGCGCCTTCTCGACCATCGGCCCCGGTACGATCACGTCGATGCGCCCCAGGATACCGACGCTGACCGGCAGTGCCGTGCTGACAGCCTCCTGGCGAAGCTGGGCGGGGATGCCCTCATCTTGCAGCCGGGCGACGGCGAGCCTCGCTTGCACCCAGTTGAAGACGGTCAGCACCGATACCCATGGCGCGGGTTCGTCGTCCCCTCCTCCGAGTTCCCCGGCCTGTTCCGCCGCGTCCTCACCCGACCGGCTGCTGCCAGCACCAAACAGTCTCCACACCATTCCTTGCAGCATAGCTCCTCCCCCAATACGCAGACCGTGCACAACCGTTTACACACGTGACGGGTCAGCGCGGGCGCTGCCCTGCACACAGATCATATCGCATGGGGGTGGAAGGTCGAGAAATTACGGGGTGGTCAGGCGGGGTGGCGGCTCACCCGCGCCGCGCGCCCTGCCGGGGCCGCGCCGCCACCGGCTCGACCTGCGGGTCGTACCCCGGCAGCACGATCGTGAAGGTCGTGCCGCGGCCTACCCGGCTGTCCAGCCAGATGCGCCCGCCGTGCGCCTCAACAATGGACTTCACGATGCTCAGCCCGAGCCCGGTGCCGTCATAGGAGTCGGCGACATCGCCCGCGCGGTAGAACTTGTCAAAGATGCGGGGCTGGTCCTCAAGTGGGATACCGATACCGGTGTCCGTCACCCGCGCGATGACCTGCTCGCCCTCGCCGAACAGCTCGACGTAAATCTTGCCGCCGGTCGGCGTATATTTGATCGCATTGTCGATCAGGTTGACGAACACCTGCCGCAGCCGTACCGGGTTGCCGAGCACCATAGCTGTGGGGTCGCCTCCCTCGTAGACAAGCGTCTGGTTGCGGTTCAGCGCGCGGTCGCGCAGCGCGTCGACGGCATAGGCGGCCACCTCGTGCAGCGACACCGGCTCGCGCTCGCGGTCAAGCCCGGCCTCAATCTTGCCCAGGTCGAGCAGGTCGCGGATGGTCTCGGTGATCAGGCGGACGTTGTGCCGCACCTGCCCCGCGAACTCCAACTGCTGCTCGTTCAGGTCGCCGGTCCGCATGAGCAGTTCGATGTACGAGAGGATCGCGGTGAGCGGCGAGCGCACCTGGTGCGACACCATCTCCAGCAATTCGGTCTTAACGCGGTCGCGCTCCTTCAGGTAGGTGATGTCGTGCATCACCGCCACGCGGCCAATGTTCTCGACCGTCACGACGCGGGCGTTGTAGGTGCGCTCGTCCTCCAGTTCGACCTCGCCCTGCACCAACTCCTGCAGCCGCGCACCGTCGAACAGCGCCAGCAGCGACTCGTTGCGGGTGAACTCCCGCAGGGGCCTGCCGATCGGGTTCACGCCCTCCGGTAGCGCCTCAAGAAGCTGCTCCGCCGCCGGGTTGCACAGCACGATGCGGTCATGCTCGTCCACGGCAAGCATGGCGTCTTCCGCCTGTGAGAATATCCGGGCCAGGCGGGCGCGCTCGTTCTCGGCAGTGGTGTAGAGATGGGCGTTGACGATGGTAATGGCGGCGTAATCGGCGAGGGCGATCATCAGAGCGACATCCTCGCGCGAGAAGGTGCGGTCGGAGGCGCGGTTGTGCAGGCCCAACACGCCGAGCACCCGATCTTTGATCTTGAGCGGCACATAGAGCAGGCTGCGCACGAGGTAGCGGGTCTTGATCTGCTGCATGCCCTCGCCGCTGACGAGCAGCGGCTCCCCGGTGCGGATGACCTGCCCGGCGAGGCTGTCCTGCACGCGCAGGCGCATATTCCGCAGCCCGTCGGTGAGGTTCTTCTCGGCGCGCACGTACAGGTCGCCGGTTTCCGGGTCGACGAGCATCAGCACGCCTTCCTCGGCCTCGCTGAGGTATACGGCGGCCTCTACCACGCGGGAGAGGATCTGCTCAACGTCCAGCAGTGAGGTGATAGATTTGCCGACGGCAATCAGCGTGTTGAGCGCCTGAAGGCGGCGCTGGTCGGGCACACCGGTGCGGACCGAACCGATGCGGCTGGCTTGCAGCACCCGGCTTACCGCCTCAACCATCGCCTCCGGGTCAAAGGGCTTGATGAAGTAGTCCATCACGCCGAGGCGTAGCGCCTGCACCGCCAGGTCCTCCGAGCCCTCCGCCGTCATCAGGATGGCGGGCACGCGCGACCCCTGCTCACGCAGCGCCTGGAGCATCTCCAGCCCGGACATATCCGGCATAGAGAGGTCGGTGATGATCAGGTCGGGCGGGGAGGCGAGCGCCGCCGCAAGCCCTTCGGTGCCGTTGCGGGCGGTATCGACGCGGTAGCCCTCCCCCTGCAGCACCACATTCGCCATGAAGTCGCGCATCTGCGCGCTATCGTCAACTACGAGAATCCGCTCTCCGCTCACGCTGGCTATTACCCTTCATCCTGTGACGGTGGGGTCTGCGGCGAGCCGTCGGCAGACTGCTCAATCCACTCGACGAAGGCGAGCACCTCGCTCAACTGCCGGTGCATCACGTCCACGGCGGCGCGGTGTGACTGGCGCAGCGCCCCCATCTCTCCGGTACGAAACATGTTCATGGTGTTCAGCAGTTCGATGAGCGGCCCACGCAGGCGGGCGGCAAGTTCCTTGCAGCGGTTGTCAGGCGGAGGAGCGACCTTCGCCCCTGCTGCCGCCGCCTCAAGCTGACGGGTGCGCTGCTCCATCGCCGCGAACAGCCGGGCGTTCATTACTGCAATGGCGGCGTAGTCCGCAAGCGCCGTCATCAGGTCTCTGGCGTGCGTGCGGAAGGGCTCGCGCTCGTTTGCCACCCATAGCAGGCCCACCGCCGAGTCGTTGACGACGAGCGGCGCGTAGATCACCGCACGCGCTCGGCTGTGGGCCGGGCTGAAGCGGTGCAGCCCTTCCCCGCTGCCGACGTATGTTTCCTTCGAGGCCATGACCAGCGCAGCGAGGTCGTCCTCGACCGGCTCGCCAACCCGCTTGCTCAGCGCGTCAGGAAGCTGGTAGCCGGAGCGCAACACAAGCGGGCCGGATGGCTGCTCCCGCAGGAAGAAGCCGGAGCTTTCTGCACCCGTCACCTCAACGGCGGCGCGCGTCAGCGCATTGAAGATGTTGTCCAGCGCGCGCAGGGTCGTGATCGCCCTGCCGATGCCCATCAGCGTGCGCAGGTCGTGCAGGTGGCGCTCCGTCTGCCGGGCGGCAGCCTGCACCTCCGCCAGCAGCGCCTCGCGCTCCCGGCGCAGCCGCACCTCTTTCAGCGCCCGTTCGACAGCCTGTATCAGTTCCGCCTCGCGCACCGGGCGGACCACGTAGTCGCGCGCGCCCAGCCGGAAGGCCCGGAGCGCCTCGCGCTCGCGTCCCTCATCGACGAGCAGGATGACGGGGATGTCCGCCCCCTGTGCGTTCAGCGCGGCCAGCACATCGTGCCCGCTCAAACCGGCCATCTCCAGGTCGAGGATCAGCACGTCGGGCGCTGCTGCGCGGATGGCTGCCAGCCCGCTCGCGCCGTCTGCTGCTGCCTCGACGTGGTAGCCGGACGGCTCCAGCGCCGCCTCGACCAGTGTGCTGCGCTCAGCGGCGTCGTCGTCAATTATCAGGACTCGATCTTGCTTCTCGGCCACAGTCGCCTCTCAAGGGAAATCTCGCCATGGCGAGGCGAGTGATTTCAGGAGCGCCAGTGGGCTCTCCGGCTAGTTTACCGAACAGCCGCATACGATAACAGTAGGGGAAGACTTTACCTTTGGTATTTTACAACGCCCACAGCTCACGGGGAAATTGGCGTGTGGTCCCATGCGGAGAAGGTTGGGCAAACACGCCGCGGGTGGTAAATCCGCTTGTCTGTATTTACCACCATGCCGGTAGGGGCGGGTCTGAGACCCGCCCCTACTCACATTCCGGTGAGTTTAAATAACAAATCCGCTGAACCTCTCCCTGCAATGCGGGTTGGGGGTTGGGGCGGGGTTGAATCCGCCGCGACTAAACGTCGCGGCTTCGATCCGGGGCTGATCATCATGCCGGTAGGGGCGGGTCTGAGACC
>DGDY01000012.1:0-3758 GCA_002385675.1 Anaerolineales bacterium UBA3940 | reverse complement strand
CCCGCCCCTACTTACATTCTGGCGGGTTTAAATAATAAACCCGTCGCTTCCCTGCAATGCGGGTTGGGGCTCACGCCCCAAAAAGAGGAAAGCCACCCTTACGGGTGGCTTGCACGTCAGGTTATCTTGGGGAAAGAAATGCAAGCCAGAGAGCTGTGCATCCTTCGTTTGGCCGGGAGCAAAATACCCGACGTGCATCTTCAATATAGCACGCCTTGATTAAGATGTGAATTACAGTTTTTCAAGTCGCCGGAGCAAGCTAGCCTCCGCCGACCCGCCACACGTACACCATCCCATCGCCCCCGGCAGAGACGAGCGTCGTGCCGTCCGCCGACAGGTCGATCCCCCAGCAGCCGCCCTCGTGCCGGCCCAGCGTGGCGATCCGCGCCTCCAGCCCGTGCAGATCGCGCACGTCGGGCAGGAGCGCCGCATCCCACAGACGCACGCTGCCATCGCCCCCCGCCGTGATCAACACGCTGCCATCCGGTGAGAAGGCCAGCCCCGTGATGCCGCCGCTGTGCGGCCCCCACTCCACGAGACGCTCGCCGGTCGCCAGATTCCACAGCGAAACACGGTTGCGGCTCGTCCCGACCGCCATGATGTTGCCATCCGGCGAGACGGCAAGGGAGATCACCGCCGCGTCTGCCGCGGCGAACGAGTCGCGGACTTCCCCGGTCTCCGCGTCGTGGAACACCACTGTGCCCTGTTCGTCGCCTGTCGCCAGCCACGCGCCATCCGGCGACCACGCCACGCTGCGCAGGCGCGTATTGTGCCCCTCCAGCCGGTACAGCGTCCCGCCCGATGCGCCATCCCACATCTCGCCGAGCGCGCTGAAGTAGCCGCCCCCCGCCAGCCGCGAGCCATCCGGCGAGAAGGCCACCTGCCGGAGCTGCGCGGTCGTGCCCGTGCCCATGATGCGCTCGCCGGTGCGAGGCTCCCAGAGCTGGAGCGTGCGATCCCGCCCGCCGGAGGCCAGCCGCGAGCCGTCGGCAGTCATGTCCAGCGTGTAGACGGTGCCCCGGTGGTGCTCCAGCCGGTGAAGCAACTCGCCGCTCTCGCCATCGAACACGTAGACCGCGCGGTCGGTGCCTGCTGCCGCGATGAGGCGACCATCGCCGGAGATCGCCACGGCGTTGAACGCGCCCCGCCCCTCGCCGAGCGTCAGCACAAGCTCGACACGCGGCGCGGTCTCCGCGACGATGACGTTGGGCGCGAGCGTCGGTGTGGGCGTCGTGCTGGGTGTCGGCGTGAGCGTCGGCGTAGGCGTGGCGCTGGGCCGGGGGGTAATGGTGGGCGTCGCGCTCGGCACGGGCGTGCGCGTCGGCGGCACGCTCGGTGAAGGCGGCGGCGTGATCTCAGCAACGGTGGACTGGCACGCCGCCAGCGCCCAGCACACAGCGAGGAGGAGCGGCAGCAGCGCGCTCCTGATGGCGTTCGTTCGCGTCAATCTATTCACTCACTATCACCTGACTGACGTTGCTTGCCGGCGGCACAGCCCGGTACAATCCGTCCGCTGACCGCCGAGGAGTTCTTGATTATGAGCACAGCCACCGTAACCGTTAGCCGCCCGATACCCTACACCTGCCAGTACGCCAGCCCGGACCTCGTGCGCGAGCTGGTGCACGGCGAGCGGGCGCTCACCGCCGACCCGAACTGGGAGAGCTACGGCGCAGCCTCGCCGGAGGAGTACGCACACTGGGCACAGCGGTCATGCGGCGTGGTGTGCGTCAAGATGGCAGTTGAGGCGCTGGCAGGCGTGGAGCCGCGCCCGGTCATGGACTGGGTGCGGGCGGGCCTTGCGCTCGACGGCTACCTGACCGAGTTCCGTCCCGACCGCCCCGACAGGCCCATCGAGAAAGGTTGGAAGCACGCGGCACTGGCCGCCCTCGCCCGCCAGCACGGTCTGCATGCGACCCTCGCCGCCGGGCTGTCGCTCAGCGATCTCGCCGCGCACCTCCGCGCCGACCGGCTGGTGATCGCGTCTGTCTCGTCGGAACTGGGCGAAGATGGCCCCATCACGCGGCGCGCCGGACATCTGGTGCTGGTGTACGGCGCGATACTCGGCGCGGGCGGGGAGGTGGAGAGCGTCATCCTGCACAACCCGTCCGGGCGGACGCCCGCCCTGCAAGCGGGGGCGTGCATCCCCGCCGCCCGCTTCGAGCAGGCTTTCTCCGGTCGCGGGATCGTCGTCTCCCGCTAGAGCAGCACAAAGAACACGTACAGCCCGATGCCGAGCAGCAGGATCACCAGGCAGCCGGACAGGAACGTGCGCACGGCAATCTTGACCACGCCGCGCACAATATACCAGCCGACGACCAGTATTCCGATAATGATGAGCCACGTCGTGAGCTGCCCGACCGTCAGGCCGAGCAGTTCTGCGATCGGTGCTAGAAACTCCATATCTTCCCAGCCTTTATCACCGTGTCCACAAGGTTGACGCCGTAGCGATAGCCCAGATGCCGGACGTCCGGCATGTCGAGCAGGAGCAGGTCGGCCTGCTTGCCCGGCTCCAGGCTACCGACCCGGTCGCCGAGGCCCAGCGCATGGGCCGAGTTCAACGTGGCAGCGGCCAGCGCCTGCGCGGGCGTGAGCTTCAGGTAGCGCGTGGCGAGCGCGATGATCATCTGCATCGACTCGCACCACGTCGTACCGGGGTTGCAGTCGGTGGCGAGCGCCAGCGCGCCGCCCGCCTCGATGATCGCCCGCGCGGGCGTGTACTCGTCATGCGCCAGCCCGAAGGGCGTGCCCGGCAGGCTCACGGCGACGGTGTCGCCCTGCCCCAGCGCGCGGATGTCCTCCTCCGGCGTCTTGACGAGGTGGTCGGCAGACACCGCGCCCAGTTCGACCGCCAGCCGCGTGCCGCCGATCCCCTCGAACTCGTCTGCGTGGATCTTGAGCGGCATCCCGGCGTCGCGCCCGGCTTCGAGGATGCGCCGGGACTGCTCCACGTCGAACACGCCCGCCTCGCAGAACACGTCCACGAACGGCAGCGGCTTGCCGCGCTCCTGCGCAAACGCGACCACCGCCGGGATCATCTCCTCGACCACGAGGTCCACGTACTCGTCGGTGCGCCCGTCGTAGTTGGAGGGCACGGCGTGCGCGCCGAGGAAGGTGGCGACAATGTCGGCGGGGTGCTCGTCGGCCAGCCGGTAGATCGCATCGAGCATCTTCAACTCGGTTGCCGTGTCCAGCCCGTAGCCGGTCTTGATCTCCACCGTCGTCGTGCCGTGCCGGAACATCCTGTCGAGCCGCTGCCGCGTCTCCGCGACGATCTCGTCCACCGTCGCCGCGCGGGTCATGTAGACGGTGCTGCGGATGCCGCCGCCCGCCGCCATGATCTCCATGTACGTCGCGCCCTCGATGCGCATCTCGAACTCAAGCGCGCGGTCGCCCACCCAGGCAAGGTGTGTGTGCGGGTCGACAAAGCCGGGTATGACCACCTTGCCGCCCGCGTCGAGGCGCTCGCGGGGATCGTAGCGGGCCGCGAGTTCATCCGTTCCGCCAACCTCGACAATCAGGCCATCCTCGATAGCCACCGCGCCGTTCTCGACAACTCCCAGCGTGCCGAGCGCTTCCCCCCTTTGCGGGCCTCCACCCGGCGAGGGCACAACGCACACCTGGTGCGCATTCTCCACCAGCAGATCGATCTTCTCTGCCATAGCTATCCTGTGGGTGCTACACTGGAATCAATCTGCTTGCAGTGTACCATACAGCCGCGAGACAGGGTACAGGGCGGGTCCTGTCTCTTATACACATCT
>DGDY01000249.1:3343-3868 GCA_002385675.1 Anaerolineales bacterium UBA3940 | reverse complement strand
AGATGTGTATAAGAGACAGGGCACACAGGAAATGATCTTCCACGTGCTGGAGGCGCTCGCCGAGGAGGGTAAGACCATCGTCGTCACCACGCATGATCTCGGCCTGCTGCCGATCCACTTCAGCCGCGCCATCTTCCTTGACCGGCGCATCGTACAGGACGGCACGCCCGACGAGGTGCTCAGCGCGGAGACTATCGCGCGCGCCTACGGCCTGCGCCTCTGCACTGATGACGACGGCGCCACGGCGCCCGCGCACCATCTCGCCGACTCACACGGACACTCACCCAATCATTAACCGGACAGGATCATTCCGATGGATGTCATCACCTGGCTCATCGAACCGATCAGCTTTGCTTTCATGCAGCGCGGGCTGGCCGCCGGGGTGCTGGCGGGCATCGCCTGTGCCGTTCTAAGCGCCTTCGTCGTGTGGCGAGGGATGGCCTTCGTGGGCGACGCCATGGCCCACACCATCCTGCCCGGCGTGGTGATCGCCTTCCTGCGCGGCGCGAACCTGTTTGTCGGCGC
>DGDY01000249.1:0-3095 GCA_002385675.1 Anaerolineales bacterium UBA3940 | reverse complement strand
GCGCTGGGCATCCTGCTGTTGAGCCGCGTGCGCTCCTACCAGGACCTGACGCACATCCTCTTCGGCGATATCCTCGGCGTCTCCAGCACGGACCTGTGGATCATTGCCGGGGTAACGGTGCTGGTGATAGCCGCCGTTGCGCTGTTCTACAAGGAGCTTCTCGTCACGTCGTTCGACCCCGGCCACGCGGTCGCCATCGGCCTCTCGCCGGAGCTGGTGCGCTACGGCCTGCTGATCCTGCTCGCGCTGACCGTCGTCGCGGCCATTCAGGCCGTCGGCGTGGTGATGGTCATCGCGCTGCTGGTCACGCCTGCCGCAACCGCCTCGCTGCTGGCGCGGCAGCTCCCCCGGATCATGCTGCTGGGGGCGGTCTTTGCGGTGATCTCCGCCGTGGTCGGGCTGTACGCCTCGTACTACGCCAACGTCGCCTCAGGCGCGGCCATCGTCCTGACGCTAACGGTGCTGTTCCTGCTGGCCTTCCTGTTCGCGCCCCGGCGCGGGCTGGTGTGGCGCGCGGTGCGCGGCGAGGCGTAGCCGCTCCCTCATCCCGCCCCGACCCGTCTGTGGGAGAAGGGGTAACACACGCCAGGTTTACCCCCTTGCCTCTTTATTTAGACCAACTTTATCGCATATAATAGGCACAGATGGCGGGCTGTGCCGCCATGTAGCGGCGGCGAGGGGGCGACACCTGTGCCATATAAAGACCACTTCTCCAGGCAGGCGCAGGAGTACGCACGCCATCGGCCCCGCTACCCCTCCGCTCTCTTCGATTACCTCGCCTCGCTGACCCCAGAGCACACGCTTGCGTGGGACTGCGGCACGGGCAACGGACAGGCGGCGGTTGAGCTGGCCCGGCACTATGAGCGCGTCGTGGCGACCGATGCCAGCGCCGACCAGATCGCACGCGCCTTCGAGCACCAGCGGGTCGAGTACCGCGTCGAGCAGGCTGAGGCCGCGTCCTTTGAGCCAGCCAGCGTAGACCTGATCACCGTTGCGCAGGCCGTACACTGGTTCGATCATGACGTCTTCTACGCGATAGTCCGCCGCGTACTGAAGCCGGGCGGCGTCCTCGCCGTGTGGACCTACCACCTGCCCCGCATCGCGCCCGCCGTTGACGACCTGCTGTACGAGTACTATGCCGTGGTGCTCGATGGCTACTGGCCCGCGGGCTTCGAGTACATTCACGACCAGTACCGCACCCTGCCCTTCCCCTTCGACGAGATCGAGCCGCCGCCCTTCTTTATGACGGCTGACTGGTCGCTAGAGCACCTGCTCGGGTTCCTGGAGAGCTGGTCAGCCACGCAGAGCTACCGGGTGCGAACCGGCAGCGACCCCATTAACGCCATCCGCGCGCGCCTGCTCCAGGCATGGGGTGAGCCTGCCGAAGTGCGCCCCGCATCCTGGCCGCTGACCGTCCGCGTGGGACGTCTGGCACACGCCGACCGGGCCTAAAACACACTAATTTCATCCACTTTATCTTCCCACAATGACATTCCTCGCCTCGCGATTGTGACAGTTGGTACTTATGAGGTTTCCTTAATCCGGTATTATAAGGTAGACCTTAAACCTTAAGCTTGCTCACTACTCGAACCAGGAGTCACCGTGTTCGGAGTTCACCGCCACAAACACCACATCCATGCGGATAACCGCCATCCCCGTTGTGAAGCCGAGCTAACCGACCCCACCGGGCCCTGTGTCGAGTGCCCCGCCGGGGCCTTCCCGCTGAGCAGCGCCCCGTGCGACCGGTGCGTGCGCCTCGTCAGCGTTGCGGGCGGGCGCAGGCTGCGCAAGCGTCTCGCCGAACTGGGCCTCAACCCCGGCAGCATTGTGCGCGTGGTGCAGAGCTACGGCGGTGGCCCGCTAATCCTCGCCGTGAAGGAAGACACGCGCATGGCCATCGGGCGCGGCATGGCGCAGAAGATCATGGTGACGGACGACGGTTCGATGGAGGCCACCGCATGACCCGGCGCTGCTGCGACATCGAAACGCCGCCGCCTATCACCCTCGACGAAACCCACGTCCGCGTGGGTTTTCACGTAGCACTGGCCGGTAACCCCAACTGCGGCAAGACCACGATCTTCAACGCCCTGACCGGCGCACGCCAGCACGTCGGCAACTGGCCGGGCAAGACCATCGAGCGCAAAGAGGGGCAGATCGAACTTCACGGGTATGATTTCACGCTCGTCGACCTGCCGGGCACGTACAGCCTCTCGGCCTTCTCCGCCGAGGAAATCGTGGCGATGGACTACCTGCTCGACGCCCGGCCCGACGTGGTCGTGATCGCCGTCGACGCCGGTAACCTGGAACGCAACCTGTACCTTGCCACGCAGATCATCGAAACGAAGCTGCCTGCAGTGCTCGCCCTCAACATGATGGACGCTGCCGAGGCTCGCGGGCTGAGCATCGACACGGCCCGGCTGAGCGCCGCGCTCGGCGTACCCGTCGTGCCGATGGTAGCCCGGAGCGGGCGCGGGCTGGAGGCGCTCAAAGCGCAGATGTTCGACGCCGCGCTCAACCGTGAGGAGCCCTGCACCTGCGGCTGCACGCCGGAAAAGCTCGTCGATTACGGGCGCGAAGTCGAGCGCGAGATCGCCGCGCTGCAGGACATCGCCCGCACGCACCCAGTGCTGCGCCACCGCTACGACACCCGCTGGCTGGCGATCAAGCTGCTGGAGAGCGACCCCAACATCCTCGCGCGGGTGTCGGCGCTCGACGGGACGGAGGCGCTGCTTGACGCCGCGCAGGCAGGCATTCGCCGTATCGAGGCGGCACTGGGCGACGACAGCGACATCCTCATCACCGACCGGCGCTACGGCTTTATCAACGGGCTGGTGCGTGAGGTCGTCAAGCGCCCACCGCTTGACCGCCACACCCGCTCTGACCGCATCGACCAGGTGCTCACGCACCCGCTGCTCGGCCTGCCTGTTTTTGCCGTGATGATGTGGCTTGTCTTCCAGATGACGGCGAACGTCTCCTCGTACTACGTGGACTGGATCGACGGGGTGATTGCCGGGCCACTCACGCGGTGGACGGCGGCGCTGCTCGGCTCGGTGGGGCTGGGCGGCACGTGGGTCGAGTCGCTCGTGCTCGACGGC
>DGDY01000035.1:1989-11715 GCA_002385675.1 Anaerolineales bacterium UBA3940 | reverse complement strand
CCAAACGACTTGAACAGCGCCGACAGTTCATCCCGCAAAATGCCGCGCTGCGCCGCGTAACGGTTGCCCTTGACCAGCCGCTCGCGGTCGCGGAGGGAAATCTCATCGAAGTTGGGCGGCAGCACACCCCCCAACATGCTCATGAACGCTTCCGGCGATCCCGGCTGGGGCAGGATCAGGTGCGGCATGGCCGCGCGCGCCATGTCGTGCGCCAGGTTTAGCCCGGCGGACTTGCGGTAGTAGGTCGAGACCGCCACCGACATGATGTAGAGATTGGGAAACACCCGCTGCCGCCAGGGGGTGTGCACATACAACCGGCGGCCAATCGCCAGTGCGGCCAGCCATAGCCCTGCACCTTCAAGAAAACGCAGCGGCGTTTCGTTCGCGGCGGTGCTCGCCCAGGCCAGGTAATCATCCAGCCACCGCCCCACTCCGGCAGCCTGTTCCTGCTGCTCCGGCGTCAGGCGGGCCGCCTCCGGCAGGTCGGGCACCAGGTGGACATCCCCCGACCGCGCGCGGTAGTCCTCCGGCAGGGGGATCTCAGGGTCCACACGGAGAACGGCGCGCAAGCCTTCCGGGCCAAGAAACCGGCGCAGGGCGGCCAGGTCATCCGGGCTGGACAGATCGACATGGGACAGGATCAGGCGGGTCAGCGGGCTGCACGGCAGGTCGTGCCACTCCAGCCCGACCAGGGCGCGCGCCAACACATACGTGTCGTGTGGGGAAAGAGTGACTTCAGCGTTGAGGGAAGACATGACGTCCGGCTCCACAGCTTGCCCAACACAGACCGGATGATGGTGGGGGTGTCATAACGGACTCCTTTCACCGGATCGGCGGATGGATCAAGCGTACCAGGAGCCGGGCGTCAGATCATGGTCAATTTCGGAACTTGCGATGGTCAATTTCGGAAGTTGGGATGGTCAATTTCGGAACTTGCGAGGGAACGGGCGGCGTCAACACCTCTGAGACAACAGTATGAGTCCAAATGCAGTAACGACCGATATGAAGCTGACGATCATCCCCAGACTCACCTGCCAGAGCGTGTGATGGCCGGTCACGACGCGCGCCCACGCCACAGCGCCTACAATGCCCACTGCGCCAATCACCAGCAGCGGCGAGTCCAGGTCGCCCATCAGGAACAGGGCGGTGAAAATTCCGGTCACAACCGCCGTGTGTGCAGAGATTTTCGTCAGCCGGGCGTTGATAGCCGCTTGCAGCGGCACCCAGACCACCAACGCCAGCAGGGAAAAAATCAGGCGCTCTGGGGCATCCAGCCATTCGGCCAACCCAACACACAAGACCATGCCGGCCCAGAACACGAGGTAGAGCGGGTGCCGCATTCCACGCTGGTAGGTATAGCGGCCTTTGCGCCGCGCGAGATGGATCAGCGTCAGGGCAGGCACCAGGATGATCCCCGCCATGAACACCACCCACCCTACTGCTACGAGTGGTTCGGTGCCTTTGAGCACCACAACCAGCGCCGGAATAAAGACGGAAAACGGGTGAAAGATTATGCCCAGCCAGTATCCCAGGCGATTACCGTTGTGCGGGACCGGATCGGTTACAACTTGATGTGGCATAACCCCTCCACAAGGTCGTCATAATCCGCACATTCCGGCCACAGCGCTTGGATCTGTGCGACCAGCTCACAGCCGCGCGGATCGCCCAGGTCCACGCGCCGGTAGTGATCCAGGATGTTAATCGTCGTGACGTAGATCGCCATCTCGATCTGCTCAGGATTGAACACCTGCCGCAAGGACAGCCGCTCCCGGCGAATATCTACCAGCTTTCCCAGGCGGTGTTCCACTGCCGCCAGCCGACCATAACAGCGCAGCCGCCGCGGCAGCAGCAGGAGAGTCAGCCAGCGGTGCGGGGCGAGGATGATCATCAAACAGAAAGCGGCGATCAGGCCGCGCGGAATGACATAGGGCCCTTGATTGGATTGGCCGGTGACGATGATCGGCGGGATAAACACGACCGAAAACGCGGCGCTGAGGGCAAAGGTGGCCGTGAGCACCAGTGTCGCGAGATGCTTGACCCGCATCGGGAAAACCCGTTCCTGCCGGACCATGGCCGCATTGACCGGCACGAACACCAGCGCCGATTGCAGCAGCCCGTACCCTTCGACCACCCATTTCATGAGGTACTCCGCCCGCAACGCCGACACCCCTCCGGCCATGTGCGCCGCCATCACCCCCAGCAGCATACCGGCGATCCCCGGTGCCGCCTGGTACAGCCGGAGGTGGAACCACCGCGGGCGATACAGACCCGGCGAACGCTGCACCAGCCACAGCAGGCTCAGCGAATAGGCTGCCGTGGCCGCCAGCACCGCCAGCAGGCTCACCAGAAAGGTGACCGGGTAACCGTGGAAGCAGGCGTCAATGAGCGGCTGGACCGCCCTGATCCGCAGCGTGAACACCACCCCCAGGGCGATGAAGATCGTCCAGGTGATGAGGACATACCGGTCTATATGCCGCGCCCGGTGATAGCCCCGCCACAGCCCGTACAGGACAAATCCCCACACCATGCTGCACAGGACAACCTCACCCATCGTACCCCAGACTCCGGGTGAACCGACTCAACGCGTCGATGCTGGTATCCGGGTGGGTAAGCGCGGTTAATCGTCCGGCTAGCAGAATCTTTTGCTGCAGCAGGCGCACAAATAACTCGGCTTCCCGTTCTTCGGGGCTGTCGTGCGGGTCCCACCGGCGGCAGTGGCCGTGAAGTTCGGGGGAAAGCGTCGCCCGCAGTCGGGCGACAAGCTCCGGGGATAGAAACGCGGTCAGGTCATACAGGCGGTGACCCAACACCATGTGGCCCAACTCGTGCAGAATGTGGTGAACCCGGTGGACGGGATGGGTGCGACTGTCGAAAAACACGTAATCGGCGGTTTCGGCCCGTACCCAGAGACCGTGCAGCCGGCCGTCGAAAGCGACGCCGTTGAGGATGATCTCCCGCTGCCGGAGGGCTTCCAGGTGAGCGATGAAATGCGGGATGGTAAACCGGCTGAAGTCGTAATGCAGTCCGTCAATCGCCCGGCGTACGCGCGCCTCATCGTCGGTCATGGGTGTTCTCCCCGCGCTCCCCACCGGACCGGCCCAACAAAGCTCACCACTGTAAAGCGTTCGCGAGGACGTGCCAATGGTACCGTAGTGGGAAAAATCACTCAGGCGGAGAGGTCGTTGAGGGATCGCAGCCCGGCTACGGCTCACCGTCCTCTTCACGAGCAAACGGCGGCGTTTCACGCCCGGCCTTGCGCTCCCGCTCGGCAGCCTCCACCCACCGGATGATCTTGAGGATATCCTGCTGCGCTTCCGCCGATAACCCCCTGGCGCGGAACGCGATCTCCGCCACGGGACCGGGCAGGTCCTCCGGGCGCTGACCCGCCAGCACCGCGTAACACTCTTCTTCCGTCGCGCATTCGAAGAAGCTCAGCGGGACGTTGAAGAAACCGGCGATTTCCTGCAGGGTGGGTACGCTCGGATTCTTGTTCCGCCCGGTGCGCAGCTGATTGATCGTCGCGTGACTGATGCGCACCTTGTCGGCCACTTCCTGCGTGATATAGGGCCGCCCGTCCGGGTGGTGGACGTGCTCAAACAGGAAGTTGATCAGGTCTTTGAGCGGCAGCGGCTTTTGGTCCCTGCTCATGGTCATCCCCCCTTCGATTCACCGGCGCCTGGGCGTAATGATACCCGGAAAACCGGTCGGCTCAACCGGGACAATTGTACTATGGTTCCATACTTTCAGAATTATAGACTCTTTTTATAATATAGACTGTGTATCAGCGGGGCATAGACAGCCATCCGTTGTGTTCTCCCATCGTCGTTCAGGCCACCATCTGCCGTTGCCGACTTCGACCCTTCAACAGGCGGGGGCCTTTTCTGAGAAAGGAAGGGTTGGTTGACCATCCAGGTAGCCATCGTGGATGACCAGGATATCATCCGTTTGGGCGTCCGGCAGTCGCTGGCCGACTTCCCCCACCTCACCTTTCTGGGCGGGTACCCTGATGTGCCCTCGTTCTGCCGCTCTTCGGCGGCTCACTATGCCGACGTGGTCTTGCTGGATGACTCGCTGCCGGATACGGATGTCGTCCGGGCGTACCAGGCCATCCAGGAACGGTGCCCCCACGCTGCCGTGCTGGTCCTCGGTTCTCAGATGTCCGCGCACGACATTCACCGGGTGATCAGGGCGGGAGCCTGGGGGGTCGTGTGCAAAAACGAACCGGTGCAGGACATGCTGGTGGTGGGTATCCAGCACGCCCACGCCCGAAAGGTGTATCTTTCCCCCCATGCCGCGCTGATCGCGGGCTGTCTCAACTCCTCGCCGGTCCTCAGTCCACGCCTCGAGCAGGTGCTGCACCTGATGGCGCGCGGACATCACGTCCAGAGCATCGCGCGCGAGTTGGGCATCACCGACCGGGCGGTCTACAACGCCCGCAAGCGCCTGCGCGAAATCCTGGCTGTGGACACCAACGAGCAGATCGTGGCCGAAGCCATGCGGCGCGGGCTGCTGCGGGGTGAGGGCTGACCCCGGAGAATTACAGAGCAGTCCGGTAATTTTGCCCCCCTCATCTTCCTGATTTGCTCATGCTTTCCGCCTCAGAGGATGATATGCTAAGGGAAAGTTTCCCTCGTGAGGTGAGTGGGCATGACGGTCAAGATTGTGGTTGCCGATGACATGGACCTGGCGCTGGAAGGGATAAAGACCATCCTGCGCCAGTATGGCGCGTTTCACATCACCGGCACGCACCGGGTATTGGCCGATCTGCTGGACGCCCTGGCCGCCCAGCCGCCGGAGGTGATCCTGCTCGGCGACCAGCTCGAACCGGGCATGGACGTGCTGGCGCTGGTCGAGCGTGTCCGGCAGGCGGCACCGCGTGCCCGCCTGTTGGTGATGGGCAGTCTGCCGGACGGTCTCATCGTGCAGGAACTGCTCATCTGCGGCGTGGCCGGGTACCTCTACAAGTCCGATTCCTTGAGCAGCTGCCTGCCGGAAGCGCTCCGGGTGGTGCTGCGTGGCCGCCCGTATCTCTCCCCCACGGCGAACGCCGAATACCTGCTGGCCGTGCAGGCTGGCCGTGCGGGTTGGCAGCTGGACACCGAAGGACGCGAGGTGCTGCGTCAGCTCGCCCAGGGGCTTCGCCCGCAGGAAATCGCCCTGATGCGCAGGGTGTCGGTGCGGCGCATCTACAGCGTGTGCGAACGCCTGCGCCGCAGGTTCGATGCAGAAACCAACGAACACCTCATCGCACGGGCAGCCGAAGAAGGGTTTCTGCCGTGATGGTCAATCTGACCTGTAGGACCTGCGATCTGGCGGGAATCTTGCGCGCCAGATCGGGGAAGTTTTCCCTCTCAAAACGGTAATTCTCCGCCTTCCACACTCCCCTGCTCCGCTACGATGAAAGATGGCCGAACTCATCTCGCCGGAGCTGTGTATGTCCCGCATCCTATGTCTTGCCTTTCTCCTGGTCGCGCTCACCGCGTGTGGTGGTGACGATGACGCGCCACATGTAGACAGCACCCCAACCGAAACGGCGACCCTGACCGCCATCCTACCGGTCACACTTGCGCCGACGACTATGCCGACTCTGACGCCCACTGCATCGCCATCCCCCACGGCCTCAGCTACGCCGACCGTTACACCCACCCTGGCCGTGCGCGTGCTGGAAATCACGGCGGTGATGCCCGGTGTTGTGCTTGATACGGCTCCGGCATCTGAGCCTGGCGCGCTGTCCCTCGATGAGTGGGTGCGCTTCGAGGCAGATCACCCGGCATTGGATTATCTCGGTGGCGAGTGGATCGACATGTGGTCGTGGTCGGCGGGGCAGAACGAATACCGTTACAGCGTGGACCCGGATGCCGCCGTGCGCCTGGATTTTGAGGGCGAAGGGGTACGGGTGTGTTACGTGGCCTTCTGGAACGGCGGGAGGTGGGAAGTGGTCATCGATGGTCAGGTGGTCGGGACCGTCGATTCCTACTCCGCCGAAGCGCATTTCACCTGCACCGACACGTTTCCCGTCGCAGCGGGGGCACATACGCTACTGGTGCACAACACGCCGCAGCGTAACGCCGCCAGTTCCGACACCATGCTCGCCCTGGACGCGGTGCTCACCTACCGCGCCAACCCGTCAGCCGTTACCTGGGTTGAGACTCTGACGCCTTCACCGGAGCCGCAGCCCGCGCGCCGGGTGGAACTCATCCAGGGGCCGCCGACCATCCAGCCGACCGCTACCCCTGCGCCGCCCGCGAACATCACGGTGGCGGTGCTCATCGCCTATGACGAGAACGCCAACCACTCGGTGGACCCGGCGGAAGGCGTGCGCGGTATCCCGGTGCGGCTGGTCGATGTCGCCACCAACCGCGCCCTGGCGCAGGCCTTCACCGATGAGTCCGGCTACGCGCGCCTCCAGGCCCAGACCAACGCCCAGGTCAGCCTGGTCGTGCCCTACTTCGGCCAGTCGTGGGATGTCTCGCGCCGGTGGGGGACCGCCGATGCCACCTTCACGCTGCTCCTGCCCGCTGGCAACCAGCCCGGCCTTATTCCATGAGGGAAAACATCTTGAAATATCGCCAACGCCCCATCATCCTGGCAGCAATGCTGCTGCTGGCGGCTGCCATCGCCTGTGCAGGCGAAGTACAAAACCTGTACATCGGGGACTTGCCGCAGTACATTTGCCCGTCCAGCACACCGCGCCCGACCCATACCCAGCCGCCGACCGGTCAGCCGCTGTGGCCGCCGTATTTTACGTCGAATGTCAGTTGGTATCAGGTCGCGCCCAACTTCAACACTATCACCGCCCAGTGGACCGGCCAGAGCGCCGGAACGGTGTATCTGTCCTATTCGGGCAGCATGAGCTCCTACCCCTACTACTGGCCCGGCAGCGGCGGATACCTCGCGGTCGATATTATCCCCGGCCCGACCCGGACCGGGCTGTATCCCATCACCATCCCGACCACGGTTACCAACGCCACCATCCAGATCTACGCCAGCGGCATACCCAATTCGCTGCGTTCGTTCACCGTGATTCGCGTCTACGGCACGACATGGCCGACACTCACGCCGCCGCCGGGCGGCGCGCCGGGCAGCATCACGCCTACCCCGCGCCCGACCTACACCCCCTGGCCGACGCCGACTCAGTACGTGCGCACGAACGACTACTTCGTGGGGGATGCCATCTACACCTCGGAGCAGCCTTCCGGCCTGCGCCTGCGCTTCCGCGTGACGGACATCCGGGGGATGTCTGCCGCCAAGCCGGACAGGGACGGGCAATTGCAGTCCATCTATCTCTGGACGGTGGAGATGAAGAACGTGGGCAGCGTCGAATATGACGTGTTCCCCGCCGCCCAGATGTATGTGAGCACGATCACTCTACCCACCGGCGCTGATTTGGATGGCGTCTGGGGCGCAAGCCTGGCAGCAGCAGAGGAAGCCGGGCTGACGCCCAACTACGAAGCGACCGACATCCAGCCGGGCGAGACCAAGACCTTCACCCTGGCCGCCTACGGTCCACGCGGCACCGCGCGCCGCATCTCGTATGCGCTGGACGCCAGCGCGCGGGACAGGCTAAATCCCACCGTCGTGCCGGGGCGTAACATCGTCTCGTGGATCAACGAGGTCAACACCATCTGCACCGGAGAAATCGAGGAACCGTAGCCTATGCCCTGGGTAGACGACATTCTGAATGGGCTGCAAGTCCAGATCGACAAGCTCTGGTACGACCTGCTGCACCTGCTGGCGGTAGCCGGATGGACTCTGCAAAAGGGCCTGTTCATGATGGGTCACGCCATCGAGCTGGCCAACCTCTGGCTGGCCCAAAACGCCTTCGCGCCGCTCATCTCGCAGACCAACCACCAGATGCGCGTCACGGCCAGTCTGGCGTTCGTGATCGCCCTCATCGTGCTGGGTATCACCTACCTGCTGGCGGCGTTTGTGCGGCTGGACGTGGTCAGCCCGCGCAGCGCTGTTGGCTGGTACCTGGCGGGCGTGGTGTTCTTTCAGTTGGGACCTACCCTCTACCAGGGAATGCACGATTTCCGCCGCGACCTGAGTTCCGGCTTCTACAACGTCGCGCTGGAGAGTATGCAGAGCGTGGGCAGCCCCTTCGGGTCGCTCGGAGCCGTGACCAGCAGTGACCTGCCACCGCTGCCCGCCTGTGACGCGCTGGGACCGTACCTGCCCGGCGCGACCATGACGCCCTTCGGCTCCGGCGTGGATGGGCTGGACATCGCCCTGGCCTACCTGCGCGCCGATGGCCAGGACGTGATGGGCTACCCGTCGCCGATCCCAACCGCCTGCTTCCAGCCGCGCGCGCCGGGTCAGGATACCGACCTACCCACCGACTGGATTTTCCGCGAAGAGGGGTACTTCTACTCGCTGGCCAGCTCGCAGTTCTTTGGCGATCCACTCGGCGAGGAAGAACGCAAGGCGTCGATTGACAAAGCGGGCGCGGCGCAGTTCCGCATCTTCTCCGCCTGGCCGCTGGTCATCTTCGGCGTGGTCGAACAGCTCATCTTCCTGCTGCTGACCATCGCCCAGGGCCTGACCTTTGTGAGTTTCAGCGTGGCCATTCTGTTCGCTTTTTTCAAAAAGACGGAGGTCATCGCCCGCTCCATCCTGGACATGTGGCTTGAACTCATCGTGCAGACGGTGGTCATCGCCCTGATGCAGTCGCTCATTGTCTCGTTTCTGCTCGGCGCTGCCGCCACGCAAAACGCGCTGGTCGTGTTGGGCGTGTCGCTGCTGTGCACCATCTTCATCCTGGTCCTGCTGTGGAGCGGGGTGAAAGCCGTGTGGAACAGCTTCAACCGGCTGTTCGGCTCGATTGGCCAGGTCACCGGCGGCGTGATGGCCGCCCCCGGTGTGGTGGGTCTGGGTCTGGCCGGAGCCGGGGCGGCTGCCGCGGCGGGCACCGCGGCGCTTGCTGCCAACGTGGGCAGCAGCGCGCTGGCCGGGGTGTCTGCCATGCAGCAGGGCGCGACGGTAGCGCAGGCGGCGGGTGTGATGTTGGGCGGCTCGCGGGGCTTGCAGACTGCCGCCCGCACCCTGGCTTATCTACCGGGCACCCGAAACACCGACATTGGCCGGATGGCGGATGAGTTCACCGAAGGCTCGGTGCTGCGCCAGGTCGGTCAGAGTATCCCGCTCGTGGGTGGTGTCGCCGGGCCGATCCTGGCCGCCCAGATGCTCAGCGACCGCGGCGAGCAACCGAAACGTAAACGTAGCTTGAGCCTGCCCGCCGAACCGGTAGACCGGGAAGACGGAGACAACGTCCCATCTGAACGCCCGTCCAGGCCGCGTCGTATAGGGACTTTCACGCCGGAGGATGCGGTGAGCGCTCCGGCTGTCATCCGGCCCCCTGCGGTTGGAGATGACGTGCAGCAGCGGGTCAGCGCCGTTGGGGCAGATGTCCGGTCACAGGCGGGCCAGGCGAAAGCCGACCGCGAGCGCAGCGACTACGCGGATGATATGCACGGCGAAGAGATCGAAGACCGCATCGCCACCCTGGGCGCGACGCTGCAATCCGGGCAAGCCCAGCACGTCCTGGGCCTGATGCGAGTTGAGGGAGCCGCCAACATCGCCGGGATCATGGGCGACTTCATCTCCCAAATGCGCGTGCAGCGCACCCTGGACGGGCTGCCGCTGGCCGGAGGAGCCGACCACTTCACGGTTGCTCAAGGCGTCGCGCGGGCGATGGGCGTTGCGCCCAGGGAAGACGACCGCGCCCCC
>DGDY01000035.1:0-1827 GCA_002385675.1 Anaerolineales bacterium UBA3940 | reverse complement strand
GTGATCTCCGAAGTCAAGAACTCGCCCACCGGCCAGCTCACCCCGCAGACGCAGGCGGTGCTGGTCGAGCAGGCGCGCGGCACGCTCAACACCGGCTGGGAAGGCGCGCAGCAAGCCGTGAGCGCCCTGCAGCGAGCGGCAGTGATGCTGCCCAACGCTCTCACCGCGCGCGGGACGGTCGCGGTGCCCCATGTGAATGTCACGCCTCAGATACAGGTCAACGTGAGTGCTCCTGAGCACAACAGCCTGGATACGGCTATGCAATCTCAAGCGGTGCTGGCGGGAAGCCAGGTCGCCGCAAAAGGAAGTGGAGCTTGAGCGAACAACTGAACTACCATTCCATCGACGAATTGCGCGCCCTGAGCCTGGACGAACTGCGTGCCTTGTGGGAGTTGGTCCCGACCGACCGGCAGCACCACTACCAGACCGTCTACCAACGCGAAGTGCGCACCAACGGGGCCGCCGGATCGGACGCGCTCGAACAGCAGGTTGTGACCGCGCTCATCCGGCGTTATCAGGATGGCGCGCTGGTGCCGATTGGCGCGCGCTGGGCTAAGACCCCCGCCCGCATCCAGGCAGCAGTCCAGGCAGGCGAATCGTTGGTCTCGCCCGAAGCGGAATTCACGCCGCCTGCCCCCAAGAAGACCCAGGCGCTGCTGATTTTCGGCGGCGCGGGGGCGTTCCTGGTCTTCTTCCTCTTCATGCTGCTATCGCGCGGCGGCGACAATGAGCCGGAGCCTACCGAGGCGGTCAGTCTCTCCGGCTACGCCACGCCGACACTGCGCTACACCCCGTCACCGACACCCATTGCGTTGGAAGAGCAGGACGTCATCATTCGCGACGGGGTGCGCGACCGCGCCCCGGCCTATCCCGTCAACCTGCAAATCCTGCCCGCCGGGCAGACCCAGCCGCGCGTGTTTGTCGTGCAGCGGCGCAAGGTCGAACTCTCCGAATGGCAGTACGACCCCAACCCAGACACCGCGTCCTTCCTGCATGGCCTGAGCGTGCGCCCGGTCATCGGCGTGCCCTGGTCGCCGCAGAATGAAGCGCTGTTCGAATCGCTGGGGCCGGGAGCCACGTTTAGCATTCGCCTCAACACCGGCGCGGTGCAGCAGTTTGCGTTCGCCAGCAAGACCCAGGTCAGCCGCAGCGACACGAGCGCGTTCCGGCAAGTCGAGCCGGGCCTGGTGCTGGTCCTGATTGGCGAGCGGGACGAGCGCGGTGCGCCGACCGCCACGCGCCCCCTGGTGCTGGCAACTTATCCGCCGGAGCAGGAACTCGCGCGGGATGACGTGCTGGCGGCTGAATTGGTCGAATTACCACGGGTGGACGTGACGCCCACGCCGGACGCGCCGACGGCCACGCCGATCCCGCCGCGCGACCTGCTGCATGTGGACGTGATCTCGGTGGAGACGGTGCCGGGGAGAATGACGGTCCAGCTGAGGGCCTACAACGGCCAGCCGGAACCGGTGGACATCCGCCCGGAAGACATCGCGATTGCCTTCGGCTATGCCCCGCAGCCGCCCGGTCCCTGGACAACCGCCGATGGGCTGGAGCCGTTTACGCTGCTACCCGGCCAGGCCGTGGATTTGACCCTGCATTGGGCGTGGGCGGGTGAGCCGTATGCGGTGGTGCGAGTGGGGGTGTACCGGTACGCCGTTCAGCCAGGGTAGAAACATTCCCCGCTTCCTCTCAAAGCGGCTTGCTGCAACCAAGCCGCTTTTTTGCGGTACGTGATCCGGAATTTTCCATGCCTGCGATGGCAATCCTCCAGCCTTTCGCCCCCCTCCCTTTGATATCCTGAGCGTGTCAGGTGTGCGGGGTGGC
>DGDY01000301.1:5108-5318 GCA_002385675.1 Anaerolineales bacterium UBA3940 | reverse complement strand
CGTGGGCGACATTCTCGGCCTGCAGGAACTGACCGCGCCGCTTGTGCGCTGGCCGATCAGGAAGGTGGTCATTGAGGCGTACCCGCCGCAGCTTGTGACGCTCGATGGGGACATTACCGGCGAGACGCCGGTTGAGGTGACGATCCTGCCCGCGGCGCTGAAGATCATTGTGCCAGCGTGAGGGGGATGAGTCCACGAATGACACGAATA
>DGDY01000301.1:4494-4898 GCA_002385675.1 Anaerolineales bacterium UBA3940 | reverse complement strand
CGCGACTGAACGTCGCGGCTCCTTGTTTGCACAAACTGACCTCAGATGCCCAACGCCTGGCGGATTTGCTGGATGATCGCCTCAGGCGGCTGCTGGATATCCACCGTCGGCGCGTCGCTTGGCTCCTCCAGCGCCTCGAACTGGCTGTCGAGCAGCGCCGGTTGGAAGAAGTGCTCCCGCCGGGACTCCAGCCGCGTGCGGATCAACTCGTAGCTGCCCTTCAGGTAGACGAACCGCACATCGTCCCCGGCCTCGCGCAGCCGCTCGCGGTAAGCGTGCTTCAGCGCCGAGCAGGCGATCAACGCGGGCTGGCCGGTTTCGCTCAGGCGGGCCGCCAGCTCTGAGAGCGCCGCCAGCCACCCGTCGCGGTCGGCGTCGGTGAGCGGCTCCCCCCCCCCCCCCCC
>DGDY01000301.1:3986-4330 GCA_002385675.1 Anaerolineales bacterium UBA3940 | reverse complement strand
GGTGGGCGCCCCCCCCCGCCGCATCTTGGCGATGTTCTCCGGCGGGTGGAAGCTGTCGCCATCATAGAACGGCCAGCCGACCTGCTCGGCCAGCATCTGCCCGATGGTGGTCTTTCCGGAGCCTGAGACGCCCATCAGGACGACGATCATGGCAACAGCAGGTCGGGCTAGCGGGCCAGGATGTGCGTGACGACCGTCGCGCCAGTCCCACCGATGTTCTGCGTCATGCCGATCTCGGCGTTGGGGACCTGGTTCTCGCCTGCCTCGCCGCGAAGCTGCGTGACGAGATCGACGATCTCGTACACGCCCGTCGCGCCGACCGGATGCCCCCGCGCCTTCAGCCC
>DGDY01000301.1:3458-3849 GCA_002385675.1 Anaerolineales bacterium UBA3940 | reverse complement strand
CGGATGCCCCCGCGCCTTCAGCCCGCCCATCGTGCTGATGGGGATGCGCCCCTCGCGCGCGATGCCACCTTCGGCGGCAAGCTGGGTGGCGCAGCCGGGCTCGGCAAAGCCCGCCGCCTCCAGGCTCAGCGCCGCCATAATGCTGAAGGCGTCGTGCACCTCAAACAGGTCGATATCGTTCGGGCCGACGCCCGCGCGCTCGTACGCCCGCTGCGCCGAGAGCCGCGCCGCCTCAAGCGCCAGCATGTCGCGCCGGTCGTCCAGGTTCAGGCTGTCCGTCGCGGTGGCGCTGGCGAGGACGCGGATCGGCGTCACGTCGAGGTCGTAGGCCATCTCCAGCGGCGCGAGGATCACCGCCGCCGCCCCGTCGCACACGGGGGAACTGTCGTAC
>DGDY01000301.1:1525-3146 GCA_002385675.1 Anaerolineales bacterium UBA3940 | reverse complement strand
GTTGAGCGCGACGAATGTTGCACCGTGCACGCCCTCGTAATCCGCGTCGGCAGCGGTGGCGAGCGCCGCGGTGACGGCGTCTTTGGTGGCGTCGGTCATCTTCTCAACGCCGACCACGGCGACGATGTCGGCCATACCGCTCGCAACCGCGCGCACCCCCGCCTGGAAGGCCACACCGCCAGAGGCGCAGGCCGCCTCGACCGTCGTCGCCTCGATACCGCGCCAGCCGCAGAAGTCGGCGATGAGCGCGCCGAGTTGCTGCTGGTTATTGAGGCGCGGCGCGAGCATGTTGCCGACGAACAGGGCGTCGGGCCGCTCGATGCCGGCTTCCCTGGCGGCGGCGTGTAACGCCTCAAAGGCAAGCTGGCGCAGGCTGCGCTCCCACAGCTCGCCGATGGCCGTCTGGCCGATACCGATAATGGCTACTTCTCGCATGTTGAATGAATCCTCGTGTACTCGTCGTTGCGCGATGTCAGTCTGCACTGTAACGCAACGATTGTACCTCATTGCAGGCGCGGTGGACTGTCAGAAGCTATCAGGGTGTAGCAGGCTGGCCCGTCGAGCGTACCATCGCGCCCCGCGCCAGCACCAGCAGTAGCAGCGTGATGAGCGGAAGTGGGACCGCCATCAGGTGTGCTTCGGCGTCGGCGACCACCGTCGTGCTGAACAGCCACCAGTCGCTGGCGAACAACGCCGCCATCACCCCGAGCAGCACGAGGGAGTGTATCGCATTGAGCCGCTGGAGCACGGGCAGCAGCGCAAACAGGAAGACCACATACTGGTAGGTGCCGGTCTGCGGGGCTAGCAGGTGCGTGATGACCAGCGTGAAGGCCAGCGTCCAATCGAGCCGCCGGTTATCGTCATCTCGCAGCAGCAGCCACCACTCGACGAGCAGCCAGCCGGCCAGCAGCACGCGCAGCGCCCACAGCACGCCGTCGCCGAGGGGGAAGATGTCACGCGTGAGCTGGATGAGCACCGGCGGCTGCACCGGCATGTAATTGAAGTAGTTCGACATCTGGACAAACCAATCGGTGAGCCACGTCGGCACCATCAGAAATGATACTATCAGTAGACTCCCCATCGACAGCGCCGACGAGGCGATGAAGTGCCAGCGCCGGGCCTTGAGCGCCCACAGCAGCAGCAGCGGGATGATCAGGAACTGCATCTGCGGTTTGATGGTCGAGAGCGAAAGGCAAACGCCGGCGAGGACGTCCCGCCGGGCGGAAGGCTCGCCGCGGAACAGCAGCCAGAACACCAGCACCGTCAGGAAGAACACGACGACGGTGAGCTGGCCGAGCAGGATGGCGCGGGCGCTCGGGTATAGCAGCAGCGACCACAGTACAAGCACCGCCAGCAGCCACGGCTTCGGCTTCCAGTTGAAGTAGCGCAGCGTGAGGACCGCGCCGGCGACGAGCAGCACCTGGAGCGTTACCTGCCAAGCGGCCTGCACCCAGGCATAGGTGGGCAGCAGGGTGTACGGTGCGATGAGGAGAACGGTGTACATCGGGTAGAAGAAGGCGTGCTGCGGCCTCAGGTTGGTGTGCTCGTGCGCGTAGATGCCCTCGTGGATGCGCTGGGTGGCTTCATCCGAGTAGGGGTTGAGGCCTTCTGTGAGGTACAG
>DGDY01000301.1:0-1275 GCA_002385675.1 Anaerolineales bacterium UBA3940 | reverse complement strand
GCGGTGCGCTGCCAGGAAGGACGGGTTGACAGCACGGTAAGCTTCTTCGTCGACATCATACACCTCAAGCTTTCAGGTGGGGGACGGATGTGATCCGCTCCGGCGAAACGCGCCCCGCCGAGCCGCGCACCAGCGCCAGCAGCACCAGCGTGACCAGTGGCAGCGGGATAAGCGTAATACTCGATATCTCGGTTCCCGTTCGGGTCGCCAGCATCAGCCACCAGTCGCCCACGAACAGCACCACCATGGCGCCGAGCATCGCCAGCGGGTGTGCGGCTTCGAGTCTCTGGAGCACCGGCAGTAGTGCGAACAGAAACACGGCGTATTGATACGTGCCGGTGCGCGGCGCGAGCAGGTGCGTGATGACGAGCGTGAGGGCCAGCACCCAGCCCAGCCGCCGCTCGTCGTCACCTCGCAGCAGCAGCCACCACTCGACGAGCAGCCAGCCGGCCAGCAGCACGCGCAGCGCCCACAACGCGCCGTCGCCGAGCCGGATGAACTCGTGCGTGAGGAGTTGCAGCACCGGGGGCTGCGTCAGCGCGAATGAGGAATAGGTTTGCATCTGCGCGAACCAGTCTCCGAGCCATGTCGGCATCAGGAGGAATGATACGCCCAGCAGCGCACCCAGTGTCAGCGCCGCCGAAGCGATGAAGTGCCAGCGCCGCGCCTTGAGCGCCCACAGCACGAGCAGCGGGATGATCAGGAACTGCATCTGCGGCTTGATGGTCGAGAGTGCGAGGCAGGCCCCGGCGAGCACGTCGCGCCGGGCGGAAGGCTCACCGCGAAACAGCAGCCAGATCGCAAGCACGGTCAGGAAGAATACCGGGATGCTCAACTGGCCGAGGATGATGGCATACGCGGCTGGGAACAACAGCAGCGACCACAACACGAGCAGGGCGACCTGCCAGGGCCGGGGGCGCCAACCGAAGAAATCCAGAATGAGCAGAACGGATACGACGAGCAGCACCTGCAGTGTTACCTGCAAGGCGGCCTGCACCCACGCATAAGTCGGCAGCAGAAGGTAGGGCACGGTCAGAATGAGCGTGTACAGCGGGTAGAAGAAGGCGTGATGTGGCTCGCCGTTTGGCGGCGCACCGGCATAGATGTCCGTCTGAATCTGCTCGGTGACGGCGGCTGAATACGGGTTCAGCCCCTCGGCGATGTAGAGCTTCGCGCCGAGGTAGCTGGGGTAGAAGTCGGTGGCAGTAAGCACCCGAGCGGCGAACACGTCGTGGAAGGCCCACGTGTACAGCCCGAGCAGCACCACGCCGAGCA
>DGDY01000258.1 GCA_002385675.1 Anaerolineales bacterium UBA3940 | reverse complement strand
ACGTGCCGCCGCTCGCGGTGTGGGGCATCTACGGGGTGATGTTCGGGCTGACATTCGCTGCCATGCAGCAGCCCGGCGCGCTCCAGAATCATCTCACCGGGCTGCGGCGCGCGCTCGGCACGAAGGCGCTGGCGGCGGGTGGGCTGGGTATGGCGGCACTGCTGTTTGCGACAGCGTGGTCGCTGCCTGACGGGCGGCTGCACGTCACGTTTGTGGACACCGGCGGCGCGGCGGCAACGCTGATCGAGACGCCGGGCGGGCGGCAAATCCTGGTGGACGCGGGCGGGAGCGGGCGGCGGCTGCGTACGGCGCTCGGCGATGCGCTGCCCTTCTGGGACCGGCGGCTGGACCTGCTCGTGATCACCGAGCCTGCGGCGTCGAATGTCGCGGCGCTGCCCGATGTGCTGTCGCGCTACCGCTTCGACGCGGTGATGATCCCGGCGGGCGCGGCTCCGCCTGCCGTTGGTAGCGCACAGGTGATTGCTGCGCAGCCGGGTATGACGGTCCGCGTGGGGGACGGCGTGCTGCTGACTGTGCTCGACGCGCCAGCCGCGCCGCCGCCGGGCGTCGAGCCTTCCGCCGAGCCGGTGGTGCTGCTCGTCGAGTACGGGGATGCACGGGTGCTGCTGCCCGGCGACCTCACGCCGGAGGGCGAGGCACGGCTGCTCTCCGCCGGGACGCCTCTGCACGCGGCGGTGATGCAGGTGCCGCGCGGCGGGCATGAGAGCGTCTGCGGCGAGGCGTTCCTCGCGGCGACAAGCCCGCAGATCGCGGTGATCGCAGTCGAGGAGGGGAACCGCTCCGGCCTGCCGCATGAGCCGGTACTGGAGCGGCTCTCGGCGGCAGGCGCTGTGATCTACCGCACCGACGAGGACGGCACGGTGCGGATCACGACGGACGGGCGCGGGCTGTGGATCAGGACCGGGCGGTGAAGGGTTAGTCGGAGGCACAGACTCAGAAGCCCGATGGCCGAACCCTCTCCGCCCTGCGGCCTCTTCGCGGCCTCCGGCTTGCATGGTGGGGGGCCACGGACTCAGCGTTGAGTTATGGCAGGGCTAGCGACTTATCACCGGCTCGACGCTGACGGCGAGGCGGTCGAAGAAGCGGTCGATGGTCGCCTCGACGCGGTTGGCGGCGCCATGCTCAAGGGGCAGGGGGGCGACGAACGTCTCCGTGCTGAGGCCCTCCCGGCGTGCGGGCACGACGAGCTTGAGACGCAGCCGGCTCGTGCCCTGCCAGTCGACGAGAGCCAGCGTGAACTCACCCTGCTCGTTGGTCAGGGCGCGGGCGCTCACAGCCTGCCACTGCCACGTTTCGTCGCCAGTTGAAAGCCGCTCGGCAAGGATCTGGACCTCGGTGGCGGGCAGCGGGCGGCGGTCGTCGCCGCGCACTATGCCATAGATGACTGTGGTTGGCAGCGATAGCTGCTGTATGTACTCCACGCCCGCCGGTACGGTGAACCGGGCCAGCGCTCTCGCAATGGCCTCCTCCGGTAGATCCCCGCTCAACTCGAACAGCGTAGCGGCTGCCTCCTCAGTGTTCTCTGCGGCCAGCGCATCGAGGGCGGCCTGACACACGGATGGCTCAGGGTCGCGGGCAAGCTCGGCGAGCAGGCTTAGCCGTACCGGGTCATTGCTGCGGGCGACGATGTCCACCATGAGGCGGCGGACGCTGGCCGACTCGTCGTCGAGGTGCGGGGCGAGCACGGTGAGGGCGTCGGGGGCGCGCTGGATCGCGCTGACAACCAGCGGCACGTTGCGATAGGCGGGGGGAGGGGGCGGGTTCGCCGCCACGTCGAAGAGCGCCTGGATCGCGTTCGGCGTGCCGATGTCGGCGAGCAGGTAGGCTGCTTCGGCGGCAGGCTGCCCGCCGACGGTCTCCAGTGTTTGCCGCAGCTCGCCGATCACGCGCGAGTCGCCGAGGCGGTCCATCGCGCGGGCGAAGGCCGCCGCCGTCGATCGCTCCTCGCCTTTGCGCATCTCGCGGCGGAAGCCGAAGTAGAGCAGGCGGGTGGCCCACGTCTGGCCGCTGTCGGCGAGGCGGGTGGCGGCGCTGGCGCGGACATCCGGGCTGCGGTGGAACAGACCGCGCACGAGGTCCAGAAGGGTGTGGACCTCGCTGACGTACAGGCCCATGTCGGCCAGCTCGCCGCTGACGCTGGCGGGCGGGGTCACGCCAAGCCGGAGTGCGGTTTCCAGCACGCGGCGGCGGCGAGCGGAAGGCCATGACGCATACTGCTCGCTGCGCAACACGGCGGCGAGGGCGCGCTGCCCGTGCTTGTCGAGTGCATCGAGCGCCTCCCAGTCGTGCGCGGTAAGGATGTCCCGCAGGCGCAGGGCGGCGGCGGCCTGAGGGCTGGCAAGCTGGCGCAGCGATTGGGTCGCAGCGCGAGCATCCTCCACGCGGGTGCTGAACATGACCTCAGTCAGCGCATCGACGGCGGGGTCGGTAGCGATGGCCTCCAGCGACTGGATCGACCAGCGGCGCACGTACTGGTCGGGGTCGCGGCGGGCGGCGCGGAGCAGGAAGGGTACAGCGTCGGCGTGCCCAAGCTGGCCGAGCGCCTGCGCAGCCTGCCGCCGGATCAGTGCATTGCGGTGGCGCAGCAGGCGGCACAGCCCGCGCACATTCCCTTTTTTGACGAGTCGTTCGATGCGTCTGCTACCCTTCAACGTCAACCCCGGCGTGTTGAGTGCTTCGTGTGGTCATGGCCTCAATTGTGCCCGGACGGGCGTGTTTGTGCCACATGGTTGGTTGAATGAGTTGGCGTGAGGAGGGAGATCGCGCGAATAGATGGGATAGAAGCGTCGCGAATGAACTTCGCGGCTCCTGTGTGTAAATAGCGTTTGCGCCGCCTGTAAACCCCCTCCGGTGCTCGCTTCGCGTGCTACCACCTCCCCCTTGCAAGGGGGAGTCGTAGAGAAATCGCTCTGCGATTTCTCCCTGGCAGTTGGCTGTGCCAACTGCACACTGAGCGGTGACGCAGTCACAACGAGGTTGGGTGGGGGTTCTGTCGGCAGTCGTTACGCCGGGGAAAGCTAACAGGTTAAGGTGGTTGCGCTGATTTGTGTATCTTCGTTTCTCCAGCCGGGGGCAAGTGAGACTCGGCGATGCCATCGCCCCCCGGCTTGTGAGGCTCTCCGTGCCACACTACAATCAGGGTACCTGCGGACATGAACCGATTGCGCCAGGAGGACAATCAGCATGGTGGAGAACGAACGGACGGCTCTGGGGGAGAGCCTGCGTGAGGAGATCGCCGCCGAGAAGGCGCGCTGGCAGCGGGAAACGCTGGCCCGCTCGCTGGAGAAGCTGCCGGAGCGGCAGGACGAGTTTATCACCGCGTCCGGCGTGCCCGTTGAGCGCCTCTACACACCCGCCGACCTGCCCGATTTTGATTACCTGACCGAGCTGGGCTTCCCCGGTGAGTACCCTTACACGCGCGGCATCCATGCCACCATGCACCGGGGGCGGCTGTGGACCATGCGCATGTTTGCCGGGTTCGGCACGGCGGAGGACACGAACGCGCGCTTCAAGTACCTGCTGTCGAAGGGGCAGACGGGTCTCTCCGTCGCCTTCGACCTGCCGACGCTGTACGGCTACGACACCGACGCGCCGGAGGCGCTTGGCGAGTTCGGCAAGTGCGGGGTGGCCGTGTCCTCGCTGAAGGATATGGAAATCCTGTTCGACGGCATCCCGCTTGGCGAAGTCTCGACGAGCATGACCATCAACTCCCCCGCCGCCATCATCTGGGCGATGTACATCGCCGCCGCCGAGAACCAGGGCTGGGATCGGCGGCAGCTTCGCGGCACGCTCCAGAACGACATCCTGAAGGAGTACATCGCGCAGAAGGAGTACATCTTCCCGCCGCGCCCGTCGATGCGCCTCGTCACTGATACGATTGAGTTCGGCACGCGGGAGATGCCCGCCTGGAACACGATCAGCATCAGCGGCTATCACATCCGCGAGGCGGGCGCAACCGCCGCGCAGGAGCTGGCCTTCACGCTGGCGGATGGCATGGAGTATGTACGCTGGGCGATCGAGCGCGGGCTGAACGTGGACGAGTTCGCGCCGCGCCTGAGCTTCTTCTTCAACGCGCACAATGACTTCTTCGAGGAGATCGCCAAGTACCGGGCCGCGCGGCGCATCTGGGCGCGGGAGATGAAGGAGACGTTCGGGGCGAAGGACGAGCGCTCAATGCTGATGCGCTTCCACACGCAGACGGCGGGCGTCTCGCTGACCGCGCAGCAGCCGATGGTGAACGTGGTGCGCGTGGCGATCCAGGCGCTGGCGGCGGTGCTCGGCGGCACGCAAAGCCTGCACACGAACAGCATGGACGAGGCGCTGGCGCTGCCCTCCGAGGAGGCGGTGCAGATCGCGCTGCGGACGCAGCAGGTGATCGCGCACGAGTCGGGCGTGACGAACACGGTCGACCCGCTCGGCGGCTCGTACTTCATCGAGGCGCTGACGCGCCACCTCGAGGCGGAGGCCTACGAGTACTTCCGCCGCATCGAAGAGATGGGCGGTGTGCTGCCGGCCATTGAGGCGGGCTTCTTCCAGCGCGAGATTGCCGAGTCGGCCTACCGCTACCAGCGCGAGATCGACGAGCGGCGGCGCATCATCGTCGGCGTGAACGAATACGTGGAGGACGAGGACATCCGCATCCCCATCCTCAAGATCGACCCGAAGGGCTACGAGCGGCAGGTGGCGCGGCTGGAGGCGCTGCGGCGGGAGCGCGATAACGAGGCGGTCGGGGCAGCGCTGAGCGCCATCGAGGCGGCGGCGCGGAAGGAGAACGAAAACCTGATGCCGCACTTCATCCACGCGGTGAAGGTCTACGCCACGCTCGGTGAGATTGTGGACGTGCTGCGCAAGGTGTTCGGCACCTACCGCGAGCCGGTCGAGTGGGTGTAAGGAGAGTTCTTATCCACCCTGCCGTATCATTTGCCACACCGACCCGATCTCGGCGCGGTGCTCGGCCTCGTGCTGCATCAGGTGGTGCAGCACCCATTCGGGGGTGACGGTGTGCTGCGGCGTCTCTCTCCCCCGGCGGAACTCGTCGATGAACATGTTTCGATAGGCGCCAAGCAGATCCATATGGACGGCCTCCAGGCGTTGCAGATGCGCCTCCAGAGGCTCGTCCGGAACGGCTGTGATATGCCCGGCATCGTCACGTACGGGGTAGGGGAACATCGAATCGAAGTCCTCGGGCCACTGGTTCTCGAGGACTTCGTCGTACAGCCAGCTCGCCTCAATTGCGGCGACGTGGTAGAGGATGGCGCCGATGCTAGACTGCCCCGGCGGGACCCGATGGATCATCTCGGGGTCGACCTGCTCAAGCAGCGTCAGCGTCCGGCGGCGGGCATCGTTGAAGGCGGCCAACCACCGCCCGATGGTGGGGTCGGCACCCATGATCGGCTCCAGCGATAACAGCTTCTTTGTGTCCATTGGTTCTCCGTGGTTCAGTGCGCCGCTTCGTTAGCAGGCTTGCCGACCGGCGAGTCGTGGCCGCCCGCATCCACTCTACTCGCTTCACCATCTGGGGGCAACCGGGCTTGCTCTTCCCGATACAGGTGGTCATAATTGGCCATCACCTGATTTCATCCAACCCGTGAGAGCGTATGTCTGATAAGTACCCGCTTGGAAAACTCCCGCCTGAGCATCTTGCCGCGCTGCTGGCCCGCTATCCCATTGCCGACCCGCGTGTGATCGTCGGGCCGCGCCCCGGCGAGGACGCCGCCGTTCTCGACGTGGGCGGAGAGCAGTACCTCGTCGCCAAGATGGACCCCATCACCTTTGCGACCGACGAAATCGGCTGGTATGCTGTCAACGTGAATGCTAACGACATCGCCACGACCGGCGGCACACCGCAGTGGTTCATGGCGACGCTGCTGCTGCCCGGCGGGCAGGCCGACCCCGCGATGGTCGATACGATCTTTGAGCAGATGCACGCCGCGTGCGATGCGCTTGGCGTGGCGCTCGTCGGCGGGCACACCGAGATTACCTACGGCATCGACCGGCCTATCGTGGCAGGGATGATGCTGGGACAGGTGGAGAAGGCCCGCTTGCTGAGTACCGGCGACGCGCAGCCCGGCGACAGGCTGTTGCTGACTAAAGGCTACCCCATTGAGGCTACGGCCATCATCGCGCGGGAAAAGCACGACCTGCTGGAGCACCGCTTCTCGCACGAGTACGTCGAGAGGTGCGCCGGCTTCCTGCACGAGCCGGGTATCAGCGTGGTGCGGGATGCCCGCGTTGCGCTGAACGCGGGGCGCGTCCACGCCATGCACGACCCGACGGAGGGCGGGCTGGCGACCGGCCTCTGGGAGATGGCGGAAGCCTCCGGGCTGCGGCTGGTGGTCGACCCGGCGGCGGCGCTGCTTGAAGAGGGGCGCGCGCTATGTGAGGCAACCGGGCTCGACCCGCTCGGCGCGATTGCGAGCGGCGCGCTGCTGATGGCCGTGCACCCGGACGATGCGGACGCCATCGCCGCTGCGCTGGCGCAGGACGGCATTCCGGCTTACGACATCGGGCGCGTGGAGGAGGGGGGCACCGCCGTCGTTGGCGTCGACGACAGGCCGCTGGCCCGCCCGGCGCGTGACGAGATCGCCCGGCTGTTTGACGCTGACTGATTAACCTTCGCCTGGTTGGAGGCTGCGTATGCCTGACCCTCTGGTACAGGGACCTGTTGCCGTATTTCTCACCATCATGGCCGTTATCCTTATCAGCCCGCTGCTGTCACAGTGGGCGCGGCTCCCGGGCATCATCGGGCTGATCATCGGTGGACTGCTGGTCGGGCCGAACGGGCTAAATCTGCTGGCAACCGAGCGCACAATCGAGCTGCTGTCGACGGTTGGTCTGCTGTACCTGATGTTCAATGCGGGGCTTGAGATCGATCTGCAGCAGTTCAACCGGGTGAAGGGGAAGTCGGTACTGTTCGGAGTGCTGACGTTTATCGTGCCGCAACTATCAGGCATTGCGCTGGGGCGCATCCTCAACTTTGGCTGGGCGGAGAGCGTGCTGCTGGGCTCGCTGTACGCTTCGCACACGCTGGTGGCCTTTCCTATTTTGAGCCGCTTGCGCATCCTCCGGAATGAGGCCGTATCCGTCACCATTGGCGCGACGGTGTTTACGGACGTGCTGGCGCTGCTCGTGCTCGCCATTATCGTCGGCACGCAGGAGGGCGGCGTTTCGTTTCTGTTCATCGCCCAGTTGATCGGGCTGATGATTCTGTATGCTGTGTTTGTGCTGCTGGGGCTTCCGCGTCTGGGCCGGAGGTTCTTCCAGCGCTTTTCCAGCCCGAGTATCGAGTTTCAATTTATCATCGTTGCCCTGTTTGTATCGGCACTGCTGGCCGAGCTTATCGGTATGCACGCCATCGTCGGGGCCTTCCTCGCGGGGCTGGCTATCAATTCGGCGCTGCCGCCGCACAGCCGCGCGCTGGGGCGGGTGCTGTTCGTCGGGGAGTCGTTCTTCATCCCGCTGTTCCTCATGTATATCGGCATGGTGCTGAACCCGCTGGCGATGATCACCGACCCGCAAACGCTACTGCTGGGGGTTCTCCTGACGGTGGCGGTCTACAGCACGAAGTACATTGCCGCCTGGCTGGCTGCCCGGTTCCTGAAGTACGACAGAAACGAGCGCATGACCATGTGGGGCCTGTCTCAGGCGCAGGCAGCGGCGACGCTCGCGACGGTTCTGGTCGCGAACGAGGCCGGGCTGTTTGGCGAGAGCCTGTTCAATGCGGCGATCATGACCGTCCTGTTCACGACGATCACATCCCCGCTCATCGTGCAGCGTTTTGGCAGCCGCCTGATCGCGGAGGTGGAGCCGAGCGAGGAGGCGCCGGCCTTCGAGCGCATCCTCATCCCTGTTGCCAACCCGGCCACACAGGAACACCTCATCAACCTGGCGAGCCTGCTGGTGCGCGCGGGGGAGGGCACGCTGCTACCGCTCAACGTCGCGCTGGAGGTTGACGGGACGATCAGAGGGCTGGAGAACCAGGAATATCTGCTGAACGCCGAGGTCCTGACCGACCCCGACACCAACGTCATACCCATCCGGCGGGTGGATACTTCGGTCAGCGGCGGCATCCTGCGTGCGGCCAAAGAGTATGACGCCAGCCTGATCGTGCTGGGCTGGCAGGGAGA
Organism: Anaerolineales bacterium UBA3940; assembly: GCA_002385675.1. Lineage (GTDB taxonomy): Bacteria > Chloroflexota > Anaerolineae > Aggregatilineales > UBA3940 > UBA3940. The sequence continues at coordinate 18,348 of DGDY01000258.1, read as the reverse complement.
AGGGGACTTTACTCAGACGATCTTCGGTTCGATTGTCGACAGGGTCGTGTGGCGGGCCGACATCCCGGTGCTGGTGGCGAAGATTGACAAGCCGATTGACGCGACGCGGCGCATCGTGATGGTCGTGCCGGAGAACGCCGTGGGTATTGTGGCTGCCCGGCGCTCGCTGCCGCTGGTGATGCTGATTGCGAGCGCGCTCGACGTGCCGGTGCGCATTCTGACCCCTTCGCGCTTCCGCCAGAGGCTGGAGGATGTGCTGGCAGAGACGGAGATCGATCACCCCTACACGCTGGTAGAGATGGGCGGGAATCCGCGCGAGGCGGTTGCGGAGAACGCCGGCTCCCAGGACCTGATCATTCTGGCGACGACAGGCTCAACGCAGCGCTTCCGGTCCAGCCTGGGCAGCCTTGCGCACGAGATCGCAAACAGCCACAAAGGCTCGACGCTGGTTATCCACCAGGCACCTAACGGGCGCTAGGATGTGCCGGGGCTTTCAGCCGGGGAGCAGGCTGCACACACCCCGTAAAACTCGAGCAGATGGCCGACAATGTGTACGTCATGGCGCTCGCCGTAGACGTGAGCGAGGTCGTCCATGAGGCAGGAGTCGAGCTCTATGACGCGGTTGCAGTTCACACAGATGATGTGCGAGTGATGGCCCTCATGCGTCAGCAGCACGTAAGTCGGCGTGCGTGACTCCAGATATGTGGGCCGGATGATGGCAAGCTCGGTGAGAAGCTCCAGCGTGCGAAAGACGGTCGCGCGGCTGATGGAGGGGCTGAGCGCGTGGACGTGCTCAATGATCTCGGCGGACGTCAGGTGCCCGTCGTGCTCCTCCAGTACTGTGAGCACCGCTCGCCGGGCTGCGGTCACCTTGCGCCCGGCTTCGCGTAATCTGTTGAGAGCATACTGGAGCCCTGGCATTCCTGTTTCTCTCACCGTCCGTCTGGCAGCAGTTGAAGTGTAGCGTGACAGCCGCTGGATGAGCAAACGCCCGGTGCATTTGACAGCACCGGGCGCTGCGTGTTGTGTGGTGATCGCCGATCGGTTCTGGTTGGTGGCTTAGCCTGCCGCGCCGTGCAGGAAGCGCTCGACCAGGCTCTTCAGGTGGGACTCAGGCAGCGCCCCCACCACCCGGTCTACGACCTTGCCGTCCTTCACGAGCAGCAGCGTCGGGATGCCCTGCACGCCATACAGACCGGCGTAGTAGGGGTTCTGGTCTACGTTGACCTTTGCGACGCGCAGCCGGCCCGCGTAATCCCTCGCGATGCGGTCAAGGATCGGGGCGATGGCAAGGCACGGCCCGCACCAGGGCGCCCAGAAGTCGACAAGCACCGGCAGGGATGAGTGCAGGACGGTTTGCTCAAACAGGGCATCCGTCACGCTGACGGGCCGGCTATCCGTGCCGGTGTGTACATGCGCGTTGCGGTTGGCGTAGCTGGTGGTCGAAGGGGCGGGCTGGGCAGCGCGGCCCAGCAGGTAGGCAGCGTGCGCTTCAATGGCGCTGCTGTCAGGCAGGTTCGCCCGGGTGATCTCGACCCCCGCACGCAGGCCAACGAGCACCAGCGAGTGGTGAATCTGGAAGCGGCGAGCGACCCCCGGGTTGTCACGCGTGTAAACCTTTGCGACAATGAGTTGACCGGCCTCGCGCGCGGCGAGTTGCTTCATGCTCTGGTTGACCTGCTCCGGAATGATGTCCTTCCAGAACAGGATAAGCACCGGCAGGGGGACTGCCAGTAGGCGATCGATGTTCTGGTCGTTCGTAATGATCGGCGCATCAAAAACTCGAGCCATGACCCTGTAAGTCCTCAATCTAGATAATCGGCGCCCCGTTTGCAGTGGGCGCCATCCTCGCCTGCTCCTTGCACATCTGTGCGTCAATTGCAGGCATAAGATACCTGATGAGTATTAGAGCGACGATAGAGCGCCAGTTTTCTTGCGATAACCTTATGTTAAAGAAGCCCCAGCCACTGGGGAGCGGCTGGGGCCGGGCGACGGCGGCCATGACGTTCGGCGCTATCAGCAGGGCGTTAGCGGCTGAGATGCATAGGCATAACGACGTGCGTGAAATTCTCGTCGTTGACGGGCTGAAGGATGCCGGGCTTGTCGGGGCGGATGGTCTTGAGCACGACCTGGTCAGTGGGTATGACGCTCAGGACGTCGATGAGATAGCGAACGTTGAACGCGATCTCGATGCCGTCACCCTCTATGCTGGCATCCAGTATGACTTCGTTCTCGCCCGTCTCGGAGGCCTGGGCGCTGATGCGCACGATACCCGCCATGCCGTCCTGTGGCTCGATGCTGCAGCGGACGGTATGGTTGGCCTCACGGGCGAAGATGTCCGCACGGCGGGCGGCACGCAGCAGGTCCGCCGTGTAGAGCACGGTGTGCGTCTGCACGTCACGCGGGATGATCTGCCGGTAGTCCGGGAAGGTGCCGTCGATAAGCTGGGAGACAAGCTGCGCGTTCTCCACGTGGAAGATCACCTGCGAGCGGTCGGGCGGCAGGATAAGCTGGACGAACTCGTCCTCCTCCGAAATCATGCGGGCGACCTCGTTCAGCGCCCTGGCCGGGATCACCAGCGAGAATGGGCCGTCGTAGCCCGTGTCGAGCGGGATCTGCCGGACGGAGAGCCGGAAGCCGTCGGCGGCAGCGAGCGTCAGCATGCCATCTTCGTAGCTGACAGAGACGCCCGTCAGAATGGGGCGGCTGTCGTCACGGGCGGCGGCGAAGGTCACCATGGCGATCGATTGTTTAAGCTCCTCGGCGGGAATCGACAATACCGCGTCGTGCTCGGTGGGCTCGGGGATAGGCGGGAAGTCGTAGGCGTCGATGCCCTTGATGTGCGCCGTGGTTGCCCCGCAGGCCAGGTTCAGCGTGTTGGTGCGCACCGCCACGTCGAGGTCCACGCGCTCCGGTGAGAGCGTGTTAACAAGGTCATTGAGGGTGCGGGCGGGCACCGTGATCGCCCCGTCCTCCTCAACCGACGCGCCAATCCAGGCCGTGATCGCCATGTCGAGGTTGGTGGCGGCGAGGCGCAGGCGGCCATTGTCGGTCGCCAGGAGGACGTTCGATAGAACTGGCAGCGTCGTGCGGGTGCCGACGGCCCGGCTGACGATGTTAAGCCCGCGTGCCAGGTTTTCTTGGAGGCAGGAAACTCTCATTCCCATGTTAATCTCGCTCCCACAGGCTAGAAAAGGAAGAACTCGTCGAGGACTATTGCTGTAAGTATACAACACGTGTTGTAGCCGTCAAGCATTACTATCGTCCGAGGGCGTCTCGCTGGCGGATCGTCGTGCCTGCGAGCCGCCTCATCTGGCCTGATTCCACATCCGCTAGCAGGAGGTTAACTCATCGATGGCCGGTTTTTCGTTGCGACAAGCCCTGAGCATTGCCTCAAGTGAGATGGTGCGCCAGGGCGCTGCCTATCCCTTCCGGGCCGCTGCTCGTGTCGTCCGTGTGAAGCATCCGGAGCTTCGCGGCCCGGCCTACTGGATGGCTGTGCTGGCCGAGGTGCGCAGACCTAAAAGCCCGCCGCGCCCACCGGTTGAGTCGTTCACCTTCCTCGGCCCGGTGCAGGACGTGACGATGCACCCGGAGGGCGTGTACGTGCACAGCACACATGGCACGCTGCGGGTGCGCGCGCTCGCGCCGGACCTCGTGCAGCTACGCTACCGGCCCGACGGGGAATTCACGCCGCCGTTCTCCTACAGTGTGGCCCGGCCCGAGGAGGACTGGCCGCCGGTTGATCTGGCGGTCAGCGAGGCGGATGAGCACATCACGATCGACACCGGCGCGCTGCGGCTGGTTGTGGAGCGGGCGAGCGGGCATCTTACGCTACAAGACGCGCAGGGCTGCCAGATCTTTGAGGCCGGGCGCGGCGCAGTGACCCACCCGGAGAGCAAGCAGGTCATCTGGCAGGCGCAGTTCCCCGAGGAGACACCATTTTACGGGCTAGGGGAAAAGGCGAGCGGCTTGAATCATGCTGGGCGGCAGTTCGAGCTGTGGAATCAGGACCCCTCCGGCTACACGCGGGGGCGCGACCCGATCTACATGAGCGTGCCCTTCACGATGGCGCTGGTCGACGGGCAGGCGGTAGGCGTGTTCGTCGATAACAGCTATCGTGGTTGGGCGGACTTCGGCACGCAGACGCCGGGGCAGTTCACATATCGGGCGGCGGGCGGGGAACTACGCGTGTACCTGATGGCAGGCTCGCCCGCGCGCGTGCTGGAGAAGTACACTGCGCTGACCGGGCGGACGCGGCTGCCACCGCTGTGGGCTTTCGGGCTGCACCAGTCGCGCTGGAGCTACTATCCGCAGGAGCGCGTGCTGGAGATCGCGAAGGAGTTCCGCGAGCGCAGGCTGCCGTGCGATGTCATCCACATCGACATTCATTATATGGACGGCTACCGCTGCTTCACGTGGGACCGCAAGCGCTTCCCGTCGCTTGACGAAATGGCCGACGCCCTGCATGACCGGGGCTTCAAGGTGCTAACGATGATCGACCCCGGCATCAAGGTGGATCCGGGCTATACCGTCTACGACCAGGGCGTGGAGAACGACTACTTTATCAAGTACCCGGACGGCGTGCGCTTCATGGGGCCGGTGTGGCCCGGCAACTGCCACTTCCCGGACTTCACCAATCCCAGAGTGCGGGAGTGGTGGGGCGGGCTGTATAAGGAGCTGCTCGACAGCGGCATCGACGCGTTCTGGAACGATATGAACGAGCCGGCGATCATCACCGGGGATCCGCGCCTGGGCCAGGTGCCGGACATGGTTCAGCACGATAAGGAAGGGCTCGGCGCAACACACGACGAGATCCACAACGTGTACGGCCTGCAGATGGTGCGGGCGAGCGTCGAGGGGCTGCAGCGCCTGCGCCCGGAGCGGCGCCCGCTGATCCTGTCGCGCTCGGGCTGGGCCGGGCTTCAGCGATATGCCATCCACTGGACGGGCGACAACCAGAGCACATGGGACCACCTTGCGCTGACCATCCCGATGGTTGCCAACCTCGGGCTTTCCGGCATCCCCATCACCGGGCCGGATACGGGCGGCTTCACCGGGGGGCCTACGCCGGAGCTGTTTGCCCGGTGGATGCAGATGGGGGCGTTCACGCCGTTCTTCCGCATCCACTCGATGGTCGGCTCTCCTGATCAGGAGCCGTGGGCGTTCGGTGAGGAAGTCGAGGCCATCAGCCGGAAGTACCTGGAGCTACGCTATCGCCTGCTGCCGTACATCTATACGGCGGCATGGCAGGCGGCACAGCGCGGCCTGCCCATCCTGCGGGCGCTCGCGTTTGAGTACCCGGCGGACAAGAACACGCACAATCTCGACGATCAGTATCTGTTCGGGGATGGCATCCTTGTCGCGCCTGTTCTGCAGGAGGGTGGAAGGGAGCGCCGGGTGTATCTGCCGGGCGATGATACCTGGTATGACTTCTGGAGCGGTGAGCGCCACGCCGGTGGGCAGACGGTGAGCGTCGCCGCGGCGCTGGACGAGCTGCCGCTGTTTGTGCGCGGCGGTGCGGTGGTGCCGCTCTGGCCGGTGCAGCAGTACGTCGGCGAGAAGGCGATCGATGAGCTGGAGCTGCGTGCGTATTTGGCGCCCGGCGAACACATCAGCTTGCTGTACGAAGATGACGGGGTGCACCCCGGCTATGAACTGCCCGAACGGCATCGCCTCTCGCAGTTCGTGCTGGAGGGGCGCGAAAGCGGAGGGCGCATCGTGCGCGAGACGGTGAGTGGCGAGTTCCCGCTTGCGTACGGCACAACGCGGCTGGTGATCGTCGGGCTGTCGGCGGAGCCCGGCGAGGTCCGCGTGGCGGGCGCAGACCTGCTTGATCAGACGTGGGACGCGGCGGCGCGGACGCTCACGCTGCGGCTGCGAAGCGAGGGCGACTGGCAAGTTAACTTCGTGTAGTCATTAGGGAGCCCGTCCCGTACCCTCTCTTTGGGAAAGAGGTCCGGGACGGGCTCCCTCCCGCGGGGAAATTTTCGCAAAGCAATCACCTTGATTTGTAGGGGTAGGTCTCAGACCCGCCCCTCGCCCCTACTGTGCCTGCCAGTTTAGCCAGTTCGTGGGATTAAAGCCGCCGCGAATGAACTTCCTGGATCTGCGTGGATTGGCTGACGATCTGCCCCTACCTTCGATCCCGTTTAAAGCAACGATATGGTGAATAAATAGGATAAGATTGTTCCCGCTCTGTGTGGGGACATTGCGTTGTGACGGTACTTGCCACAAGAGTAGATTAGGGTATAATAAAGATTAGAACATATGTGCAGGTGGTTGGGTAGGATCGGTTAAAAATGAATGCGAACTCTGAGCACGAGCGGCAGGTGTTCACGGTGGTGCGTGGCGGGCGGCCTAAAGCCTCGCCCGTGCTGATGAACCTCATCCGTGATACGAGCACGCCGGTGCTCATCTATATGGCGGAGCGGTACGGGCTGCGGCGCGTGCCCGGCATCTCGCGCGGCGACCTCGTCGACCGGATTCTGCGCTCGCTGCCAGCGGAGGCGCTGGATGAATTGCTCAACGATCTGATCGCGGCGCGGTATGGCTCGCGCTCGGTTGAGGAACTGCTGGGGCTTGTGCTTCTATCGGATGAGCAGCGGCTGGGGCGGGGCAAGCCCCGGCTCGACGATATGCCCGCCGAAGATGCGACGCTCATTCAGGGTGGGGAGCGGCGCTGGCTGTTCACCATGCACAGCCACGACGTGGTCATTGATATGAGCCAGCGGCGGCTGGCCTGCGGCTGCCCGTTCTTCCGCTTCGCGTCTTACCGGCATGCGCTATGCAAGCACCTGGCGCGTGCGCTGACGCTCATCCCGGAGACGTACGCCCGCGAAATTCTGATCGACCTGCTCGTCGGGCGGGAGTACGGCGGGCCGGACACGCCCGGCTGGGATTTTCACAGCCTGCGGGCGGCGTGAACCATAACGGCATGACGAAAAAGCCCCTGCTGCTATGGCAGGGGCTTTCCGATTCTTCAGGGCAGGCGGCTAGAGGGACTCCCACACCTCCAGCTTGCCCTCGACGCGGCGGATCACCTCGTCGGTGTACTCGGTGGTGCTGGCCTGCCCGCCGAGGTCCGGTGTGCGCACGCCGCTGTAGACCGTCTCAAAGACGGACTCATAGATGGCACGGCTGGCCGCCTGGGCTTTTTCGTCTTTTATGTAGCGCAGCAGCGCGCCACCGGCGAGGATCATCGCCATGGGGTTAGCGATGTTCTTGCCCTCCAGACTGGGGGCGGTGCCGTGCGGGGCCTCGGTGATCACCGCCTGCACGCGGAACTCGTCGTCGAGGCTCAGTACGGCGGACTCCGCACCGGCGATGGTGCCGAACATCTTGAGTACGAGGTCGCTCAGCGTATCGCCGTCGCGGTTGAGCGCCGGGATAACGAGCGCCTCACCTGCCGTCTCCAGCAGCAGCGCATAGGTAGCGTCGATAAGCTGCGGGTCATACGGCACGTCGGGGTAGCGGGCCGCGGCGGCGTCAAGCTCTTCCTTGAAGATGCCCTCGTAGATCGGGCTGACGGTGAACTTCGGCCCGCCAAAGACCTTCGCGTTGTTGCGGCGTGCATGGCGGAAGGCAAACTCGGCAACGGCGCGGCACGTCCGGCGGGAGAGGTGGCGCGTGCTGTACGCGACCTCGTCCAGACCCTCACCCTCGCGCCACTCCTTCGCGTTGTAGGCGTCCTCCACCGCCATGCGCACAACGGAGATTGGCGCGTGGACACCGGCGACGGGCCGCACATGCGGGATGCGCCGCCCGGTGCGCAGAATGACCTGCGCCCCTATCATCTCGCGCAGCAGGGCGTTGGGGCTGCCGACATCGCCGGGCGCTTCGGGCGTGATGGTCGCCGCCTTGATGCCGAAGCCGGTTTCTCTAACGCGGTTGGCCGCCTTGCGCACGATCTCGTTTTGCGTGGCGCGGCGGTTCTCAAGCGAAAGGTCATACCGCTCGAAGCGGAGATCACAGCGGGTAATCGACGGGTCGAGCACGCGCAGGGCTTCCTCAAGCAGCTCCTGCCCGGTCTGGTCCCCTTCCATAACAATAATCGTGTGGCTCACAGTCGAGTCTATCTCCTGCCTGTGGTGATAAAGCTAATCAGGTGTGCCGAGCACCGCCTGGTTGCGCACGTGGCGGTACTCGCCGCGCAGCAGGGCGTCGATCATCTGCTCGGCGGCCTGCACGGCAACCGCACGCTGAGCGTCGGCGGTGCTGGCACCGAGGTGCGGCGTATGGATGACGTTCGGCAGGCCGATGAGCGGGTTGTCGGGGGAAGGGGGCTCGGACGAGTACACATCGAGCGCCGCTCCCGCGACGTGCCCGCGCCGGATGGCGTCGGCAAGGTCCTCCTCGACGACGAGGGCCCCGCGCGCCGTGTTGATCAGATAGACGCCCGGCTTCATCTTAGCAAGGGTCTCTGCGTTGATCACGCTGCGGGTCTGGTCGGTAAGCGACGGATGCAGGGAGATGAAGTCCGCCTCGCGGAACAGATCATCAAGCGTCTCGACCTCCTGCACACCGTCGCAAGGCTCGTGTGCGTTCGGCTGGTAGGCTAGCACCCGCATGCCGAACGCGAGAGCGCGCCGGGCAACGGCCCGGCCCACGCGCCCCAGCCCGATAATGCCGAGCACCTTGCCGTTTAGCTCGACGCCCTCATACTGCTTGCGTTCCCAGCGGCCCTCGGCAAGCGACTGGTGCGCCTGAGGGATGTGCCGCGCGAGCGCGAGCATCAGCGCAAAGGTGTGCTCGGCGGTAGAAATCGTGTTTGCGCCGGGCGTGTTCATGACGATCACGCCGCGAGCAGTGGCGGCGTCGAGGTCGACGTTGTCCACACCGGCACCGGCCCGCACAACGACCCGCAGCTTCGGCGCAGCACCCAACATCTCGGCATCAACGCGGGTGCTGCTGCGGATGATCAGGCCGTCGGCGCTGGCGACTGCGGCGAGGGCATCCTCGCGCTCCATGCTGCCGGGCGCAGTGACGGTGATGCCCTCTGCCTGCTCAAGCAGATCGATGGCAGCGGGGTGCAAGCGGTCAGGGATCAAAACGTGGTAAGTCATCGGATACGCTGCCTCATGCCTGCTGCAGGAACTCATCGAGGCCAGCCAAGACCTCGCGGAGCGTCTCGGGCTGCATGTCGCCCATGTGCGGGATACGGAACGTCTGGCCCTTGAGCTTGCCGTACCCCTTGTCCATCGCAAACCCCTTCTGCTCCAGCATGAAGGCGGCCATGGCGGATACGTCGATGCCGCGCGTGTTGGCGATAGTCGTGACGGTCGGCGACCGATAACCCTCCTCGGCGAACAGGTCGAAGCCGCGCTCAAGGGCCCACTGGATGGTCATATCGCGCATCCGGGTGTGGCGCGCCCAGCGGTTCTCCAGCCCTTCTTCCATCACGGCGGAAAGCTGCGCATCGGCGGCGAACATGAGCGAGACAGGCGGCGTGGAGGGCGTATTGTTGCGCTGGAGCTGCTTCTCAAGCTGGAGGAAGTCAAAGTAGAAGCCCCGGTGCTCGATTTCGCGGGCGCGCTCCAGCACGCGGTCGCTGACGGCGGCGAAGGCCAGGCCGGGCGGCAGCGCGAAGGCCTTCTGCGAGGAGGTGAGCGCTACGTCGATGCCCCATTCGTCGACGCGAAGCTCCGCGCCCAGGAAGCCGCTGACGGTATCGACCAGGAACAGCGTGCCCTCGTACCGGCGCACCACCTCACCAATCTCGCGCACCGGGTTGACGACGCCGGTGCTGGTTTCATTGTGGACGAGGCAGACGGCGTCGTACTCGCCCTGCTTCAGCGCATCCTCGACAAGCTCCGGCGTGATGGCGCGGCCCCAGTCCACACTGATGACCTCCACCCGCTTACCGTTTGCCCGGCTGACGTCCGCCCAGCGCTCGCTGAAGGCCCCGCCGACGAGATGCAGCACGGCGCGGTCGTCGCGCACGCTATTGCGGATCGCGCCTTCCCACAGGCCGCTGCCTGACGAGCCGCTCACATAGACGCGGTTCTCGGTCAAAAAGGCCTGCTTGAGTTTGCTCTGTATGCTGGCGAATAATTCGGCAAAATCCGGGGTGCGGTGTCCGATCATCCAGCGGGCCTGGGCGTCCAGGATCTCGCGGCGAACCTCGACGGGACCGGGCAGTACCAGATAGACGTGGTCCTTACTGCTCATGTCACTCCTTCCAGATTGCGGCATTTCCAGTGTGGCGGAAAACGGCAAGAGACTCCACGCCAATGAAGATAACTCTGCTCTGCACCTTGCCGCAATAGGTGCTGTCCGCCATGAGTAAGGTTGGCCGGGCTGTTTGCGGGCGGGCAGCAACATCCTGTAAGCGGATGCGTACAGGTTGTATGAACCGGCACGGCACCGGGCGGATCGCGGGCACGGAGGGGGCAGCCGGGGGAGGGCGATTCAGCGCGCTTCTGTGTTTTGACCGCCCCTGAGGCGTACGTTATAATTCTCAGACGTCTTAGCAGTTACGTCTGAATCCCGCCCCGCTGAAGTGTATACGGGGCGGATAATTTGTAAGCAGGAGAGGGGTTTTACGCGATTATGCCGAAACGCACTTATCAGCCCAAGCGGCGCCGTCGCGCCCGCGTCCACGGTTTCCGCGCCCGGATGAAGACGAAGAGCGGACGTGCCGTTCTAAAGAATCGCCGTGCCAAGGGCCGCAAGCAGCTTACGCCGAAGCACGGGCACGTCAAGAAGACCAACTGGAACAGCTAGGTCGGGCGGGCTCCGACCGGGTCGCCATAGATGCTGCCTCGTCACCTGCGCCTGAAAAACCCGCGCGACTTTACGCGGCTCAGACAGCAGGGGCAGAGGTGGCGCGGGAGGCGGTTGGCTCTCAATGCCATGCCGAACGACCTCAATCACAGCCGCTTCGGTTTCGTGGTGAGCGGGCGGGTCGGTACCGCCGTCGTCCGCAACACCGTGAAGCGGCGGCTGCGCTCGGCGATCCGGCAGTGGCTCCCTGAACTGGCGTCTGGCTACGATGTCGTGGTCGTCGCCTACCAGCAGGCTGCGGAGGCGACGTACCACGAACTCGAAGCCGAGCTGGTAAGCCTGTTGGTGCGCGCCGGCCTGCTGCCGGCGAACCGAGAATGAGATGAAATACATTGCAATGGGGCTCATACGCCTCTACCAGTTGACGCTCTCACGCATCTTGCCGCCTTCGTGCCGCTTTACGCCGTCATGCTCGCATTACGGCTACGAGGCGTTCAAGCGATTCGGCGTGCTGAAGGGCGGCTGGCTGACGGTGAGACGCATTGCACGCTGCCACCCATTCAATCCTGGGGGCTATGACCCCGTGCCTGAGGAGTTCCATTTTTGACGACACGATCACTACGTTTCGGGCTGCTTGCAGCCGCACTCGTCGTGCTGGCGGGCGTGCTCTCCGGCTGCGCCGGGGGGCAGCAGGGCGTGTTCCTTGGCTCAAGCTGGCCCGGTATCGCGACTGGTGAAGAGAGTATATTTGTTGCCTTCGGGCCGTCCGTCTATGCGGTCGACCCGGAAAGTGGCACAACCCGCTGGCGCTACCCCGCCGAGCCGCAGCGCGGGCAGACCTTCTACGCGGAGCCGGCTGTCGCCGATGACCTGGTTGTTGTCGGCGATTATGGCGGCAACCTCATCGCGCTCAACCCGGAGACGGGCGACCCGGTCTGGGTATTTGAGGCCAACGGCACTCGCTTTATCGCCGGCGCCGCGATTGGCGACGAGGTGGTGTACGCGGGCTCAACCGATGGCATGCTCCACGCGCTGGACCGGGCAACCGGCGAGCGGATATGGACGTTCCGCGCCAAGCAGGGCATCTGGGCTCGCCCGCTGATCATCGAAGATACCGTCTACGTGGCCTCGCTCGACAAGCACCTGTATGCGCTGGACGCCCGCACCGGCCAGCTTGAATGGCAGTTCCCCGCGAATGATGCCGACCTCGACGAGCCGATGGGCGCGATTGTCAGCGCGCCGACCTACTACGAGGGCATGTTGATCTTCGGCAGCTTCAACAACCGGGTGTATGCGCTCGACGCCGAGACGCGCGAGATCGTCTGGCGGTACGAGGCAGAGAACTGGGTGTGGAGCAGCCCGGTGGTCGAGGAGGAGAGCGGTGTCGTGGTCGGTGCAGACCTGGACGGTAACGTCTTTGCGCTTGACGCGGCCACCGGTGCCGAGGAACTGTGGACGGTTGAGTTGCCCGGCCCTGTTGTGGGCGCACCGACGATCGCCGAGACCGAATCAGGGTCGATCGCCGTGTATGTGGCAACCGCCGACCGCCGCGGGCAGTCCCGGCTGTACAAGCTGAACCTGGAGAATGGCGAGAACCTCGCCCCGCCGGTTGACGTCGAAGTCGAGTTCCCCTCGCGCTTCCTGTTCATTCAGACGGGTACATCAGTCCGCTCGATGCCGATCTACACGTCTCCGGTTATCTATGATGGTATGGTCCTTGTCGGCGTACATGAAGGCGAGTCGCTGGTGTTTGCGCTGGATCGCGAAACCCTGCTGGAAGTCTGGTCGTTCGAGCCGGCGAGCTCGTAACTGGAAAGAGACTTAACACATGTGGGATTTACTGCTCCTTAACCCGATGGTCAACCTGCTGCTGTGGTTCTACGGCCTGCTGGGGAATAGCTTCGTCCTGGCGATTCTGCTGCTGACCATCCTGATCCGCCTGCTCATCTTCCCGCTGACGCTCAGGCAGCAGAAGTCGATGGTGGCGATGCAGGAGATCCAGCCGAAGCTGAAGAAGCTGCAGGAAAAGTACAAGAACGACCCGGAAACGCTGCAGGCGAAGACATTGGAGCTTTACCGCGAGGCAGGCGTGAACCCGCTCGGCGGGTGCCTGCCCACGCTGATCCAGTTCCCGATCCTGATTGCGCTGTACCAGGCGATCACGCGGTCGCTGGCGGCGTCGCCGTTGCAGCTCATTGACCTGTCGCAGCATGTGTACGAGCTGCCGGATGGCCTGCTGAACTGGCTGCCGCGTCCGACCTCGCTCATTCCGCTGGACAGCAACTTTGCGTGGCTCAACCTGGGCCAGCCCGACCCGTACTTTATCCTGCCCGTGCTGGTCGTCGTGACGACATGGCTGCAGCAGAAGCTCATGACCCCACCCAGCACGGACCCCCAGAGCGCCGCGATGAGCCGCTCCATGCAGTTGACCATGCCGCTCTTCATCGGCTACATCTCCCTGACCTTCCCTTCCGGGCTGTCTATCTACTGGATTCTCTCGAACATCATCGGCTTCATTCAGTATGCTGCGATGGGCCGTGCCAGCCTGAAGAACCTGTTTGGCACGGAGGACGGCAGCTTCAGCCTGTCCGGCCTGCTGGGTTTGCCGCAGCCGGAACCGGAGCAGAAGGGGCGTGTGCGCCGCGGAAAAAAGTAATACAATGATTTCCGGCTGAGACGCCGTCACCCTGGCAGCGGTGCCAGGTTTATACAAGATGAGGTGAGATCCTTTATGAGTGCTAACGATCCCCTGACGCCGATTGATGTTAAAGCTCCAACGTTAGAGAAGGCCATTCACGAAGGGCTGGAAAAGCTAGGACTCTCGCGCAATGACGTCATCATTGAGATCGTGGAAGAGGGCAGCCGCGGGGTGCTTGGCATGGGCGCACGCGACGCTATTGTGCGGCTAACCCCGCTGCGCCCGCCGACGCGACGGATCGAGCCCCAGACCCCGCCTGCCTCGCCCGATGTGACCGAGGAAGCGGCTGAAGCAAGCCTGCCGCCGGAAGAAGTCGAGGAAGACACCGCACCGGCTTCCGCCACCGCACCCGCAGCCCCTGCCGATATTGCCCCGCCGACGCCCACACCTTCGCAGGCAGAGCAGGAGGCCGAGCGCGAACCGCAGCCTGCACCGGAGCCTGTTCTGCGGACGCCGGTGGAGGCCGACGGGGAGCTTGAGCGCGAGGCACGGATCGCGCGGGAGACCCTGCTGGAACTGCTTGAGCACATGGGTGTTGAGGCAGATGTCGACGTTTACCATGCCGAACCCGCACCACACGAGGAGGACGCGCCCTGGATTCTGGACGTGCGCGGCAACGATCTCGGCATTCTTATCGGTCGGCACGGTGACACGCTGAACGCCCTCCAGTACATCACGCGGCTGATTGTGAGCCGCGAACTTCAGCGCCGCGCGAACATTGTCGTCGACGTGGAAGGCTACAAGGCCCGCCGCGAGGAGTCGCTGCACAAGCTCGCCGAGCGGATGGCGCAGAAGGCCATTCAGACCGGGCGCACGGTGACGCTCGACCCGATGCCGCCCAACGAGCGGCGCGTCATCCACGTGGCGCTGCGCGACGACGCGCGGGTTGAAACCGAAAGCATCGGCACGGGCGACAACCGCCGCGTGACAATCATCCCGACGAACAGCAAGTCGCACGACAGACGTTAAGCGCGCGCTGCCCAACACGCTCAGAAGGGGGCGCAGCCTGCGCCCCCTTTGCTGCATTTACCCACTGACGACGAGAGGCGCCTGATGGGCGAGATCGACTACCTCGCGATAGGGCATATCAGCAAAGACCTGACGCCGGACGGGTTCCGCGCGGGCGGCACTGTTACCTTCGCGGCGCTGACCGCGCGGGCGCTCGGACTGCGGGTGGGCGTCGTGACCAGCCTGCCGCGTGACGCCGGGGCGCTGCTCTCGCCGCTCAGTGACCTCCCTGTTGTGTGCCGGTCTGCCGGCGCGGCTACTACCTTCGAAAACATCTACACCGACGCAGGGCGGCAGCAGGTGCTCTCAGCGCGCGCCGAGAGGCTGACGCTTGATGACATCCCCACCGGCTGGCGGGCTGCGTCAATCGTCCACCTGGCTCCGGTTGCACAGGAGGTTGATCCGGGGCTGGCCGCGCACTTCCGGGGGGCGTGCCTGTGCGTCACGCCGCAGGGCTGGATGCGCCAGTGGGACGGCGAGGGGCGCGTGGCTTACCAGCCCTGGGAGTCGGCGAGGGATGTGCTGCCTTATGCCCGTGCCGTGGTGATCAGCATAGAGGATGTGCGGGGCGACGAGGACGCGGCACGAGCGGTGGCCAGCCGGGCGCAGGTGGGCGTCGTGACGCGTGGGGCCGGTGGCTGCACGGTGTTTCTCAACGGGGAACCTCACCATGTGCCCGCGCCGGCTGTCGAGGAGGTCGACCCGACCGGGGCAGGGGATATTTTCGCGACGACGTTTTTCATCGAGCTGTGCGCTACCGGCGATGCGCTCCGCGCGGCACGCTTTGCGACACTGCTGGCGAGCGACTCTGTCAGCCGCAGCGGGCTTGACGCCATCCCCACTGCTGACATCATCCACCGTGCACGTGAGATGGTTTAGAGTGCCCATAGATGGCACACAGTTGGCACGGATAGACGTAAATGATCCGTGAATGACACGAGTAGTTCTTGATAGATTTTCCTTCGTGCCATTCGTGGATCATCAAATCTACAATCTGTGATATCTGTGCTATCTGTGGACTGACATCACTGGGGTAGGGGAATGCAGGCAGACACCGTCCTTGTTAACGGCAACATCCGCACGCAGTACGATGCACAGCCGCAGGTGCGGGCGCTCGCCATCCGCGCCGGGCGGATCCTCGCGCTTGGCGATGACGACGATATGCGCGCGCTGCTCGGCACGGGCGGCGATGTGGTGGACCTCGGCGGGGCGCTCGTCATTCCCGGCCTGGTCGATGCGCACGTACATCTGTCGTGGTACGCCCACTTCCTCCACAACGTCGATCTGACAGAGGCGCGGTCGGCGCAGCACGCGGCGGAACTTGTCGCCGAGCGGGCGAGGAGCGCCGCTCCCGGCACGTGGATCGAGGGGCGGGGCTGGTCGCAGGATCGCTGGCCCGACCGGGCCTTCCCGACCGCCGCACAGCTTGACGCCGTCGTGCCCGACCACCCCGTCTACCTCGAAGCACAGTCGGCACATGCCGCGTGGGTGAACTTGGCGGCGCTGCGGCAGGCGGGCATCACCGCCGAGACGCCTGACCCGCCGGGCGGGCGCATCGGGCGCGATGCGAGTGGCCAGCCGACCGGCGTGCTGTTCGAGTCGGCGATGGGGCTGGTCAAAGACCGTATGCCGGAGCCGGACGCAGCGCAAATGGCGGAGCACGTCCGCACGGCGATCACGCGGGCACAGCGCGGCGGCCTGACCGGCGTGCACGACTTCGACGGTGCGGTCGCGTTCCAGGCGTACCAGCTTCTTCAAGAGCAGGGCGCGCTCAACTTCCGCATCGTCAAGAACCTCCCCGTCGAACTGCTTGACCACGCGATCAGCCTGGGGCTGCGCTGGGGCTTCGGCGACGACTTCCTGCGCATTGGCGGGGTGAAGATGTTCGCCGATGGCGCGCTCGGCCCGCGCACGGCCTGGATGGTCGAGCCGTACGAGGGCGAGCCGGAGAACACCGGCATCTGCACGATGGACCCCGAGGAGATGATGGCCTGCGTCAGCCGGGCGAGTGCGGCGGGCCTGCCGTCCACCATCCACGCGATTGGCGATCTCGCCGTGCATCACGTGCTGAACGTGTATGAAGCGGTGCGCAAAGAGGAGGCAGCGCGAGGTGTAGCACCCGACCGGCGGCGACATCGCATCGAGCATGTGCAGCTCATCCACCCGGACGATACCGGGCGGCTCGGCGCGCTGGGCATCATTGCGTCGATGCAGCCCAACCACGCGACATCCGACATGGAGATGGCCGACCGCTACTGGGGCGAGCGAGCCGGATATGCTTACAACTGGCGCCTCCAGCTTGACGCAGGTGCGCGGCTGGCGCTGGGCAGCGACGCGCCCATCGAGCCGATTGAGCCGCTGCCCAACATTCAGGCCGCTGTCACCCGGCGACGGGCGGATGGCTCGCCCGGCCCGGAAGGCTGGCGCTCGGGCCATGATGGGCGCGGGCGGCTGACCGTTGACGAGGCGGTGCGCGGCTTCACCCTCGGCCCGGCCTACGCTGCCGGACTGGAGGACCGGCTCGGGCGGCTCGCGCCCGGCTACCTGGCCGACCTCGTCGTATTGGGGCAGGACATCTACACGTGCGACCCGATGGCCATCGGCGAGACGCCGGTGCTGGGCACGATGATCGGTGGGCGCTGGGTGCATCGCAACCTGCCATAAGCGTAAAACTTTCCCTGTTTTCCCGGAGCGGCATGAATCGCAAACCTTCTGTCTTCATGCTGGTTGTGGGCTATACCAGCTTTCTCATCCTCGGCGCGTTTGATGGGCAGCTCGGGGTGGCATGGCCTTCCATGCGAAACACCTTCGGCCTGTCGCTCGATGCGGTGGGTATGCTGCTGATCGCCGGCACGGTTGGCTTCTCACTCGCCAGTATTTTGAGCGGTGGTCTGATTGCGCGGTGGGGAGCGGGTGTGTTTTTACTCGGCGCCAGCCTGCTCGGGCTAACCGGCACGATGGGGATGGCGCTGTCCCCGAAGTGGTGGGGTGCGGTGATCGCCTATCTGCTGGTCGGGCTGGGCTCCGGTTGTATTGAAGTCGGGATGAACACCCTTATGGCCGTTCACTGCGGCGCAAGAGAGATGAACTGGCTGCACGGCTTTTACGGCATCGGCTCGACGGTGGGGCCGTTGATTGTGACTGGTCTGCTTGGGCTGGGCATCGTATGGCGTTGGGGATATGGGGTGATTGCGCTGATGTACCTGCTGCTGGCAGCCTATTTCGTGCTGACGCTGCGCCGCTGGCAGGGGATCGTCACCCACTCGGAAGGTACTGGTGAGGGCCGCAGCACCAGCGGATGGGGTATCTTGCGGCTGCCGGTCGTATGGTTCGGCGTGGTGCTGTTCTTTACGTACACCGGTGTCGAGGCTACAGCCGGCCAGTGGAGCTTCACACTTCTGACAGAGGGTCGCGCTATCCCTGAGACGACGGCAGGGGTGTGGGTCAGCCTCTTGTGGGGGAGCTTCACCATCGCGCGGCTGGTACTCGGCGCACTGGCGAACCGCATGGCGCCTATCCACGTGGTTCGGGTGAGCCTGCTGGGCGCCATTCTCGGGGCGGCGCTATTGTGGTGGAACCCGACGGACGCGTTCAGCCTGCTGGGGTTGATCGTGCTGGGTGTGTCGTTCGCGTCGATATATCCGGGGATGATGACCCTCACGCCCGAATTTGTTGGGCAGAAGCATGCCGCCAGCGCGATTGGGTTCCAGACAGGCGCGGCGGGCCTCGGCGCAGCCGGGCTTCCGGTGCTTGCGGGGGTGCTGGCGGATGGGGTTGGGCTGGAGATCATCGCGCCCTTTATGCTGGCGAGCCTCGTGCTCACGCTGGTGCTTCAGGAAGTGACCGTTGCGCACGGCACGCGGGATCAAGCGGCTGCCGTGCACGCTTCCTCTAATTGACAAAATTCCAACGCAAGA
>DGDY01000154.1:3889-5235 GCA_002385675.1 Anaerolineales bacterium UBA3940 | reverse complement strand
GGGGCGGGCATATTGACGATTGTATTGGTGGCGCTGTTGGGTGTGCTGTCCAGGACACTTGTGGACGGCTTGCCGCTGGACGAAGTCAACGCCCCCGACGCGCCGCTGATCGCCGCGCTCGATGGCTCCTGCGGTCCGGTGTACTCGCCCTCGTTTGATTTAATTGGCCCGGCGGCGGCTCAGGCGGGCATCCCGACGATCCACGGCGTGGACCCCTTCCAGCTTGCGTGGTCGGCGGAAGTGATCAACAAGGCGGCTGGCGGACGCCCGATAGGATACAGTGTTACCACGCCGACGCTGCCTGAGGACAGCGAGGACTATGGGCTGGCCCTGTCCGGTTCTCACCCCGACGCCGGGCGGCTGGCCGCGCTCGGCACGGTGACGGTTGCGGCCCGCTTCCCGCTCGACGTCGAGGGATTGAGCTTCGCGGGGCGCACCGGCGACTTCTATCTGTATAGCGTTGCAGGCAGCGACCCGGTTGTGGAGTGCCATCGTCCGCCCAACCGCCTGTTCGACGGGCAGGTTGAGGTCCCGCCCGGTGAAGCTCCGATGGTGTTTGTGCTGCCGCAGTCGTGGGCGCCCGGCTGGCAGGCGCGGGTGGATGGCCAGCGTGTGCCGGTGCAGCGGATCGACGGCGCGCTGATCGGCGTGCCCATCGACTCGCCAGGGGCGCATGCCGTCGAGGTAGTGTACCGCCCACTGCCTGACCTCATCGGCGCAGCGGTGAGCGGCGTAACGGCGCTCGCGCTGGCGGGGTGGGCCGGGGTGCGCATCGTGCGCAGCCGCAAGCAAGTTAGGAGGTCTGATAGCAGTGCTCCCGCTCACGACTGAGGAACGCCGTATCGACCGGCGTGAGTGGCTGTGGGTCGGCGCGGTGAGCCTGCTGCTGATGCTGGCCTTCAGCCTGCCGTACCTGGTCGGCTGGCTGAACAGCACGCCGGATATGGCCTTCGGCGGGGCCCTCTTCGCCGTGGACGACATTAACTCGTACCTCGCCAAGATGCGCTACGGGGCGAGGCACGGCTGGCTCTTCCAGCTTGTCTACACCACCGAGCCGCATGACGGCGGTTTTATCATCCCGCACCTTCTGGGCCTCGGCAAGCTGGCAGCCCTGCTGAGCGGCGAAGGCGCGAAGGTCAGCGCCCGCACACTGATAATCGCCTACCACGCGGCGCGCATCGTCTGCGGGCTGGCGCTGCTGGGCGTGAGGTGAGCCCCCCATGAGTCGATTGAAGCACCGGGCTCCGGTGATCATCCTGTGCCTGGGCGCAGCGGCGCTGTTCTACCGGCTGTTTCTCGGTGAGGTGCTGTTCTGGGGCCTGCCGCTGCTGCAGTTTTACGGCTGG
>DGDY01000154.1:2279-3541 GCA_002385675.1 Anaerolineales bacterium UBA3940 | reverse complement strand
ATGCGATGGGCTTTGTGGCGCTGCTGCATGTCGTCTGGGCCGGGCTGGGCGTGATGGCCTACACCCGGCGGCTGGGCGTCGAGCGGCTGGGGCAGGGCGTTGCCGGGCTGGCCTATGCGCTGAGCGGGTACGTGATTTCGCGCTTCGGCGTGCTGACGATCACCAGCACGGTCGCCTGGCTCGGGTGGCTGCTGTGGGCGGTCGAAGGGCTGGTGCGGGCCGGGGAGCGGGCCGGAGCGCGCCGGGCGGGCTGGCTGGCGGCCATCGTCGCGCTGATGCTGCTGGCGGGCCACGCGCAGACGTCCTTCTACGGCCTGCTGCTTGCGGGCGCGTATGCCGTTACGCGGGTGGTGGGCCGGAGGGAGGCCGGTCAGCGCAGCGTGGCGGGGAGCGTGCTCAGGCCGCTTGCGTTTGCGCTCGGTGCGGTCGTGCTCGGCGTGATGATCGCAGCGGTCCAGCTCATCCCTACCTTTGAACTGATGCAGACCTCACACCGTGCGGGCGGGGTGGATCGCCTGGCTGCGCTCAGCTACTCGTTCTGGCCGTGGCACTTCCTGAACTTTGCGCTGCCCGGCATGTTCGGCAGCCCGGCCACCGGCGATTACTGGGGCTACGGCGTGTACTGGGAGGATGCGGTATACATCGGCCTGCTGCCGCTTGTGCTGGCGGTGCGCGCGCTCTGGGTCTGGTGGCAGGCGCGGCGCGGGACCCACTCGCCCGCGCAGTCGGTAGTGCCCTTCTACGCGCTGATGGTCGTGCCGGTGACCGTGCTCGCGCTCGGCTGGCACACGCCGGTCTTCCCGTGGCTGTTTGACCACGTCCCCACGTTTGACCTGTTCAACGCGCCTGCGCGCTGGATGGTGCTCGTGGTGTTCGGGCTGAGCGTGCTGGCGGGCATCGGTGCGAGCGACTGGCACGCCGCACGGGAGAGCGGCGGCTGGCCCGGCATCGGCACGGTGATCGGCGTGGCGCTGCTCATCGCTGGGTTCGCCGCCGGGCGGATGCTTGGCGACCTGGTCAAGCCGAGCTTCGTGCGCTCGACGCTGCGGCTTGGTGTAGCGGTCGTGTTGACTGGCGTGGCCGGCCTGCTGCTCCAGGCCATCAGGCAGCGCCCGCACTGGCGCCCCGCCTGGGAGGTTGCCGTGCTTGCCCTCATCGCTGCCGACCTTGTCACCGCGCACTGGGGGCTTAACCCCACCGCCGACCCCGCGATCTACCATGCGCGCTCGGCGGCAGTTGACCTCATCCCCGACGGGACGCGC
>DGDY01000154.1:0-2050 GCA_002385675.1 Anaerolineales bacterium UBA3940 | reverse complement strand
ATGCTCGACGGGGCGGCCTCGGCCAGCAACTTCGACCCACTGCTCGTCGGGCATCACGCCGCGCTGCTCAAAGAGATCGAGGCGCTGGATGGGGAGGAGGGTCTTGCCCGGATGGCGCAGCTCAACGCCGGGCTGCTGCTCTCGCCCACCCCGCGTGCCGACCTGCCGCTCGCGGGGCGCGCCGGGCCGCTCTACGCCTACACGATCCCCGACCCCTGGCCGCGTGCGGCACTGGCGACGTGTGATGCGGGCGGCGAGACGCTCTCCTGCGAGCGCGTACCGGATGGAGCGGCCCGGATCGTCGTGGACGAGCCGAGCCGGGTCGTGATTACGACCAGGTCCGTGCGCCCGGCCTGGCTGGTGCTCGTCGATACCGATTACCCCGGCTGGCGTGCTTCGCTCGACGGCGAGCCGGTAACGATCTACCGGGCGAACGGGGCCTTCCGTGCGGTGGAGGTTCCCGCAGGCGAGCATGAGGTTGCGTTCGAGTACCGGCCTGCCAGCGTGCGGATTGGCGGGGTGGTGAGCGCCGCCGCGCTGCTGGTGCTGGCGCGGCTGCTCGCGCCCCGGCGGGATAAGGTTAATGACGTATTGGCGGAGGCTCAACCGCAGGTGTAGCATACCGGGCGTGAGAGAGCAAACGATGGTCGAGGTCACCCAACAGAGTCTCCGGGCTGTTCCCCAGACGTGGCTGATGTCGCTGCTCCGCACGCACTCGCTATTTGCCGCCGTGCTGCTGGTGGGAGTGGGCTTCAAGGCGCTGCTGCTCGCCACGGGCAGCGTGTCTTTCCACTCGGATGAGGCTATTCTCGCGCTCATGGCGCGGCACATCTTGCAGGGCGAGTGGCCGCTGTTCTTCTACGGGCAGGGGTACATGGGCGCGCTCGACGCGTACCTGATCGCGCTCGGATTTCTGGCCTTCGGGCAGACGGTGCTGGCCGTGCGGCTGGTCCACCTCGCGCTGTACGTGGGGATACTCGTCTCGACCTATGTGCTGGCCTACCGCATCCGCCGTGACTCCCGCGCGGCTGCGGCGGCGACCCTGCTGATGGCGCTGCCGCCCGTGATGGTCAGCCTGTACACGACGGCCTCGCTTGGCAACTACATCGTGACGCTGCTACTCAATAACCTGATATTCCTCACCGGCTGGCGTATTCTCTCCGACCCCGAAGCCGGGTGGGGGCGCTGGCTGCTCCTCGGCGTGCTGGCCGGGCTGGGCTGGTGGGGCATGGCGCTGATCGTGACATCGGCTGTGCCGGTCGCGCTGGTGCTCGCGTGGCATCTGCGCAGGCGGTTGCCCTGGCGGCGGGTCGCTGTGGCTGGCCTGGGCTTCGTCCTCGGCGCGCTCCCCTGGCTGATCGGCATGGCCCTTGACCTCGATATGGTGCTGGGCGACACGTTCGGGACGCGCATAAGCGACGCGATGGAACTGGCCGGGGTTGACACCGGCCTGGCCGGGCGCGTGCTCTCGCTCGTGGTTTTCAACCTGCCCGCGCTTTTCGGGCTGCGCCCGTCGTGGTCGGCCGAGTGGTATCTGCTGCCCGTTGGACTGATCGTCTGCGCTCTGTATCTGGCGGCGCTGTGGTGGGCGGCCCGAACCGTGCGTGACCGGTCCCAGCCGCTGCCTGACCGCCGGTTGCTGGCGATGCTGCTCGGCGGCTGGGGGATTCTGGTGGTGGCCTTCCTGCTCTCGCCGTTCGGCATCGACCCGACGGGCCGATACCTGCTGCCGCTCTATCCGCTGCTGGCCGTTCTGACCGGGCTGTGGCTGACGACGCTCGCCACGGCGCGCCGGTGGCTGTTTCCGGCGGTGCTGGCCCTGCTGGTTGCTTACAATCTCTACGGCAACGTGCACGCGATGCTTGAGAACCCGCCGGGGCTGACGACGCAATTTGGTCTCATCTCACATCTACCCCACGAATACGACGATGAGTTAATTGCCTTTCTCGACTCGCTGGGGGTTGACCGGGCGTACGGCAACTACTGGATGGCCTATCGCTTTGCCTTCCTGACGCACGAGCGGCTGATCATCGCGCCGCTTCTGCCGTAT
>DGDY01000280.1 GCA_002385675.1 Anaerolineales bacterium UBA3940 | reverse complement strand
GGCGAGCAGTACGACGATCGGTACTAGGCGCACGAGGAGCGTCCACTTGCTGGGCTTCGGCTCGGACTGCTGCGCCTGTGCTGCCGCCTTGCCGGATGCGCCAGACTTCGGCTTCGGCTTCGGCTTCGGCTGAGGCTGAGACTTCTGCTTTGTAGTCTTAGAAGATGGCTTGCTGCTCTTGCTCGTCGTCTTCTTTGTCATGGCGGGTTCGTGTCACGACTTGGTGGGCTTGCCTGCCCGGCGAGCGATGTCCTCTTCGGCCAGCACGGCCAGAAATTCCCGGTCGGCTTCCGTCAGCGGCGCGGTGAGCAACAGGTCTGGGCGGCGCTGCCATGTCCGGCGCAACGCCTGCTGCCGCCGCCAGCGCGTAATGTTCGCCTCATGGCCGGAGAGCAGCACCTCGGGGACGGTCAGCCCTTCGAACTCCGGCGGGCGCGTGTAGTGCGGGTACTCCAGTAGACCGGTCGCGTGGCTGTCGTCGGTCGCGCCAGTGGGGTCGCCGAGCACGCCCGGCAGCAAGCGCGTCACCGCGTCCACGATGACCATCGCGGCCAGCTCGCCGCCCGTCAGCACGTAATCGCCGATGGACAGCTCATCGGTGATGATCGTCTGCCGCACCCGCTCGTCCACGCCCTCGTAATGCCCGCACACCAGCGCGAAGCGGGGCAGGCGGGCCAGTTCAAACGCGACGGACTGGTCGAACAGGCGGCCCTGCGGGCTCATCAGGATGACCGGCACGCCCTCGCCGGGCGGCACCACGGCGCGCACGGCGCGCACGAGCGGCTCAGGCTTCATGACCATGCCGCCGCCGCCGCCGTAGGGCGTATCGTCCACCGTGCGGTGGCGGTCGGTGGTGTAGTCACGCGGGTTGTGCAGGCGGACCGTGAGCGCGCCCATCTCCTGCGCCCGCTTGAGGATGGACTCGGTCAGCGGGCCGTCGAACATCTCCGGGAAGAGCGTGAAGATGTCAACCTGAAGGGCGCGGCTCGGCGTGGTCATGGCTGCATGTCGGCGTTGATGACCCACTCATCGAAGCGCAGCGGGCCGGCAGTCTGCGGCGAAAGCTCCAGCCACGCGTTGACGGCGAGCGGGCGGGTGTACGTCAGCACGGGGATGACGGGCATCTCGCCCTGCGGGCCGAAGAACGCATCCGCCATCCGCTCGTAGACCGTTGCGCGGGCCTCGTCGTCGTGCATCGTCTGCGCGGCGAACAGCTCTTCCTCTTCCACAAGGCAGGCGCGGCCCTGATCCAGATACGACTGGGGGAACATCTCGCGGCAGCCGAAGATGTCCGCCTGCCAGTGCTGCGCATCGAGCATATCCGCCTGCCAGCCGAGCGTCACCAGGCCAGGCCGGGGGATACGGTAGGCGTCGGGCAGCGTCTCCAGCATGGCGTACACATCGATGAGCGGGCGCTGCTCCAGCATGATGCGGCCCTCCGCGCAGCCGAAGGTCTCGTTCCACATCTGCACGTAGCGCTCGGCAAGCTGCCGCGACAGGCCGCTCCCGGTGGCGGTCAGCAGCGTGAAGGGCGGCATGAAGTCGCAGTCGGCGTAGCCCGCCTCGGCGAAGAGCGCGCGCGCCGCCTCGACATCGTACAGGGCCGCCGCGTCGCCCGGTGCGGGCGAGAGCGCCATCCCCGGCGGGGTGACGCGGCCTGCGGGCACTGCGCTCACACCGGCAGGCTCCAGCACCTCATCGATGATCGCCTGCCGGTCGAGTGCGAGTGCCAGCGCGCGGCGCACGATCACGTTGTTGATCGGAGCGTTGTCGTAGTTGGCTACGATGAACTCGGCGGCGGGCAGGGCAAGCTGACGGTAGGACGGGTCGTCCTCGAACGGGATCGACGCGATCTCGTCGGGCGGGATGACGGTCAGGTCAAGGCTTCCCGCCTGCCACGCAGCGAACGCCTCCGGCGACGTGCTGAAGGACACGTTCACCACATCCACGTTGCCCGTGCGCGGCAGCGGCCAGTGCGGGTTGGCGACGAGCGTAAACCCTTCCTCCAACGAGCCGCCCGGCTGGAGCGCAAACGGGCCGTTCGTCAGGATCGTCTCAGGCGCGGCCCAGCCCCCGGCGTCGCTCTCCAGCAGGTCGGCGGGCACAGGGGAGATCTGCAGGCTGGCGAGCAGCGTCGGGAAGAGCGCGCTGTCGCCGGTCAGCGTGAACTCAACCGCTGTGTCGTTCAGCACGCGCACGCCGAGCACCTGCGCAACGTACTCCGGCGTCAGCGTTGCCGGGTCGCGGTGATAGATGTCCTCACAGCCCGCGATCAGAAAGACCGCCGGGTACGAGCCGAGCGGCACGCCGCTGGAGGGGTGGCAGGCGCGGCGTGCGGCGGCGATCACGTCGTCCGCGCTGACCGGGCGGATAACATTCACCTCGCTGCTTGTCGCGTCGACCTGCACCCAGGGCATGTCGGTACGCAGGTAGACGTACCACGTCGTCTCGTTGATCTGCTCCCACCGTTCCGCCAGCAGCGGCTCGACGCGCCCGGTGTCACTGTTCAGGCGGGCCAGCCCCGCGAACAGGTTGGCGGCGAGGTCGTTCCCGCTCGCGTCGAGCACCGCGACCAGGTTCGGGTCGAGCGTTTGCGGCGGTGCGCCGAGGTTCACCGTCGCGACGACCGGGTCGGGCGGCGGCGGGGTGGCCGTAGGCGGCTCGGTGGCGGTGGGCGGCGGCTCCGTGGTTGGGCCGGTCGGCGCGGCGACGGTTGGCGGGCTGGCCTGGCAGCCGGTGAGGATCAGCGCCGCCAGCAGCACGAAAAACAGCAGGCTCCGGGCGGCGCGGTTACGGTTCATGGCGGTGGGTCTCCGGGGTGAGTGGAAGAAGCATCTCATACTGGGAAAGCGATGTTTGGAAGCCAATCTGAAGCAGGTCAGGCAGAAGCGGGTCGTCTTCTGCGACGTTGAGATAGGTGAACGTCGCCCCCGGCGACTGCCTCAGCAGGTGGACGGCGGTTGCAAGCCCCACGCGCGGCGAGGTGGCGGCGAGGTCTACGATGTCATGGCGCAGGCTGTCGCTGCGGTACAGGCACACCCCGACCACCTCGCCCAACCGGGTGCGGGCGGCAAGCCCTCGCAGCCCGGAGAGGGCGGCGCGGTGAGCCTCCAGTTCGCGCTGCCAGGGGCGTCGAGCGGCGGGCAGCATCGCGAGGTGCGGCAGCAGGCGGGCGGGCGGCTCCGCGCTGATGCGGACCTCCGGCGCGATCTGGTTGGCTGAGAGCTGGGTCGTCGGCTCCCTGCAGACCAGCACGTGCAGCTCGCGCAGCGTCTCGAAGCCGAGCGAGTCGTACAGCCGCCTGGCCGGCTCGTTCTGCGTGATGACCTCAAGCTGGATGCTCTCAAGGCCAAGCTCGCGGCCCGCCTCGATCAGGGCGTTCATCAGCAGGCGGGCCACGCCTTTGCGGCGGCTGGCGGGCACGACGCCCAGCCCGCCGATCCAGCCGCGCAGATCGCGCACGCCGAGCAGCCCGGTGCCGACAACCTCGTCACCGGAGAGGGCCGCCTGTGAGGCATCCAGCCGGACGGACTCGCGCTCTAC
>DGDY01000023.1 GCA_002385675.1 Anaerolineales bacterium UBA3940 | reverse complement strand
AGATGTGTATAAGATGCATCAACTGCCACGCGCAGCTTCGCAATGATCTCGTCAAGCTCTGCTTCCTGCACGACGAGCGGCGGCGAGATCATCACATGATCCCCCAGCCGACCATCCGCGCAGCCGCCCATTGCATACACGATGAGCCCGTCATCAAACGCCTTGCTGGCGACACGGGCATACAGCCTGTGCGACCGGGGGAACGGGTCGTTCGTCCTCCGGTCGGCAACGAGTTCAATCGCCCACATCAGCCCGCGCCCGCGAACATCGCCAACGTGCGGATGATCGTCAAATGCCCGGTGGAGCTTCCGCCCGAGCACCTCCCCGATCTCCCGCGCACGCTCGATCAGACGATGCTGCTCCAGATAACGGAGCGTCGCCAGCCCTGCCATCGCCGCCACCGGCTGGTGGCTGAACGTCCCGCCATGATTGAAGTCTCCGAGCTTACTCCACACCAGTTCGACGAGATCCCCGCGTGCAGCCATCGCGCTGAGTGGGAGATATCCGCCCGATATACCCTTTGCCAGCGTGATGATGTCGGGCGTGACGCCCCACTCCTCTATCGCAAACCAGCGCCCAACGCGCCCCATGCCGGTCATCACTTCGTCGGCGATCAGCAGCACATCATATTTATCGCAGATCTCCCGCACGCGCGGCCAGTACTCATCCGGCGGCACAACCGCGCCGATCGTAGCCCCGCCAATCGGCTCCGCGATGAACGCCGCCACCTGCTCCGGCCCGTGCCGTAGGATTTCGTCCTCCAGCGCGTCGGCGCAGCGCAGGCCACAGGACGGATACTCCAGGTTGTACGGGCAGCGGAAGCAGTACACCGGCTCGATGCGCGGCATATCGGTAAACATCGGCTCGTACGTCTGGCGCATCGACGGCTTGCCCATCACCCCCAGCGCGCCGAGCGTCGCGCCGTGATAGGAGCGCCATCGCCCGATCACCTTGTAGCGATCGGGGTACCCGCGCGCGATCTGCACCTGCCGCGCGAACTTCATAGCCGCCTCGACCGCTTCCGAGCCGGACGACAGATAGTACAGGCGAGCGTCGGGAAGCGGGAGGCGCTCGGCAAGCCGGTCAGAAAGCTCTTCAAGCGCCCGGCTTGTGAACATCGAGGCGTGCGCGTACGCCACTTCTGCCGCCTGCTGCCGGATCGCGTCGGCAATCTCCTCGACGCCATGCCCAACGTTGACGACTACCGCGCCGCCGGAGGCGTCGATGTAGCGCTTCCCCTCGGTATCCCACAGATAAATGCCCTTACCATGCGAGATCACCGGTTTTCGACGGTGGTGCTCCCGGTAAAAAACGTGCGAGCGCTCTTTCTCGCCCGAGTCATTGGACGCTGACGACACAGCCCACTCCTTATCAGGCAGACCCATTTCCACAGGTGTAAAGGTAGGAGCGGCCCCGGCTGCCCACGTGCTCGATGACGCCCATCTCGCGCAGGCAGTAGGCCATTTTGCCCATCAGGTTGATGCTCTCTCCCAGCCGGTCGGCGAGGTCACGCGTGGTGAACACCTCGGGCAGATCGGCGGGCAGCAGGGCGCGGAAGTCCGCAGGCCCGGCAAGCGGGTACCGCTCCAATATGTCTACAAGCACCCGGTCGGCGATGCTCCACCCCTGCCGCCGCCAGCTTCCCCTGCCGTCGTTAACGCGGATCTCCTCCTCATGCGTCAGCAGCACTTCGAGCGTGAGGCTGCCATCCCTCAGGAGGTGGGGGAAGCTGACCAGCTCGCGGAACACGTCGAAGACCGTGCCGTGCCTCGGCGAGCGGCGGCGGTCCAGCCAGGTTTCGCCGTCCGGGCCGTATTTGACGATCCACTTTTCGGCGGCGATGGGGTGGACGAGATGCACCCGGTGCTTGCGGGTCAGCTTCGCCAGCTTGCGCTTCATCGCCGCGAAGTTAGCTGTCTGGATCTCGATCAACTGGTCGCCGCGCACGATGTCGATCACGTAACCATCCACCGGCACCTCGAACCGATCCCCCGGCTGCGCGATGGCGGCTTTCAGCGCCGCGTGCAGCGAGTTCTCACCCAGAGTGCCGATGTGCGGGTCGCGTGCCACGGCAGGCGGCCTTTACAGCGCCTCGACGATGGTGGCCTCACCCTGCCCAACGCCGACGCACAGGGTTGCGAGGCCGTACTGGATGTCCTCACCCGCCGCCTTGCGACGCTTCATCTCATGCACCAGCGTCGTGAAGATGCGCGCGCCGGAGCAGCCGAGCGGATGGCCGAGCGCAATCGCCCCGCCGTTGACGTTCGTCAGCTCCGGGCGGAACCCGGCAAGCTCCATCACGGCGAGCGCCTGCACCGCGAAAGCCTCGTTCAACTCGATCAGGTCGATGTCGCCAATCGACAGGTCGCCCGCGCGCTGGAGCACCTTCTGCGTAGCAGGCACCGGGCCGAGGCCCATCGTGCGCGGGTCCACGCCTGCCGCCGCGCTGGCGACCCACCGCGCAATCGGGCGCAGGCCAAGCTGCTCGGCCTTTTCGGCGGCCATGAGCAGCACCGCCGCCGCGCCGTCGTTGAGGCCGCTGGAGTTGCCCGCCGTCACCGTGCCCCCCGGACGGAAAGCTGGCTTGAGCCGGGCAAGCGCCTCCATGCTGGTGTCCAGCACGATCTCGCCGTTCTCGTCGCGGCGATAGCGCGGGTGTTCGTCGGTGTCAAAGATGATCGGGTCGCCCCGGCGCTGAGGGATCTCCACCGGCACAATCTCGTCCTTGAAGCGGCCCGTGCGGATCGCCTCGACCGCCCGGCGGTGGCTCTCCAGCGCAAAGGCATCCTGAAGCTCGCGGTCGAGGTGCGGCATCTCCTCGTAGATATTCTCCGCCGTCTCGCCCATCGACTCCAGCGGGAACATCGCCTCCAGCGCGGGGTTCGGGTAGCGCCAGCCGAGCGTCGTATCGTAGACGGTCTGGTGGCCAACGGGCCAGCCACGCGGCGACTTTGGCATGGAGTACGGCGCGCGGCTCATGTTTTCCACACCGCCCGCAATGTACACATCACCCTCACCGAGGGCAATCGCCCGCGCCGCCGCATTGATCGCCGTCAGCCCGGAGGCGCACAGCCGGTTGAACGTCACCCCGGCGACGCGCTGCGGCAGCCCCGCCAGCAGGAGCGCCATCCGGGCCACGTTGCGATTGTCCTCGCCCGCCTGGTTGGCGCAGCCCATGTAAACTTCTTCGACCTCGTACCGGTCGATGCCGGTACGCTCCAGCAGCGCCCGGATCGGGATCGCGGCGAGGTCGTCTGCGCGGACGGCAGCCAGCGTCCCGCCGTGCTTGCCGACCGGTGTGCGAACGGCATCGATAATAACCACGTCACGCATGATGCTGCTTTACTCTCCCCTTATGTGGTGCTGATATAATTGCCGGTTGCGCGCGGCTTCGGCGATGAAGGCGACCCCGGTCGCCACTGCACTGAGCCCGGCGAAGCCGATGATCCCCCAGCGCAGCGGCGGCTCGCCTACCCGCCGCCCGTCGAATGCCCGCCACAGCAGCGCCGCCCCGGCGAGGAGCAACGCGGGGGCAAGCACGCTGAAGCCCACCCAACCGACGAAGTGCTCGTCCTGAAAGCGGGGGTCGTAGAACGACGTCCCGTGATAGGCGTGTTCCATCGAATGGTGCGAGCCGTGATGGTGCATGTTACCTCTTCCCGTTGGTTATCCCTGAGAGTAGATCACCCAGGGTTACGTCCGCAAGCGAGCTTATCTGCACGTTCGCGCGGCTGAGGTCCACATGGCGGGTCAGGAAGTTCGGCACTGCCACCGCGTAGATCCCGGCGGCACGGGCCGCCTCGATACCATGCGCCGAGTCTTCATAAACGATTGCTTCTTCCGGCGCAACCCCGAGCGCTGCAAGCGCCGCTTCAAACAGGTCCGGCGCAGGCTTAACACGCTCAACGTCGTCACTCGTGATAATCGCGTCAAAGCAGTCGAACAGCCCGACCCGGCGCAGATGGCGCTCCACCCAGGCCAGAGGCGAACTCGACGCCACGGCCAGCTTCAGGCCG
Organism: Anaerolineales bacterium UBA3940; assembly: GCA_002385675.1. Classification (GTDB taxonomy): domain Bacteria; phylum Chloroflexota; class Anaerolineae; order Aggregatilineales; family UBA3940; genus UBA3940. The sequence continues at coordinate 6,362 of DGDY01000023.1, read as the reverse complement.
CGCGCCCGCGCCTCCTGGATGTGCGCCTCGACGCCCGGCAGTACCGGCTGCGCGTCGATGAGCGCCAGCCGCCCGGCATGTGCGCGCCCTTCTACCTCGGCGCGGTCGAGGTCCAGCCCTGTCAACTCCACCAGATGCTCAAACGGCACGAACCCGGCCTGTTCCAGGCTCGTGCCGATGATGTTGAGGTAGCGGTCAAGCGGCAGTTCACACCCGTACTCGCGGTAGATGTCACACCAGATATCGTAGTCAGGTTTCTCAGTATCGAGGATCAGTCCGTCAAAGTCAAAGATGAGGGCGCGAATCATACACTTCCTTCGCTTCGCTTCAGCAGTTGCCGTCGTACATGCAAACAATACACCTTCACCTGCAATCCTACCACTATAACAACACTCCCGCAGGGCCTGCGGGAGTGTTAGGGTTTGGCCGCTAGAGGCCAGCTCATGCTAAGGATTGGTAGAACAGTTAAGTGCATGGCGGAACCCCTCCCCTTGCAATCTGAGGATACGACGGTTTTGTAAAAGGCGCATTAATCAGCCCATCCCCTTCGCCGTGTGAGGATCCGTGTGTGGCGGCTACCGCTGGACCCCCCACCAGCGACCCGGAGGGTCGCAGCCGCAGGCTGCGGGACAGGAGGGGGTTCGACGTTAGCCGGTCGCAATCAACTAGGCAAAAGCGTCGTATCGCCAGCCCTGCAAGGGGAGGTGGTCGTAGGCCGCAAAGCGGCCATCGGACGGAGGGGGTTCGGATTACCAGTATCCGCGCTCTGTGCCGCGCACAGGCTACGCATAGCGCGCACCGAACCGGCGCAGGTCATACAGGAAGGCGAACACGTCATCACGGCGCAGCAACCCCATGATCTCGCCGTTCTCCACCACCGGAACCTGCCCGAGTTGTTCAAGCTCCATCTGCCGCAGCGCATCCCACAGGCCGGTGTCCGGGGTGATAGGCTCGGTGCGGTTGAGCGGCGTCATCGCCTGCGCGACGCTCGTACTCCACCGCTTCTCAATAGGCACGCGCTGCACGTTCTCCAGCGTCAGTATGCCGACCACCTCGCCGTTGCTGGTAACCACGAAGGAGCGGTTGCCAAACCCCAGGATGTGCGCGTCAAGAACCTGCTGCACCGTCACATCGGCGGGGAGGGTCGCATAGCTACGCCGCATGACCTGCCCCACTGTGCGCCCGGCCAGCATATCGCGTATCTGCTGTGCCTGCACCTCTGCGCTCGCCGCGCCCTGCAGGAACATGCCGATGAACCCCGACCACAGGCCGTTCGCCAGGCTGCCGGTCAAAATCTGGAGGATGCCGAAGCCAATAAAGCCGAACGCGAGGATCCGCCCGATACTGGCAGCGATGCGCGTGGCACGGCTGAGGTTCCCGGTGAGGCCCCACAGCACGGCGCGCAGCACGCGCCCGCCGTCAAGCGGGAAGCCGGGAAGCATGTTAAACACGGCCAGGATGAGGTTGATGAACGCCAGATAGCCGACCAGCGCGATAACCGGCTCCGGAGCGCTCACCAGCGTCATCCCGAGCCAGCCAAAGCCGAGCACGATAGCGATGAGCAGGCTCACCGCCGGGCCGGCAATCGCGACGAGGAACTCCCCACCGGCATGAGGCGCTTCGTCGCCAAGCTCCGCCACGCCGCCGAAGAACAGCAGGCGGATGCGCCGCACCGGGATGCGAAACGCCAGCGCCGCAACGGCGTGCCCCAGCTCATGCAGCAGCACGCTGACGAACAGCAGTACCGCCGTGAGCACGCCCACGCCCCAGTACAGACCCTCCGCCCAGTTGCCAAAGCGCGCCGGGTAATAGTTTGTGCTCAGCGACCAGACCAGTAAAGCGAAGATCAGGAACCAGGAATAATCCAGCCCAATCGGGATACCGAAGATGCGCCCAAGGGGAATGCTCTTCCCACCAGTTCTCATACGAAGCCCTTTACGTACCTCATAGTTGTGGTTCTGCCTCGTATATACATACGTGACAGTCACTTTGACTGTAGCCGTCCGGGCATTAGATCGCCATTAGAGCGACCTTAGAGCATTCTTAGAACCGGCAATTCCCACATGGAGTGGGTGCGGAGGGGCGCTGGCACCCCTCCGCCATGATCTCACTTCCGGTACAGGCCCGCCGGGTCGAGCACCTCGCGCATCAGGCGCAGTTCTTCATCCGTCGGCAAGGGCGTCTCGACCACTTCGGGGGCCCGGCGCAGATCCCAGCCGACCTCCTCCTGCACCTCCTCCAGCGTAACGCCGGGGTGCAGCGAGACAAGCTGCATCTCACGGTCGTCGTTGTCGAAGTTCAGGATCGCCTTGTCGGTGATGACAAGCTCCGGCCCGGCGCCGGGGTAACCCGCCTCGCGGCGCGCATTCCCACCGGTCAGATGGCCCGGGCTGGTCAGGAAATCCAGTCTGGAGACGAACGACCTCTTGCTCAGCCGCATGATGATAAAGACCCGCTGGGCGTTGATAGCGATCTCGCACGCGCCGCCGCTGCCCGGCAGCCGGACTTTCGGGCTGCCGTACTCGCCGATCACCGTCGTGTTGAGGTTGCCGTAGCGGTCGATCTGCGCGCCGCCGAGCAGCGCCACCTCGACCAGCCCGCCCTGCAGATACAGGCCGAACAGGTCGGCCATCGGCATGACGGATGTGGCGTGTGTCACCAGCGTTGGGTCGCCGATGGAGAGCGGCAAGCGGGCGGGCTGCGCGCCGTACACGCCCGACTCGTAGATCAGCTCCAGCGAGGGCGCGACGGTGTGCCGGGCGAGGTTGCAGGCGATGTTCGGCAGGCCGACGCCAACGAACACCGTGCGCACGCCCGCCATCGCCCGCGCCGCCGACACGATCATCATCTCAGAAGGGGTGACGTCGTTGTGCATCATGCATACGCTCCGTAGTCTACCGGCGACGCCGGAGCGGGGCCGGGTTTCAGCCGTTCAAGCGTCTCCGCGCCGAGTTTTTCCAGGTAGGCGGCGCGGTCCTCGACGCCGTAGACCCACTCGTCCAGCCACGCCTTGACCCGCTCCTCATCGCGGGAGATCTTGTCCCAGCTCAGGTAGAACTCGTTGTCGCGGTCGTAGAAGCCCTGCACGTAGGACGGATGTGCGCCATAGGGCTCATGCACCACCGCATCGACGATCAGGCCGGGGATCAGCGTCCGGCTCGGGTCGGAGCGGATGACCGCTTCATCGACGATCTCCTCGACCACAACGATCACCTTCTTCGCCGCAAAGGCGACCTCCTTCTGCATGCCGAGCAGGCCCCAGAGCTGCGTGTTGCCGCTCATGTCGGCGCGCTGGGCATGCACAATGGCGACATCGGGGTTGAGCGGCGGGACAACGGCGATGCGCTTGCCATCCTCATACGGGCTGTCCACCCAGCGGATATCGCCGCTGGCGCCGGGGATGTCGGAGCCGGTGTAGCTGCGCAGCGGGAAGAAAGGCAGCTTCAGCGCACCAGCAGTGTAGCGCCCGACCATCCCATAGTGCGAGTACTCTTCGATCTCAAGCGGGCGTGGCACGCCCTTCTCGATGGCGCGGCGGATGCAGTGCAGCGAGCCAACGCCAGGGTTGCCGAGATAGCTGAACACGAGCTTGGATGCGACGCCCGCCGCGATCATCTGGTCATAGATCAGGTCGGGCGTCATGCGGATGAGCGTGAGGTCGCGCCGCCCCTGGCGGATAATTTCATGCCCGGCGGCAAAGCAGATGAAGGCCGTGAAGCCCTCAATCGCAACCGAATCGCCATCGTGGACATACTCCGCGATGGCCTCTTTCATCGTTAGGCGCTTATCTGTCACGGGGCTCTCTCTAGATGGGTGTGAGGGGCACGGTTGACCGTGCCCCTCAGGAGTATCATGAGTGAGGTTACTCGCGGATGACGGTCTGGCTCTGCTCGCGCATGTAGTTGAGCAGCGTCCAGTAGCCGCCGATGTTCCTGCCGGACGAGCCGCTGCTCTTCCAGCCACCGAACGGCTGGAACCCGGGCCATGCGCCCGTCGTCGCGCCGGCCTTCCGGTTGACGTAGATCGTGCCTGCCTGGATGTTGTCCAGGAACCACTGGATCTCATCCTCATCCTCGCTGAAGAAGCCCGCCGTCAGGCCGTACTGCACGTCGTTGGCCTCTTTCATCGCCTGCTCCAGGCTGTCAACCTTCTTCACGAAGAGGATCGGGACGAACAGCTCCTGCTGCACCAGTTCGTGGTCGTGCGGAAGCCCGGTGATGATAGCAGGCTCAACGAAGTAGCCGTACTGGAAGTCGCCGTCAGTGCAGACATTGCCACCGTACAGCACCTCGCCATCCTGGCGAGCCTTCTCCATGAAGCGCTTGTAGTCGTTGTAGGCGTTCTCGTTGACGAGGGGGCCGAGGAAGGTGTGCTTGTCGAGCGGGTTACCAATCTTGACGATCTCCTCGGTCTTCGCGAGGAGCTTGCCGAGGAACTCGTCGTACACCTCAGCCTCAACGTACACACGCGAGCACGCCGAGCACTTCTGCCCGCCCATCCCGAAGGCCGAGCGCACCACGCCCAGCGCGGCGTTGTCAAGGTTTGCCTTCTTCGAGACGATGGTCGGGTTCTTGCCGCCCATCTCCACGACAACCGGCTTGGGGTACTCGGTTGCGAAGTTGCGGTATACCTGATGGAAGCCGACGTCATACGAGCCGGTGAAGGTGATGCCGTCCACGTCCTTGTTCACCACCAGTTCGTTGCCGACGGTGCGGCCCGACCCGGTGACGAAGTTGATCGCGCCCTCCGGCAGGCCCGCTTCCATGAAGTAGCGGACCAGCTCGTAGGCCGTCCACGGCGCGTCGGACGAGGGCTTCAGCACGACCGTGTTGCCGGTGACCAGCGCCGCCGCGACCGGCCCGGCGGCTAGCGCCAGCGGGAAGTTGAATGGCGAGATAACCGCCCACACGCCGTACGGCTTGAGTACGCTGATGTTGACGTCCGTCTCACCAAAGGAGTTCATCTCGCGGACGAACCCCTTGTTTTCACGCATCTGGAAGGCGTAGTAGCGCAGCAGGTCTGCCGACTCCTGCACGTCGCCCATCGCCTCTACGCGGTTCTTGCCCATCTCCATGATCATCATCGCCGACAGATCCATCAGGTTGTCGGTGATCATGTCGGCGACGCGCTCGACAAGCTGGCAGCGCTCCTCATACGGGGTGGCGGACCATGCCGGGAAGGCCGCCTTTGCCGCAGCGATGGCTTCGCGTGCGTGTTCTGCCGTGCCCTTCTGGAAGTAGACGAGCGTCTCGCGTGTATCCGCAGGGTTGATAACGGCGAACGTTTCCTCTGCCTCGACCTCGCGCCCATTGATGAGCATCGGGAAGGTCCGGCCTTTCATCTGCTTCACCCGCTCGACGGCCTCGTCGAACGCCTGATGAAGCTCCACGTCGTCCACAGACATCGTGGTGTACGTAATCTTAAACTTTTCAGCCATTCTTTTCTCCTAACTGGTGGATGGTTGACTGAACTGCTAACCGAGGAAAAACATCGTCGTTTCTTTGGGAAACCGCAGGTACAGCCCGGCACGCAAGGGTGGGCGGCGGGCATAATGGTCCGGCACAGTCTTATTATAGATCAGGATCGGCCCCGTAGCACGCGGGAAGTAAACGACCGCACGCGTTACAATCTGTGAGAGTTCACCCGCGGGCGCAGGCCCGTGAGTCACTGGGAAGGATGACCCACGCATGAGTGGCACCAAGCAATACACCACTGTCGACACGCGAGAGTTCCGGCGCACGATGGGCCTCTTCGCGACAGGCGTCACCGTGCTGGCTGTTGCTACGGACGACGACGAGATCATCGGGATGACGGCCAACGCCGTCACCTCGGTTTCACTGGAACCAACGCTTATCCTTGTGTGTGTGGGCAAAGAGGCAAATATCAGCCGGCCATTGCTGGAAGCGCCGGGCTTCACGCTGAGCTTCCTCTCCGAGACGCAGGAGGCGCTTTCCAACTATTTCGCCGGTTTTTGGAATGACGAGATCCCGCCACCGGCCTTCGAGTTCGTGCAGTGGGAGGGCGGCCCGCTCCTGGCAGGCGCGATCGGCGCTGTCGGCTGCCGCCGCTACGAGGTCTATGAGGGCGGGGATCACTGGATCGTGCTGGGCGAGGTCACGCACGTCTACCGTGCAGACGACAACGCCAGGCCGCTGCTGTTCTTCCGGGGCGAGTACCGCGCCCTGGCGGAGGATGATTAGAGTTACCCTCACCCCCTAGCCCCCTCTCCCGGTCGCGACCCGCGGTCGCTGGGAGAGGGGAAGATATGTCACTCAGCGCCCCTCTCCCAGGCACACCTTGCCCCCGGGGAGGGGGCATTCCTCATTCAATCGCCGTCCATGACCTGTCTCTTATACACATCT
>DGDY01000186.1 GCA_002385675.1 Anaerolineales bacterium UBA3940 | reverse complement strand
GAACACCACCATCGCCGGCACTTCTACCTGCCGCGCCAGCAGCACGTGCTCCCGCGTCTGCGGCATCGGCCCGTCCGGCGCCGCCACCACCAGGATGGCCCCGTCCATCTGCGCCGCCCCCGTGATCATGTTCTTGATGTAGTCACGGTGCCCCGGGCAGTCCACGTGCGCGTAGTGCCGGTTCTCTGTCTCGTACTCCACGTGCGAGATCGCAATCGTCACCCCGCGCTCCCGCTCCTCCGGCGCGTTGTCAATCGTGTCGAACGCCCGGAAATCCGCGCCGCCCTTCAACGCCAGATACTTCGTGATCGCCGCCGTCAGCGTCGTCTTGCCGTGGTCAATGTGACCGATCGTCCCAACGTTCACATGCGGCTTCGTGCGCTGAAATACTTCCTTACCCATGGTTCCTCCAGATTATGCTGCGATATCAGTCTGGTACTGTGCTAAGCCACCTCACCGCGCAGAATCTTCTCCGCGATGGACCGGCTTACCGGCTCATAGTGGTCAAATTCCATCGTGAAGTTCGCCCGCCCCTGCGACATGCTGCGCAGGTCGGTCGCGTAGCCGAACATCTCGGCGAGCGGCACATAGGCTGTAATCGTTCGCCCGCCACCCGGCTGCATCTCCATCTGCTCGATGTGGCCGCGCCGCGCAGAGATGTTGCCCTGAACCGCGCCCACATATTCTTCCGGCGTTACCACCTCAACCCGCATGATCGGCTCAAGCAGCACGGGGTCGCCCTTCTGAACCGCCTCTTTGATGGCCATGCTGCCGGCCACCTTGAAGGCCATCTCCGACGAGTCGACCTCGTGGTAGTTGCCGTCCACCAGGCGGACAAGGATGTCAACAACCGGGTAGCCTGCAAGCACGCCGCTGTCGAGGGCCTCGCGCACGCCTTCCTCCGTCGGACGGATGAACTCGCGCGGGATGACGCCGCCGGTGATCCCGTTCTCAAAGATGATTCCCGAGCCCGGCTCGCCCGGCTCGACTTCGAGCTTCACACGGGCGTACTGCCCCCGGCCACCTGTCTGGCGCTTGAAGGTCACATCGCTGCTCGCCGGGCGCGTCATCGTCTCGCGATACGACACCCGCGGGCGGCCCACGTTGCAGCCCACCTTGAACTCGCGCTTCATCCGGTCGACGAGGATCTCCAGGTGCAACTCACCCATGCCGGAGATAATCGTCTGCCCGGTCTGCTCGTCGACGTGCACGCGGAAGGTCGGGTCCTCCTCCGCCAGCTTGCGGAGCGCCTCGCCCATCTTGTCCTGGTCGGCCTGAGTCTTCGGCTCGACGGCGACCTGGATGACAGGCTCAGGGAAGCTGATGCTCTCAAGGACGATCGGGTGCTGAGGGTCACTCAGCGTCTCGCCGGTGAAGGTATCCTTCAGCCCGAGCGTCGCCGCGATATCACCCGCACGCACCTCGTCAATGTCCTCACGCCGGTCGGCGAACATCCGCACGATGCGCCCCACGCGCTCGGTCTTGCCCTTCGAGGCGTTCAGGACCATGCTGCCCGCGCGGATAACGCCCGAGTACACGCGGAAGTAGGCCAAACGCCCAACGAATGGGTCCGTAACAACCTTGAAGACCAGCGCGCTCATCGGCGCGTCGTCCTCCGGCGGGCGGAACTCGGGCTCTCCCGTATCCGGGTGCATCCCCTGAATCGGGGGCACGTCCAGCGGAGACGGCAGGTAGTCCACGATCGCGTCGAGCAGCGGCTGGATGCCCTTGTTCTTCAGCGACGAGCCGCACAGAACCGGCTGGGCCCGGCCTTCGAGCGTGGCGCGGCGCAGCGCGCCCTTGATCTCCTGCACGGAGATCTCTTCCTCAGCCAGGTACTTCTCGATGAGGATCTCATCGGTCTCGACGATCCGCTCGAAGATGGTGGCACGCGCCTCTTCGGCCTCGGCCCGCATATCTTCGGGGATCTCGCTGTAGACAGGCTGCGCACCAAGCTCGTCGTCCCAGCTGATCGCCTTCATCTCCAGCAGGTCGATCACACCCCGCAGGCCGCTCTCGCGCCCCCAGGGGATCTGTACAGCGATGGGGTTGGCCCCCAGCCGCCGCCGGATCATGCCGACCACGCGAACGAAGTCGGCGCCGGTGCGGTCGAGCTTGTTCACGAAGCAGATGCGCGGGACGTTGTAGCGATTCGCCTGGCGCCAGACCGTCTCGGACTGAGGCTCAACACCAGCAACCCCGTCAAAGACGACCACGCCACCGTCCAGCACGCGCAGGCTACGCTGCACCTCAGCGGTGAAGTCGATGTGGCCCGGCGTATCGATCAGATTGATCGTGTGACCGCGCCAGGTAGCAGAAATCGCCGCAGCGGTGATCGTGATACCGCGCTCGCGCTCCTGCTCCATCCAGTCGGTCGTCGCGGTCCCCTCATGGACCTCACCGATCCGGTAGATTTTACCGGTGTAGTAGAGCACACGTTCGGTTGTCGTGGTCTTACCCGCATCGATATGCGCGATAATCCCGATATTGCGAACGCGCTCCAGATTGTTCGGGGTACTCATCTCACCTCAGCCCTCGATACCACACAACTCGTCTCACAAATGAACGAAAACCGATTTACCAGCGGTAATGCGAGAACGAACGGTTCGCCTCGGCCATGCGATGCGTATCGTCCTTCTTCTTCACTGCCGCACCCTGCCCATTGGCTGCGTCGAGCAGTTCGTTAGCCAGCCGGTCCGGCATGCCACGCCCGCTGCGATTGCGCGCCGCGTTCAGCAGCCAGCGCATCGCCAGCGACGTGCGGCGGTACGGGTTAACCTCAACCGGCACCTGATACGTCGAACCACCGACGCGCCGGGGCTTGACCTCAACCATCGGCGCAACGTTCTGGAGAGCCTGCTCGAAGACCTCAACCGGGTCACGACCAGTGCGCTCCTGGATCTTGTCCATCGCCTCGTACATGATCCGCCGCGCGACGCTCTTCTTGCCGTCCTTCATCAGACGGTTGATGAACATCGCGACCTGGACGTTGTTGTACTTCGGATCCGGATCAACTTTACGCTTGGGTGGCCTATATCGCCTGGGCATACCTTTTCTCCTGCGAGTCGCCCCGAGTCGGGGCGCCAGTCGCTCTCTTTAACGTCGTACCTAATCCAATAGAAAAGACTGCTTACTTGGGCCGCTTCGCACCGTACTTGCTGCGGCCCTGGGCGCGAGCGTCAACACCGGTCGCGTCGAGCGTGCCGCGCACAATGTGGTAGCGCACGCCGGGCAGGTCCCTCACACGACCGCCACGGACCAGCACCACCGAGTGCTCCTGCAGACGGTGGCCCTCACCGGGGATGTAGGCCGTGACCTCAATCCCGTTGGAGAGGCGCACACGGGCGATCTTGCGCAGCGCCGAGTTCGGCTTCTTGGGCGTCATGGTACGCACCTGGGTGCACACACCGCGCTTCTGCGGAGCGCCCTTCGGCTGCCGCTCACGCTTCTGCTTGTAGCTGTTGAAGGTATACTGCAGTGCCGGTGCCTGGCTCTTCTGCTTCTTCGTCTGGCGACCCTTACGGATCAACTGATTGATTGTTGGCACACAAGCCTCCTGAAAAGGCTACAGGTTTGTGCGGCACGCCAGCGCACATATCACTTCCATTAGGCGTGCGAAACGGGCGCGTGAAACGCCGACGCCCGTTTTCTTTTGGCAATCAAGAAGGTCATCGCAACTAACGGATGACCCCGATGCGACCTTGGTATCCGATTCAGCAGTATTGGCTCGCAGCCACACGAGCTTGCCGCCGACCTAGGTTTAGTGCCGAGGGTGAAGTTTACCGTGTCCGGGATGCTCTGTCAAGGCAGAAACCGGCCTTCTCCTGCAGCCAATTCCGGCTGCTAACCGCCTTCTGACCTCGGCGCGTGCTTCATATTCTTGTCAAGACACTTCACACTTGTCGGCTCTCTGTCCTCGAATCTAGTCGCATTCAACATTCGTGCTCCATACCACGGAGGGCGTCGAGCGCACGTTTCATTATGCCGTACGCTCTTACGGGTGTCAACGTTTTTTTTACATCCTGCCAGGTGCGGAAAAACAAAAAGGGGCAGCGCAAACGCTGCCCCTGATATATCCCTGCTTGCCAGCTTACCGGTTGAAGCGGCTCGAGTCCGCGAGCCCCAGCAGCCCCACATCGAGCTTCGGCTGGCGGGATTTCTCCTCTTCCTTGCCGAAACGGATGACCTCGCCGGTATCGGTGATGGCCTCCACGGCCAGGCCGAGACTCTGAAGCTCCTTCACCAGCACGCGGAAGCTCGCCGGGATGCCCGGCTCCTCGATCGGCTCGCCCTTCACGATCGACTCGTAGGTGCGGACACGCCCCTGCACGTCGTCGCTCTTGATCGTGAGCATCTCCTGCAGCGTGTGCGCCGCGCCGTATGCCTCGAGCGCCCAGACTTCCATCTCGCCGAAACGCTGGCCGCCGAACTGGGCCTTACCGCCGAGCGGCTGCTGCGTCACCAGCGAGTACGGACCGGTCGAGCGGGCATGCACCTTGTCCTCGACGAGGTGTGACAGCTTCAGCATGTGGATGATACCGACAGTCACCGGGCGGTCGAACGGCTCGCCGGTGCGGCCATCGTACAGCTTCTGCTTGCCGATAATCGGCATCGGGTAGCCCGTCTCATCCATCACCCGGTTGGCCATCTCAAGCAGCTCGGGCAGCTCCGTCTCCATCGGGATGTCCTCATACCCGAG
>DGDY01000168.1 GCA_002385675.1 Anaerolineales bacterium UBA3940 | reverse complement strand
AGTACGCGTGGGAGGCCCGTATTGGGCGTGGGGCAACTGACCCGGTTAACAGCCTGTTGAACTACGGCTACGGCATCCTGTATGCCCAGGTAGAGCGGGCGCTGGTGCTGGCTGGTCTTGACCCGTATGCGGGTTTCATCCATGCTGACCGCCCCGGAAAGCCCAGTCTGGTCCTCGATCTGATCGAGGAATTTCGCCAGGTTGTGGTTGATCGGGTCGTCTTCGGCCTTGTCAATCGCTATTTTACCGTTGAGCAGGACGAGCAGGGCCGCCTGTCAGCCGATACCCGGCGGGCGCTCGCCGAGAAGGTGCTGAAGCGCCTCGATACGGCTGTGCGCTACCAGGGCAAGCGCTTCCCCCTGCGCATCGTGCTGCAATCCCAGGCTCGCAACCTTGCCGCTTTCCTCCGACGTGATGCCAGCACTTATGAACCCTTCTCGGCAGGGTGGTGATCGATGCGTGCCCGTTTGCTGTTAATTTACGATATTCCTGATGATAGCGTTCGCGCGAAAGTTGCCGATATTTGTTTGGATTACGGCCTCGATCGGGTCCAATACAGTGCTTTCATCGGGCAACTGAGCAAAACGCACCAGGAAGAGCTGATGCTGAAGTGTCGCAAGCGGCTCGGACGGAGACCCGGCAAGATCCATCTGATCCCGGTTTGCGAGCGGGATTGGTCGGAGCGGTTGGAGATTGAACAGGATGACTGAGGACGATCTGCTCATTACAGTGACGGACCTCAAACAGTATGCGTACTGCCCGCGCATCTTCTTCTATCATGCCTGCTTGCCCGATGTGCGTCCCACGACTTATAAGATGGCAGCAGGGATCGACGCTGGCATCGATGAGCAGGAGAAAGCTCGGCGCCGAACGCTCAAGGCTTATCATCTGTCCGGCATAGATGGAGAGCGTTATTTTGACGTTCCGGCACGATGTGATGCGCTGGGGCTCACCGGCATCGTTGACGAGGTGATCGAGGTGGCTGGCCCGCATGCGGAGCACATCCCTGTGGATTACAAGCTATCTCGCCGCGTTAGCTACCATTTCAAGCTCCAGTTGACTGCTTATGCTGAGCTCCTCGAAGCGACGTATGGCTTACCCGTGCGCCGGGGATTTATCTATCTGATCCCACTTCGGCGGGCGGAAGAGGTAAAAATCACGACGAGACGGCGCGATAAGCTCCGAACACTGCTCGCAGAGATGAGGGCTGTGAGTGAACGAGAGACGATGCCTCCTCCGGCTGAGTCGTTTCGCCGATGCCTCAACTGCGAGTTCAGGCGCTTTTGTAACGACGTGTGAGAGCTTATAGGTCGCACTGGCGTGCCCGATCGTAGGGAGTGAGAGGCGAGAGAGGCTCATGAGATTCCGGTGTATCTGTCTGTCGACAACATTGAGCGGCGGCGAAGCACATGGTATTTGGCCACCGGCCTCTCGCTTTAACTCCAGCCCCGATAGACGACGATAGACGACATAGAAAGTGGTCGCAAATTTATTTTGCGACCAAAAGACACTGAAAGACTTTAGCGGTTGCATAAATTTATGCGACCGGACAAGTCTCACCCGTACGGTTTTGTATACGACTTGCCGACATCGTCGACCGATCCCCGTTAGACCTCTTCTCGTTTATCTGCCAACAGTTCTTAGGGTATCCAGCAGGCCGCATGCTTTATGCCGGTCGCGTGCCTGTAGCTTTATTTCCTCGAATAACTCTTCCCTGAGACGGAGTATCTCTTGATTGGTCACCAAACTAGCTTGGTAGACTAGCATCTTTGACAGGTGGCCAGTTTCTTCGTGAGCTTGCTTGCTTTAGAGCTGCCGTCAATTGAAACTTAGGAAGTCGCGCAAGCATCCTCCCCCTGCCCTTCTGCTACTCATTCGCTGCCCCCGCATGCCGTTGGTCACCAAGACAAAATGCCGGCCCTCGTTAATGGCAACTGTTGCACGGATCAGCGATGTGCTTGTGGCCACGGTGGCACGTCGAACAGTCCTCAGTTTCCAGATGGGCTGCCGGATGAACCTGCGTGCCGTTGCTGTTCGTGATCGCATACAGCTCGCTTATCGTCGTCTGGTGGCAGTCGAGACAGGTAGCATTGGACGGTCTCTCAGCAGCGAGCACTCCCTCTAAATGGCAGGCCTCACACTCGATGCCTTCTTCGAGATGTGGGCGCGCCAGAGAGTCGATGTCTCGCCATGTTGCTTCGATGTGGGCAACCACATCTGCCGGGTTGGGCGTCGGACTCGGGAGCGGCGTCACAGTTGGGGTGGGAGTGGGAGTGCTCTCAACGGCAAACGCGGTCTGGCAGCCGGTGAGAAACAGCAACAGCAGAATGGGCAGCAGGTGATCGTATCGGACCTTGTTCATCAGTATTTCATCTCCATACGGTTGATTATCGGGGCTCCGGTCAGATCTGTCTGCCGGGGAGAATCAGTTAGTTTGTGTAAGGTTTTTCCTGACAGACAACTTGCAAAGATCACTAGTCGCGCAAGGGCATCTGGATTATCGTGATGGGTAATCTGATGCGCTGCGCGTCTGGAGCCGGGATTGATGGTGATGTGGCACCGCTTCTGGAACCTCGCGGGGCGAGTCCCCCTGCGGCAGAAAATCATCGGGATCGTCGTGACATCGATGCTGATCCTCGGCTTCGCGATTGCCTGGTGGGTGCGTAACGGGCTCGGCGGCTGGCTGAGCTATCTGCTCAGCGAGGAGCGTGTAGCGCAAGCGATGAACGTCGGCACGCGCGGTGTGATTATCGTGACCGTGTTGGCGACGCTCATCGGACTGGTGGTGGCGTACCTGCTGACCTGGATCTTGACCCGGCCCATCCTGAGTATCACGCGCATCGCACAGCAGGTGGGGCAAGGCGACCTGGCATTGCGGGCTCCGGTGTGGGCCAGAGATGAGATCGGCCAGCTTGGGCTGGCTTTCAACACAATGGTCGATAGCCTGGCCCGCTCACAGCAGGATCTCCAGGCATCCAATGAGAAGTTGCGCACCCGCAATATGGAGCTGGCCCGCCTGTTCGAACTCGCCCGTATGGTAGGCGAGTCATCAACGGCGCATGGTGTCCTTGGCTACGCGCTCGACTGCGCGCTGGAGATCGTCGGTGCTTCTGCTGGTCTGGTTTCTGTTATTGACGACGATCAGCAGCAGGTTGTAGCTCATGCAACCGAAAACATCGCCGGGATACTCGAGGCTAACGATGACCTGCTGCGATTCCTCTACGAGCACACCCGTTCAGAGCCGGTTCCTAAACCCCTCCTTACCCTGATGCTGCCAGAAACCCTCGCGTGGGGGCCGTATCACACGTGCGTCAGCGTACCTATCCGCATCAAGGACCAGTTGTGCGGCCTCTTGGCGTTATTATCTGAGAATGGCCTTGCTTTAGGTGAAGGCACTGCTCAGTTCTTGCTGGCGGTGAGCAACCAGTTGAGCGTAGCGCTTGAGAATGAGCGCCTCTGGGCCGAACTGCGTCACAAAGAGGCGATGCGCACGCGTCTGCTGGCCCGCATCGTTACGGCGCAGGAGGAGGAGCGGAAGCGCATCAGCCGCGAACTACACGACGAAACCGGGCAGCTGCTGACCAGCATATTGGTTCAGCTCAAGGTAATGGAGAAGTTACCTGATCTGCCGTCTGTCCGGGCCCAAGCCGAAGAGCTCCGGACCATCACCTGGCAGACGTTGGAAGAAGTGCGTCGCCTGGCACTCGATCTTCGCCCGGCAGCGCTCGACGACCTGGGTTTGGTGTCGGCGCTGGAAGGGTATGTCAAGCAGTACACACAGAAAACGGGCATAGACGTGACGTTTGTGGCTCCCGAGGAGCCCATTCGCCTGGCGCATGAGTACGAAATCGTCTTCTATCGGGTGGTGCAAGAGGCGCTATCGAATGTTGCCAAGCACGCAGGGGCGACGCAGGTCGAGGTGACGCTTGAACAGACGCCCGAGGTGCTGCGATTGATCATCACCGACAATGGGCAGGGCTTCGATCCGGCGCAGGTGCTGCGGAACGAGGGGCACGGCCTGGGCCTGATTGGCATGGCTGAGCGCATCGAACTCATCGGAGGGACATTCCACATAGCATCAAGCCCTGGCTCTGGCACACGGATCACCGCCGAGGCTGCCGTGGGTACTGTTGTTGAGGAGATGAAAGTGTGATGAAGAAGATACGGGTCGTGCTGGCAGATGACCATGCCGTATTGCGCGCCGGCCTGCGCGCCCTGCTGAACGCAGAACCTGATCTGGAAGTCATCGGAGAAGCGGCTAACGGGCACGAGGCCATCGACCAGGTTGCCAGGCTCGCGCCGGACGTCATCATAATGGATCTGACGATGCCGGATATGAATGGGCTGGACGCTATCGCAGAAATTACCTCCCAGCATCTGGACACGAAAGTGCTGGTGCTGACAATGCACGCGGACGAGCAGTACATCGTCCAGGTGATCCAGAGTGGAGCAGCGGGCTACGTATTGAAAAGCGCGGCAGACACCGACCTCATTCACGCGATCCGGCAGGTTGCGCAAGGGAAGACCTACCTGTACCCGGATGCGGCACACATCCTCGTGGAATACTATCGCCGCCAGGACGTGAACCGGCATAAGGAGGAAGACAGTCTCAGTTTGCTGAGTGAACGCGAGCGCGAAGTCCTCACTTACACGGCCCGCGGTTTCTCCAGCCGCGAGATCGGTGAGATGCTGTTTATCAGCGACAAGACTGTTGAAACCTATCGCCGGCGCCTGATGGAGAAGCTGGACCTGCATCATCGGTCTGATATAGTCCAGTACGCACTGCAAAAGGGGCTGCTTGAAGCGGATGACTGACAACTCTGGAGCCGCACGAAGCACCGAGTCCGAACCTAAACCTGGCGATAGAAACCATCTGTCATGGCGCGGCTGGCTGGTATTGGCGATGTGGGTAGTCGTTTTGATCATCTTTCTCGAATACGCTGTGCGTAGTGTACAGGAGCGAGAAATCCAGGCCGCAGTAATTGCCGGGATCGTGTTTGTGTTTCTGCTACTCGGCGGGCTGGTGCTGCTGACGCTGCGACGCATTGAGGCTGACGAACGAGAAAACTGGCAAATGATGAGACACCGTGATGACTGACCAACCCACTGATCACCTCGATCGGCGCGACTTCTTCAAGGGGCTGGGGGTGGCGAGTGCCGCGACGCTGCTGCTTTCTGCTGTTGGAGGGACGCTGGCAGGGGACGTGTTCCAAACGCCCACCAGCGGGAATGTCCACAACCGCCCCTGGTGGATCCGGAATGTCGATAAGCCTAGTTTGGGCATCGATTGGGAAGTGATAGAGCGCTTCAACGCCCATACAGGCCTTGTGCTCGGCGAGCAGGGAATGCGATATGTGGGTGATGAGGACGAGATCAACCGGCTGGAGAGCAAAGCCTCGGCGTTAGAGATCGACCGCATTCAGCGCAACGTGCCTGGCTACCGCCTACAGGATCAGGCCCTGTACTCGGCCTTCCGCATGGCCCGCAATGCGCTCCCGCTTAGCTTTCTCGGCTTGCAGCAAACCCCCACGCCGGAGCAGCTAAATGTCCCACGGTGGGAGGGAACTCCTGAAGATGCGGCGCAGATGGTGAAGGCGGCGCTCCGCCATATGGGCGCGGCGACGGTCGGCATTGTAGAGCTCGACGAGCGCACCCGTAAACTGATCTACAGCATCGACATCGACGGGAAACCTATTGAATTTGAGGACGTGCCGCTGGGTTACGAAACGGATGATCGGCGGGTGATCCCTTATGGGCACCGCTGGGCGATCGTCTACACCGTGCAGATGTCGGAAGAGACCCTGAAGCGCGCCTCGACTGTGACGGGCGCACAGACCACAATGCTGGCCTACTACCGGGGAATTAGCATACAGTTGATCGCCCAGGAATTCTTGCGCGGCTTAGGCTACCAGGCGCTGGGCCAGCCGGCGATTAATGCGCTGGGGATCGCCCCGGCGCTGGCGGTGATGGCAGGGCTGGGCGAACTGTCACGGCTCAACCGGGTCGTCACGCCAGAGTATGGGCCGATGGTGCGCATCTTTTTCTTGATTACTAACCTCCCGATGGCTCCTGACAGCCCGATTGACGCTGGCATAGCACGCTTTTGCCGGACTTGTATGAAGTGTGCGGAGGCGTGTCCTTCGAGTGCGCTTAGCTTTGCCAAAGAGCCCACCTGGCAACCTGCTGGCCCATGGAACAATCCTGGCCATGAAACATGGTTTGAGAACTCTCCGCGCTGCCGTCGTTACTGGTTGGAGAGTGCGGGCACGAACTGTGGCATTTGCTTTGCAGTGTGCCCATTCTCCAAGAAAAACCGCTCGTTCATGCACGATTTTATGAAGATGCACATTGCGACTGTGCCCGCTGTGGACGGCGTAGTACGGAGCTTCGACGACGCCTTTGGCTATGGCATCCAGAAAGACCCGGAAACCTGGTGGACGTCGGACCTCCCACCATATGGCATCGAGCCGTAGTCGCCCGATCGCATGGCCTCGATGTCAGGTTTTTCCCTACAGACGCGGCAAAATTGCGTGAATCTCCTGACACAAGATCCTCAAGTACCCCGATAGACAGAACTCCTGTCGTCCCTCACAATGAAATCAAACAATACAACGGGGGAAACCGGTGACCGCCTAGGCGGAATTCCGGTGCTGGGCCGCAACTGTGACACCGTGAGGTGAAGCCAGATTACCCGTTAGCGTATTGCTGAACTCTCCGCGTCTCCCTGAGAGTAGGCTAACCTGGCCTATTCTCTTTTGTTTCACGCGAGGGATAAGCCTATGCCTCTTTATGAGTACACCTGCCAGGGATGTGGCACCCAGTTCTCGGCACGGCGCAGCTTCGCTGATTGCGAACTACCCGCGAAGTGCCCGAAATGCGGCGATGAGGGACGCCGCGCGCTCTCCCGCGTCGTCGCGTTTAGCACGGATAGCAGCGGACAGCGCCGGGCAGTAGCTGGTAGCTTCTCCTGCTCGGGATGCGCATCAGCAGCCGTTGGTTGTTCGGGTGGGTGCAGTCTTCAGTGAGATTTCTTGGCACATCTCTTATCCAGTGAGGCAACCTGCCTCATCCAAGTATTAGGTGAGAGTCCAACGAAAGGAGACTCAACCATGGCTGATGAAATCAATATGAGCCGCCGCGAGTTCTTGAAGGAGTTAGGCCTGCTGGGTGTCGCGATGAGCGCTGCGCCGGCTGCAGTCTCGTTCCGTCCGGATGAGGCTGCCGGCGAGTCGTGGGACGCTCCACCGCAGGCCTGGCGTCGCCCCTTCTGGGTGAAGGAGGTCGACAAGCCAACGATGGAAGTCGACTGGCAGCAGATGAAGCGCTACAAAGAGCACCACACGGTACGCCGCGGCTTTACGCTCTATGTTAGCAAAGAGGAGAGCGATCGGCTTGCCGCCCAGGAGGAGGAGAATCTGGCCCGTTGGTTGCGAGAAGGCAAGCCCGGCTACAGCCTGCGTGACATAGCCATCAGCGCTGCCCAGGACTACCAGCGCAACCTGATTCCTATGTCATTCGTCGGGCCGATTGATGAGGTCAGTACGCCCGAGGACCGTGGTGTGCCCAAGTGGGAAGGCACGCCCGAAGAAGCGGCGATGATCGTCTCCGCGGCGATGCGCCACTTCGGTGCTGCGCATGTGGGTTTCGTCGAACTCGACCCGAACACCACAGAGAAGCTGCTGTACGACGAGGACCCGGATGGTAAGCGGATCATCATCTCGGATGACCACGACTACCCGGAAGAGACGGAAGACGCTCGCTACCTGCCCAGGTCAGGCCGCTGGGTGATCAGCTATACGGTCCAAATGTCACAAGAGACCATGTTCCGTAACCCCACGGAACTCGGCTCGCAGACTACGGCAATGACATACGAGAAGGGCCGTGCTATCCAGAACAAGACCCAGGCGTTCCTGCGCAGTCTGGGCTACTGGGCCGCAGGGGAGTCACAAACGAACGCGCTTGGCATTGCGCCCGCCTTTGCGGTGATGGCTGGCCTTGGCGAGATTGGGCGTCTCAACCGGCTGATCACACCCGAATATGGCCCGATGGTCCGTACGTTTAAGATGGTCACGAATCTGCCGCTGGCCCCCAGCAAGCCCATCGATGCAGGCATCATGGACTTCTGCCGCCGCTGCAAGGTGTGCGCTGAGTACTGCCCGTCCGGCGCAATTCCCACGGCGACTGAGCCCACATGGGAAGTCGCAGGCGGCTGGAATAACCCCGGACACAAGACATGGTTCGAGGATGCCGTGAAGTGCCGCACCTACTGGCGCTACGTCGGGACGAACTGCGGGCTCTGCTTCGCCGCCTGCCCGTATGCTGCCAAGGATAAGGCGATAATCCACGACATCGTGAAGGCTACCATCGGCACGACGACGATCTTCAACAGTGCTATGGCCCGGATGGGACGCTTTGCCTATCTGGATGTCCCGCCCTATGGCCCGAATGCTGAACCGGTTCCGCTCAAGGATGCCGATGAGTGGTGGACCCTTGACCTGCCGGAGTACGGCATCGACACGACACGCGGCCACCGGAACGCATAGGAGCACGAACGAGCGACTGTCGAAGGGATGGCTTGTCCTGCCCTGCCCCTTCTTAGCAAAGGAGCTATCGAACTATGTTCTGGGTACTACTGATTGGTATCGCACTGGGGGCCGGATTTATGTATCTGGCAGCCCGGTCCAACATCACACTGGCCTGGTACGATTACGTTCTGGCGGTGTTGGGCGTGGTTTTCGCCTACCTCGCTATCCAGAATTTCGTTGCATCGTTCCAGGAACTCGAGCCGACTGCGGCGTGGGTCATGCTTGCCATGTTTGGCGTGCCCGCGCTGATCCTCCTGGGCGTTGAGACGTTCCGGATTGTCCGTGGCCGGCAATCTGCGGCTTAGCTGGCCAGCCATTTCGCCATAAGAGCTGAAACCGGGTGGGGCGAGGCTCCACCCGGTGACTTCTGAGCAGGGATGCCATCATTCCCGTATAGGCCCACAGAGAGAGCCAGGCTAATCGCCTGGCTCTTTTGCTTTCTGATAGACCATTTATTCCCACTGTCATACTCAACAGCAATTCGTATCCCTTCGCGCTCCAGGGATAAGTCTATGTTGTGCCGACCAAGGGTGTTGACATCTCCTCCCACACCGGCACTGATGTAACCGGCACGCTGGACGGTGACGGCACACAGGGCGGTATCTCTTTGGCGTGGACGTCGACCACCCGGGGATAGGCAACGCCATCCGTGGCAACCGTATCTATTAACAACACAGCCCTCGGCATCGACCTGGGATTCAGCGGTGTGACGCCCAACGACCTGATAGATGCGGACAGCGGCGCCAACCAGATCCAATGTGTGGACGCCGACTTGAGCGTGGCCTGCGATGGGGCGGAGACGCTGTGGCAGTACGACGCCTACGGCAACCTGCTCGACGGCGGGGTACACACCTACACCTACGACGCTGTGCTGCGGCTGGCCTCAGTGAGCGACGGGCCAGCACAACCACCTACGCCTACAACGGCGACGGCGACCGGGTCAGCCAGACGGTAGACAGCGTGACGACCACCTACCTGCTTGACACCGCCACGCCACTGCCAGTGACGGCATGGATGCTGAAACCTGGAATTGCGCATCCGAGAGAAACCGCCTACGTATCACTCCCCTTGGCCCAATCCGGCCTCGCGTGCCCGCAAGACGGCCTGAGCCCGGTCTGCTACCTGCAGCTTGGTGAGGATGTTTGAGACGTGGTTCTGCACGGTCTTGAGGCTGAGCGTGAACATCTCGGCGATCTCGCGGTTGCTCAGCCCCCTGGCGATGAGGCCCAGCACCTCCTCCTCGCGTGCCGTTAGCTCCGGAAAGACCCGCGGCGGTGCTGCCTGCCCGGCTGTGGCAAAGAAGTTGAGAAGCCGCTCGGCGACGCCGGGGCTGAAGATCGCCGCGCCACCTGCCACGCTGCGGATGGCGCTCAGAACCTCCGCGCCGCTCGCGTCTTTCAGCAGATAACCTCTCGCCCCGGCGCGCATCGCCGAGAACACCGAGTCGTCATCCTGAAACATTGTGACGATCAAGACTGCGATGTGCGGGCTGGTGTGCAGCACGCTGCGCGTGGCCTCAATTCCGTTCATCTCGGGCATCTGGATATCCATCAGGACCACGTCCGGCTGCAGGGCGGCGGCCAGGTCAACAGCCTGCTTCCCGCTCGCCGCCTCCCCCACGACCTCGATGCCTTCCACCGATTCCAAAAGCCCGCGCATCCCGTCCCGGTAGACGGGGTGATCGTCGGCGATGAGCACTCGAATACTGTCCGTCATTGCGCCTCCTCAGCAGGGTTGCCAACCAGCGTGCGGTACGGGAGGATCACCGTGACGATCGTGCCACTTTCGCTTGCCCCAACCGCAAACCTGCCGCCGAGTTCCTCGGCGCGCTCGCGCATTGAGGCAAGCCCTACCCCGGTGCTTGGCCCGCGCCCGATCCCACGCCCGTCGTCTTCCACCTCAAGGCGAACCGTGTCCGCGTTCCCGTCGAGCGACAGCCGGACCGTGCAGTGGCGGGCGTTCGCGTGACGGGCGACATTCGTCAGAGCTTCCTGCACGATGCGAAAGATGGCGACCTCCACAGCCGCTGGAAACGCCGGCAGGTCAGTTTCCGCCTCAACCGTGACACCCAGACCGCTCTGCCCATACTGCGCCGCCACCTCCTCCACTGCGGCCACCAGTCCCAGCTCGTCGAGCGAGGGTGGGCGCAGGCCGTATACCGAGCGGCGGATATCCCCAACGATCACCCGGACCTGCTCGGCCAGATCGCGCAGCAGATCGCTCATTTCGGCATTGCCATCCAGCCGGTTGCGGGCTGCCTCCAGCCTGAGGGTGAGCGCCGCGAGCTGGGGGCCGACGCCATCATGCAGATCGCGTCTCAGCCGCCGGCGCTCCTCCTCTCGTGCCATCACTAACCGCTCGCGCGAGTGCTGCAGGGCGGTCGTGAGCCGCACGGCATGCACGACAACGCCCACCTGCCGTGCAAGGTCATCCAGCAGCCGCCTGTCCGCCGCGGTGAAAGACTCGCCCGGAGAACGCGGCGCCAGCACAAGCTGCCCAACTACCTCCTGCTGGTAGCTCAGCGGCAGCATGATAGACGCTGGCGGTGGCGTGCCATGCTGCGCGACTGTTTTCATGGAGCCATCTGCCTGCTTGATCATGATGGCGGTGTAGGGCAGCCTCAAGGCACCGGCAATGGTCTCGACGATAACCGGGAGGGCGGCGTCCACCGTCAGCGTCGACTCGAGCCGCTCGCCGAGCCGGGCGAGCACGGTATAAGGGCTGTCTCTTATACACATCT
>DGDY01000069.1:1924-2831 GCA_002385675.1 Anaerolineales bacterium UBA3940 | reverse complement strand
GGCAGCGTGCCGGTGAAGTAGCGCACCCCGCCGACGATGAGCGTCAGGAAGATCATCGACAGGAAGAAGTACGTCGGGATGGAGAAGATGAGGCCGCTTTCGCGCACGCCGCGCATGTTGATGATGGTCATGACCACGATGATGCCAACCGCCAGCGTGACCCGATACGGTAGCAGCGCCGGGAAGGCGGATGTGATCTGCGCGACGCCTGCCGAGATGCTCACCGCGACGGTGAGGATGTAGTCGCTGAGCAGCGCGGCGGCGGCGACCGCGGCGGGCAGCTTGCCGAAGTTGTCCCGCGCGACGATGTACGCCCCGCCGCCGTTGGGGTAGGCGTAGATCGTCTGCCGGTAAGACAGCGTGACGATGATGATCAGCGCCGCAATCGCCATGGCGATGGGGATCGATATCTGGAGCGTACCCGCACCCAGCCCGGCCAGCGCCAGGATGATCAAGATCTCCTCGGTGGCGTAGGCTGTCGAGGAGAGCGCATCGGACGCGAAGACGGCCAGGCCGACCGGGTTGCTCACGACCTGGTGCGCCAGCGCGCGGGTTTCCAGCGGCCTGCCGATTAACAGCCTTGAGAGCGAAAACTTCTCCTGTTCCTGCGTCTGTTCCGGCATTATGTTCGCTACCTGTATCCACTTCGTGCGCTAAACCACCGATGATGACCTGCATCTATGCTGGCACACGGTGGGCGGTGCTTCAAGATAAACAAAAACGGCAAGCCTCCCGGCTCCCCGCGCACGTGCACTATGAATCACATGCAGCCGCCCGCATGCTGCTCCGAATTATAGCAGGTTTTTGACCTGCAATATACACATCCGGTCGGTAATCGCTCCCCTGCCTACCGAAATGATACTTGTGTATTTACAGGTTGCGTTTATAGTAAAAGCAATCATTTTTT
>DGDY01000069.1:0-1754 GCA_002385675.1 Anaerolineales bacterium UBA3940 | reverse complement strand
ATGTCGAACCGGCGCTGCCGGGTGAAGCGCCCGCCCTGCCCGGCAATGCGGCGTCACCCACTGACAGCGACGATAGTCTCCCGCCAACCCTCCCGCCCGCCAACAGCGGCTTCGACGCCGAGGCGATTGCGACCCAGTCGGAGGCCCAGGCTACCACGCCCCCGGTTGCTGGTGGCTTCCCCACACTGCCGCCGGGGCTGACCCGCCGGGGTGGGAACCAGGAGGAGGAAGCCGAGGACTCTGAGGAGGAGGCAGAGGAAACCGACGCCGAGGGCGAAGAAGTCGTGCTTGAGATCACCGATGCTGCCTCGTTTACCACCGTTTGGGATGAAGCGTACGGTCTGGAGCCCGGCACCGTCTTCACCGTCGTCATAACCGAGGCGGCCCTCGAGGGCTACCTCGACGAGCAGGTCGGAGCAGACAGCGATGCCTTTATGGATTTTGATGTGACGCTTGACGAAACGGCCACCGTTGGCTTCTCGCTCACGATCCCCGGCATCAACGTAGGGGTGGATGCGACCGCTACGTTCGATATTTTCGTGACCGAGGGCGGCCAACTCATGGTCGAAGCGATCAGCGCGACGGCTGGCGATCAGGAGATCCCCGCCGACCTGCTGGATATTCTTAACGCCCGGTTCGTCGAGGCGGTCACAGGTGACTACGATTACACCGGCAACCTCAGCTTCACCGATGTGGTCGTCGCCGACGGCGAGATCCGCGCGACCGGCGTCGTGGAGTAGGCCGGCAGGCGGGCGACTACCCGGTCCGGGCATCGTCTTGCAGCGGCTCCGGCAGCCGCTGTGACCCGCCACATGTGACCAACCGCCGGGGCGACGGATCGTCATACCCCGGCGGTTTTGTCTGCGGGCAGCGAGTTGTATGCCGACTATGCGCCGGGTGAGCGGAACTGCGATAATATCAGGGTGCCGCCGAGGCAGGCTGTGGCCGCCCGGCGCATGACCGGACACCAGGAGGAGAGCCAGATGGCACGCTATCGTATTCGCTATTGGAAAGAGTTCCCGTCCGTGGTGCGGGCGGAGGACGAGCACGGGCAGGCGAAGGCCATCCTGCCGCCGCGCTTTCAGGACGCCATCGACCGGGCGGCGATGGTCAGTGGGGAAACCAGCGAGGAGGCCTACCTCGAAGGCTGGACCTGGGGCCCGGTGAAAGAACTGCCCGGCACCGCCGATCGCGTGGTCAACCTGATCGTCGCCAAGCTCGACATGGAGTACCCGGACGAGCGGCTTGAGGAAATGGTCCGCGCACACCGGCGCGTCAGCGACTGACAGCCTGCTCCGGGGGCGTGACGCTCCCGGCCGCGTGTGATACAATCTTCCGGACGATCCGGCGTGCCGCCTGAGCGGGCGGCGATTATCTCGATGAACCGGTGACGGGGCACGTCACTGTATCATAACGAAGGGGGAAGAAGACGTTATGCGACTCTCGCAGCACTTCGGGCGCACACTTCGTGAGGCGCCAGCCGACGCCACCATGGCGAGCCACAAGTGGATCATCCGTGCCGGGCTGGCGCGCCCTCTGGCCGCCGGCATCTGGACGTACCTGCCGCTCGGCTTCCGCGTGATCCGCCGCCTGGAGAACATCATCCGCGAGGAGATGGACGCCATCGGCACGGAGGAAATGCGGATGCCCGTGCTGCACCCCGCCGAGGTGTGGCAGGCAACCGGGCGCTGGGACAGCGTTGACGTGCTGATGCGGTTGCAGAACCGCGAGGGGCGAGAGTTCGCGCTGGGCGC
>DGDY01000312.1:9062-10134 GCA_002385675.1 Anaerolineales bacterium UBA3940 | reverse complement strand
CGCCGAACTGGCCAGGGCGGATGGGCGCACAGGCCGGGGCTGGGCCGTGCTCGGCGGGGCGGCGCTCGGCATGCTGGCCATCACCCGCCCGCTGACGGCGGTCGCCGTCGGCACGGGGTTTGCCGCCGTCACGCTGGTGCGGGAGGTCCGGCAGCGGCGAGACTTCCGCGCCATCGTCCGCGATTACGCGCCGCTCGTCGCGGCGGCTTTCCTGATCGCGCTGCTCCAGCCGCTGTGGCTGTGGCTAGCGACCGGCAGCCCCACCACGAACCTCTACACGATGGTCTGGGCGTATGACCGGATCGGGTTTGGGCCGGACGTCGGACGCTTCGGGCATACGCTGCCAGAAGGGCTGGGGATAGCCCGGCGCGATCTGCGGCTGTGGGCCAGCGACCTGTACGGCTGGTGGGGGTTCAGCCCGGTGCCGGTGATCGCCGGGCTGGTGTTTGGCGTGCTGCGGCTGCCACGCGGCGATCGGGGCTGGGCGGCGCTGCTCGCCGCGCCGTTTGTGGGGCTGGTCGTCTTTCACATTGCCTACTGGGTCGGCGCGCAGTTATACGGGCCGCGCTACTATTACGAGGCGCACGCCGGGCTGGCGGTGCTCGCCGCGCTGGGGCTGCGCGAGGGTGTCCAGTTCGTGGTGGGCAGCGAGCCGGAGAACCCCGACGATGACACCCCGTGGCTGACGCTCGCCCTGCTGGCAGCGCTGCTCGCCCTGACGCTGGGGTGGTACTTACCGCAGCGTCTCTCCGACTGGCGCGACGTGTACGGCATCACGCCGGAGCCGATTGAGGCGCTGCGCGAGGCGGCAGGCAACGACGATGTGCTCGTCATTGTGCACGGCTCGCGATGGATCGAGTACGCGCCGTTCTTCGCGCAAAACACCCCCTGGCTGGATGGGCCGGTCGTGGCGGCGCACGACATCTCGCCGCAGGTCAACCGCACCCTCGTTGAGCTGTTCCCGGGGCGCAGCCTGTGGTACTACGAGGATGGCGAGCTTGTACGACTCCCCGCGCCGGGGGACGAGTAGGGGCGGGTGTGATGTGTGATGCTCCGCATCGACCGCATCATT
>DGDY01000312.1:1530-8878 GCA_002385675.1 Anaerolineales bacterium UBA3940 | reverse complement strand
CGACCGCATCATTAGCCCCGCCCCCACCATGTCTGCCGCTCAGTCGACGGTATAAATCACCCCGCCCAGCGGATCAGCCCCAGGTGCAGCGTGCGGCGCACCTCCAGGTGACGGGGGATCAGGCGGATGGTGTAGCCGTGCCGCCCTGCCGACTCCGACACAAAGTCCACGTGGTAGCGATACCACCCCTGCCGGTTGTCGCTGGGGCCCTGGAGCACCATGTTGCGCGCGCGCCCCTGCTCGATCTCGCCGTTCGTGTTCAGCGGGCCTTCATAGAGCTGCACCGCCACGTCCTCCGGGTCCAGCTCGCCGAGGTACACCTCCGCGTCGATGCCCAGCGCATCGCCAACGCGCACCTCACCATCGAACGACGCGGTGATCTCCCCGAAGGCGAGGCTGCCCCAGTGCTGGCGCAGGCGGCCCAGCCAGGCGGCGAAGTCCCTGCCGATCTCGTAGTTGTCTGTGCTGAAATAGCGGTACTTCTCCAGCGCCGGGTAGTAGAAGCGCCGCGTGTACTCCTGTACCATCCGCGCCGTGTTGTAGACCGGCGCCAGCTCGCGCAGCGAGTTCTTCATGCGCTGGATCCAGCCGCGCGGGAGGTTGTCCGAGCCACGGTCATAGAACGTCGGGATGATGTCCTGCTCCAGCAGGTCATACACCGCGTTCGACTCGATCTTGTCCTGAAGCTCCTTGTCCTCGTAGGTTTCGCCCGCGCCAATCGCCCAGCCGAGGTGGGGACGGTAGGCCTCCGCCCACCAGCCGTCCAGTTCGCTCAGGTTGAGCACGCCGTTCAGCGCAGCCTTCATGCCGCTGGTGCCGCTGGCCTCCAGCGGGCGGCGCGGCGTGTTGAGCCACACATCGGCGCCCTGCACCAGATAGCGGGCGATGACCATGTCGTAATCCTCAAGGAAGACAATGCGGTTGCGGCACTCCGCCGTCCGCGCGAAATGCACGATCTGCCGGATGAACTCCTTGCCCTCCACGTCGTGCGGGTGCGCCTTCCCGGCGAAGATGAACTGGATGGGCCGGTCGGTGTCGCAGAGCAGGCTTCTGAAGCGGTCCGGGTCGTGCAGCAGCAGGGTAGCGCGCTTGTACGTCGCGAAGCGGCGCGCAAAGCCGATTGTCAGCACGTCGGGGTCGAGCGCCTCGCGAGCCATGTCGATCTCGTGCGGGGGCGCGCCCCGGTTCTTGAGCTGCTTCACCAGGTGCTGGCGGGCGAAGGCCACCAGCCGGGCACGCCGCCGCTCGTGGACGCGCCACAGTTCCTCGTCGGGGATGTCCATAGCCCGCTGCCACACCCGCTGATCCGTCGGGTCGTCGCGCCAGCGCGGGCCGAGATAGCGGTCGAACAGCCCGGCGAGGTCCCGCGAGACCCACGTGAAGGTGTGCACGCCGTTGGTGATCGACGTGATCGGCACCTCGCGCACCGGCACATCGGGGTAGATGTCCTGCCACATGTCGCGGGCAACCTCCCCGTGCAGGCGGCTCACGCCGTTGGCAAAGGCAGACATGCGCAGCGCGAGGATCGTCATGCAGAAATACTCGCGCGGGTTGTTCGCGTCCTGCCGCCCGAGCGCCAGAAACTCCTCGCGGTCGAGGCCAAGCTGCTGCCGGTAATCCACAAAATACTTCTCGACGAGGTCCGGCGCGAAGTAGTCGTTGCCCGCCGGGACGGGTGTGTGCGTCGTAAAGACGTTGCTCGCCGAGGTGATGGCCGCCGCCTCCTGGAAGGTCATACCGTAGCGCTCCATCAGGATGCGCGCCCGCTCCACCGCCAGGAAGGCCGAGTGCCCCTCGTTCATGTGG
Organism: Anaerolineales bacterium UBA3940; assembly: GCA_002385675.1. Lineage (GTDB taxonomy): Bacteria > Chloroflexota > Anaerolineae > Aggregatilineales > UBA3940 > UBA3940. Next base: position 7,072 of record DGDY01000312.1, on the reverse strand, counting down.
CAGACGGCAGGCTCGATGCCCATCGCGTGCAGCGCCCGCAGCCCGCCGATGCCCAGCAGAATCTCCTGCCGGATGCGCATCTCGCGGTCACCGCCGTAAAGCTGATCGGTGAGGTCCTGCGCGGCCTTGTCGTGGTTCTCGGGGATGTTGGTGTCAAGCAGGTACAGGTTGATGCGCCCGACCTCGACGCGCCAGATCTGCGCGTAGACGGGCTGCCCCAGCAGGTCCACGCTGATGATGATCCGCTCGCCCCTGTCATCCGTGACCTGCCGCAGGGGCATGGTGTAGAAGTCGTTCTCCGGGTAAAGCTCCTGCTGCCAGCCGTCGACGTTGAGGTACTGGCGGAAGTAGCCCTGCTGGTACAGCAGGCCCACGCCGACGAGCGGCACGTTCAGGTCGCTGGCCGCCTTCAGATGGTCACCAGCCAGCACGCCGAGGCCGCCAGAGTAGTTCGGGATGCTCTCGGTCAGGCCAAACTCGAACGAGAAGTAAGCGATCTGCGGCTGCTCCTCCGCGCCGAACTCCTGCGGGTACCAGGCGTGCCTGGAGCGCTGCTGCATGTAATTGTCGAAGTCGTCCAGCACCCGCTGGTAGTGCGCCATAAAGCCCTCGTCACGGGCGAGGGCGTCGAGGCGGGTCTGGCTCAGCAGGCCGAGCATCCGCACCGGGTTGTGCCCGCTCTCCTCCCAGAGGTCGCCGCCCATTCGCTGAAACAGGGCGATCGTCTCATGGTCCCAGCTCCAGCGGATGTTGTAGGCGAGCTCCGGCAGGCGGCTCAGCTCCTGCGGAAGCCTCGAGACGACGGTAAAGGTTTGAATGGGTCGCATGGGTGGTCTCCCAACTCGTCCAACACATGTGGATCTTGATGGCAAGCGGTGACAATAAGACTCGAAGTGCTGTTTTTAAGTATAGAAAATGCGGCGAAAACTGTCATACGGCGTCATGCCGCACGCCGCGCCCGCCGATTGTACACGCAGGGTGGCGTGGTTGGCTAACGCAGGTCTCATCCCGGGCAGCGGAGTAGGGGCGGGTCTGAGACCTGCCCCTACCGCAATTTTCGGAAGGCCAAACCGCCGCGATAACACCCCCTCCTTACAATGTGGGATGAGGCGTCGGGGGGTGGCGTCAAGCCGCCGCGACTAAACGTCGCGGCTCCGACCCTGAATAACACAAACAACATGAATGGTAGGGGCGCAGCATGCTGCGCCCTTACGCGATCTCGCGATAGCATAAGGCGGCAAGTGTATCACCCCCTCCCTGCAATGCGGGATGAGGGCGTGCAGTTGGCTTCGCCAACTGCACGGGTGGGGTCAACTTTTAACACCCCCCGTCCCGAAACTAGCCATTCGCCCCGGCTGGTTATACAATTACCCCATCACGAATTAGCACATATGTGCCGTTCCATCCGGCGGCAGAGCACTCACCCAGAGGCGACCATGGCCAAGACCCGAACCGTTTACGTGTGCCAGAACTGCGGGCGCACCAGCCCGCGCGAGATGGGCCGCTGCCCCGGCTGCGGCGAGTGGAACACCATGATCGAGGAGGTGGAAGCGCCCGAGACGACCACCAACGCGCACCCGGTCCTCGGCGTCCAGTCCACGCCGCGCAAGCTCTCCGAGATCGAGGGCGACCCCTGGGAGCGGCTCGCCCTGCCGATGGAGGAGTTCTCCCGCGTGCTGGGCGGCGGGCTTGTGCCCGGCAGCCTGATCCTCATCGGCGGGGAGCCGGGCATCGGCAAGTCCACGCTGCTGTTGCAGGTATCAGCGCTGCTTGCAGACACCGTCGGCCCGGCGCTATACGTCTCCGGCGAAGAGTCCTCGCGGCAGATCAAGATGCGCGCCGACCGCCTCGGCCTCAACCCGCAGAACCTGTACCTCGTCACCGAGACAAACCTCGCCGCCATCCTGCACCACGTGGAACGGGTCAACCCGCGCGTGCTCGTCGTTGACTCCATCCAGACGACCTACAGCGACGACCTCGACTCGGCGGCAGGCAACGTCAGCCAGGTGAAGCACACCGCGCAGGCCTTCCAGCAGCTTGCCAAGTCGAGCGGGATTGCGGTGTTCCTCGTGGGGCATGTGACGAAGGAGGGCAGCATCGCCGGGCCGCGCGTGCTGGAGCACATCGTCGATACCGTGCTCTACATGGAGGGCGACGCCTACCAGGCGTTCCGGCTGCTGCGCAGCGTGAAGAATCGCTTCGGCGCGACGAGCGAGGTGGGCGTGTTCGAGATGCGGGGCAGTGGCATGGTCGAGGTGCGCAACCCGTCAGAGGCCTTCCTCGCCGAGCGCATGGTCAACGCGCCCGGCTCCAGCATCGTCGTGACGATGGAGGGCACGCGCCCGCTGCTCGCCGAGGTGCAGGCGCTCGCCACCCCCACCAGCTTTGCGAACCCGCGCCGCACGGCCAACGGCGTGGACTTCAACCGGCTGCTGCTCATCACCGCCGTGCTGACACGCCGGGCGGGCATCCGCCTCTCGGAGATGGACCTGTTCGTCAACGTGATCGCCGGGCTGCGGGTGGACGAACCTGCCTCCGACCTCGCCGTTGCGCTTGCCATCGCCTCAAGCGTCAGCGACCGCCCGCTGCCCGCCGACCTGGTGACGGTGGGCGAGATCGGGCTGAGTGGCGAGCTGCGCACCGTGAGCCAGCTCCCGGCGCGGCTCAACGAGGCGGCCAAGCTGGGCTTCCGGCGGGCGCTGATCCCCAAGACGGTGCGCCGGGGCGCGGACCCGCTGCCGGATGGCATCGAGGCTGTGCAGGTGCGCTCCCTCAGCGAGGCGCTGGAATACGCGCTGCGGTGAGGGGCTTAGCAAATGGAAAAGTAGAGGCAGGTCGTGATGCGCGATGCTCCACATCGACCGCATCAATAGACCTGCCCCTACAAACAGGGACTTCTAACACGAAGCCTTTATTATTCACCACGCTTTCATGCAAGGAACACAGCCATGACCGACACCCCATCCCCCAACCCTCCACCTGCTGAGATACGCGATACCGGCTGCGCCCCGGTCGCCATTACCCTTGCCGCCCTCGCCGTCATTGTTGTCGCCGGGGTCGTGTGGCTCTTTTCCCTGCTCGCCGTGACACCCGTGCTGATGGGCGTATTCACGGCGTTCTACGCACTCGGCCTGATCATCCCCTTCGGGCTAGTGGCGCTGCTGCTCAGGCCACCGCGTCTGGGGCTGTGGCGCGGGGCGGCGCTTGCGCTCGCGCTGGCGGGCGGCTACGCGGCGCTGAGCGGTGGGCTGGTCACGCTCGACCTCGCGCTGCAGTGGGGCAACGTGCCCGGCTGGGTCAGGCCGCTCGTGCTGCTCGTCTACGGGCTGGCAATCGCCCTCATGGTGCGCCGCCGCCTCTCCGCCGGGGCGGATGCGGCGCGGGGAGCTGTCTGGCTCGGCGCGGCGCTGGGGCTGATCATGTCAGCGGGCTGGGTCGTCGTGGGGGCGCTCGGCACCCCCGCCGAACTGCTCCATGCCGTGATGGAGGCGCTCGGCGCGGCACTGACCGCCGCCGCGATCAGCGCCGCCATCTTCGCCTTTGACTCCGCCTTCCTCTCCGAGCGGCCCTTCTGGGCGGCGATGCTCACCGGCGCGGTGATCACTGCGCTCGTGCCGGGGCTGCTGGCCTCACGAGGCTACATGCTGCATGGTCTGATGCTCTTTGGAGCGCTGCTGCCTGTCGGGTTTGTCGCGGGGGCGCTGCTTGCCCTCGGCGCGGAGCCTGCCCGGCGCGGGCATATCGGGCGGCTGGTGGCCTTCTTCCTGCCGCTCCTGCTACTGCCGCTCGCGTGGGCAGAGGCCTTCGAGGGCGACTGGATGCTGGAGGAGATGGCCACCGCCTGGGCTCCCGCCGTGCCGGTTTCGCTGCTGGCGGGCGGGGTGATCGCCGTCATCCTGCTGGTGGTGCGCCGGTTCGCCACCCGCGTGGCGCGCCGCGCCGTGCTGCCCGCCGGGTTTGCCGCTATCGTGCTGATCGGCGTGGGCCTGCTCTACGCCCTCGCCGGGCAGCCGGGCCTCCAGCCCTTCAGCTACCTCGTCGTGCTGGAGGATCAGGCGAACACGTCCTTCGCCCGCGACCTTGACGGGCAGGAGGCGCGCTACACGGCAGTCTACGAGACCCTGACCGCGCACGCGCTCGAGACGCAGGCCGACATCCGCGCCATGCTCGACGCACGGGGCGTGACATACACGCCCTACTATCTCGTCAACGCGCTGGAGGTCGAGACGTTCAACCCGCTGCTGCGCGGGCAGCTTGAACGCCGCCCCGACGTGTGGAAGACGCTCGACACGCCCCGTGCGCGACCGCTGCCCGCCTTTGCCCAGCCGATCAGCCTCAGCACACTGGTAGGCGAGGAGCCGGCCCCCGAACTCGCCTGGGGCGTGGACGCCATCGACGCGGAGCGGGTGTGGGCCGAGTTCGGCGTGACCGGCGAGGGCATCGTTGTCGGCATTGCGGACAGCGGCGCGGACTGGCAGCACCCGGCGCTGCGCGAAACCTACCTCGGCGCGGACGGCGACCACGAGTACCGGTGGTTCGACCCCTGGGAGGGCACGACCGAGCCTATCGATACGGGTGGGCACGGCACGCACACCACCGGCACGATCGTGGGGCAGAACGGCATCGGCGTTGCGCCCGGCGCACAGTGGATCGCCTGCCGCAACCTGGGCCGCAACCTCGGCAACCCCGCCTACTACCTCGACTGCATGCAGTTCCTGTTTGCGCCGCACCCGCAGAACGGCGATCCCCTCACCGAGGGCAGGCCGGAGCTTGGCGCGGACCTGACGAGCAACTCATGGGGCTGCCCGCCGGAGGAGGGCTGTGACGGGCAGACGCTCTACATCGGTGTTGAGCACCTGCGCAACGCCGGGCAGATGTTCGTGGCGAGCGCCGGGAACGACGGGCCGGACTGTGCCACCGTCGGCGTGCCCGCCACGGCAGACGCCGCGTTCAGCATCGGCGCGGTGGACGAGTCTGGCTCCGTCACGATCTTCAGCAGCCGGGGGCCGGTGCTCGTGGATGGAAGCGGGCGGATCAAGCCGGATGTCGTCGCGCCGGGGCAGGGCGTTCTCTCCAGCGTGCCGGGCGGCGGCTACGCCCGGCTTGATGGCACGTCGATGGCCGGGCCGCACGTCGCCGGGCTGGTCGCGCTGCTGTGGTCGGCCAACCCCGACCTCGTGGGCGATATCGACGCGACAGAGGCGCTGATCACCAGCACCGCCGACCCGCAATCCGCGCCGGACCTGTGCGGCGCGACCGACGGCCCGCAGAACAACGCCTACGGCTTCGGCCTGGTCGACGCGGACGAGGCGGTCGATCTGGCGCTGAACGGGGCGGGTAACTAGCTGACTGTTGCAGGGACGGGCGGGGAAGTTCCATCCCCGCCTGTCTTGATTCTCCGGACGTTTTCCTGTACACTGCATGTATTAGAACATGTGTACCACACTCGCGTTTGGGTATTGAAGGGAATGTGAATGTCAGCAGTTGACAAAATAGCCAAAGATGAAGCCGCCGTACTGGAGAAGATCGCGCAGTTCCCCGA
>DGDY01000312.1:0-1271 GCA_002385675.1 Anaerolineales bacterium UBA3940 | reverse complement strand
CTCTGCTTCTTCCGCGTGGACGGCGACCTGATGACGTTCGGGCTCAGCGAGAAGGCCAACTTCACCCGCGAGGAAGGCGCGGATCACCAGCTCATGGGGTCTGCGTGGGTCGTGGGTGGGCTGGACGACGCGACCGGGAGGAAGATCGCCGACATCCTGCGCCGCGCGGTAGCCTGAGGCCGCACCGCCTCAACGGATTGAGACACCACGGGCTGCCGTCGTTTGGACGGCAGCCCGCTTCTTTTAGACGCCCCACACCAGCAGCACCCCGGCAAACGCCGCCGTGATCGCCGCGAGCGCCAGCCAGTCAGCAGGGCGCAGGGCGATGTCGTGCAGTGCGGTGCGCTGCCCCCGGCGAGCGGTGGGCAGCCCGAAACCCCGCGCCGCCAGCCCCAGCGCGAGCGAGTCGCCGAGGCGCAACGTGGCGACGATCACCGCGACGAGCGTCGGCACGGCATTCCGCGCCCGCTTGACCAGCCCCCCGCGCGAGAGGTCCAGCCCGCGCGCCTGCTGCGCCTCCGAGATGGTCGTGTACAGCTCCCCGATGGTCCCCAGGTAGCGCAGCGCCAGCCCGACCGTCATCGCCCACGCCATCGGCAGCCCGATCTTCTGGAAGGCACGCACGAGCCGGTTGGGGGGCGTCGTCACGACGGGCACGAGCACCGCAAACGCCGCCGCGCTGATGCGCAGGCCGTAGCGCAGCCCGGTCAGCAGGCCGGTCGTCGTCAGGCGGACCGGCCCGGCGACCAGCAGCGCCCGCCCCTCGCCGGGGGCGATCAACGGCTGGAGCACGAGGATCACCAGCACAAGCGGGGCGAGGCTCAGCCACATGCGCAGCAGCCGCCGCAGGGGCAGCCCACCGAGCAGCAGCACAACCTGTGCGGCGACAAGTAGCCCGCCCAGCACGCCGAGCCGCGCCGTCAGCACGGCCAGCACGATCGTCAGCAGCGCGAACCACAGCTTCACGCGCGGGTCGAGGCGGTACAGCCAGCCCTCGCCGGGCGTGTAGAATCCCGGTGCGGCGGCGGTCATAGCAGGCACTCCAGCCAGGCGCGGGCCGCGCCCTCCGGCGTGAGGTCGGCGGCGAGCGCCGGGCGGCCCAGCCCGGTCGCAAAGCGCACGGCGAAAGGCGGCTCCAGCGCGGCGGTGCGCAGCACATCCGGGCGGGTGAACACCTCGCCGGGCAGGCCATCCGCAATGATGCGCCCGGCGTCCAGCACGAGCAGGCGCTGCGCGCTGCGGGCGGCAAGCTCCATGTCGTGCGTGATGAG
>DGDY01000181.1 GCA_002385675.1 Anaerolineales bacterium UBA3940 | reverse complement strand
GTACCGTACCTCTCTGTCCGACCCCATCGCTGCACAAATGTAAAAAATGTAACTGGTCATCTGACCAGGCAATATGGCCAGATGGAATTCGACCCAAAGTCCGATGGCCAAATATCTACCCTGACATATAATCCGAATTGTCAACGGCAACATTAACTTCGTCCAGACGGGAGTACTCTCCCACCCAACACCCACTCCGACTCCACCTCCCGCCTGGTCAGTAATGTTGACGTAGCGGCCAGGCACCTTGAACAACAGTATCAACCAGAACTCGACGACGACGCCGACTTCGACTTCAGACTCGACCAGAACCAGGACTCGACATCTCGACTTCGACACCGACTTCCTTAACTCGAACCTGGACTTCGACCTGAACGCCAACATCGACACCGACGCCAACGTCATCGCCGACCCGAACCTGAACATCGACACCGTACATCGACGTCCGTTATAGCAACCTGGCCCACATACGCTTGACACAAATCAGCCCGCCGCCCCCGCCGCGCGGGCTGATTTGTGTTTCGGCGCAGAACTCCGCTGGTTAGACTTGCCAATCTCCCCAAAACTTCACGATACTTACGTGGTGGCTCAGACCGATAAACGCGCGGCATAATGTATAGCCTGAACACCACATACGGACGCCGAATCTCGTGGAGAAAACTATGCCCATCATCCAGACATACCATCTCACAAAGTCCTACGGGCGAGCACGCGGTATCGTCGACCTCAACCTGAGCGTGAACCAGGGGGAGGTTTTCGGCTATCTCGGCCCCAACGGCGCCGGAAAGACGACGACGATCCGCACCCTGCTTGGCTTCCTGCGCCCGACCTCGGGCCGGGCGACCATCTTTGGGTTGGACGCCACACGCGACACGGTGGCTATCCGCCGGCGGCTTGGCAACCTGCCGGGCGAACTGGCGCTCTACCCCAACCTGACCGGCGAGCAATTGCTGCGCTATCTCGCCAACCTGCGCGGCGGGGTAGACTGGCGCTACGTTGAGACGATAGCCGATCGGCTGGACGCAGACCTGAGCCGGCCCATTCGCGCCTACTCGCACGGCAACAAGCAGAAGATCGGCTTGATCCAGGCCTTCATGCACCGGCCCGACCTGCTCATCCTCGACGAGCCTACAACCGGGCTCGACCCGCTTGTGCAGCAGGCCTTCTACGAGTTGATCGACGAGGCGCGGGCCAACGGACAGACGGTCTTCCTGTCCTCCCACATCCTGCCGGAGGTCGAGCGCGTGTGTGACCGCGTGGGCATCATCCGCGAGGGGCGACTCGTCACGGTGGAGCACATCGCCGATCTGAAGGCGCGGGCGCTGCGGCGGCTTGAGATTGCCTTTGAACAGCCGGTGCCGGCGGAGGCCTTTGAGAACCTCCCCGGCGTGAAGGATGTCAGCGTGGACGACAGCCGGCTGCGCTGCACGGTTGTCGGCTCGCTCGACGCGGTCGTCAAGACGGCGGCGCAGTTCACCGTACTGAACATTCGCAGCGAGGAGCCGAACCTCGAAGAGATCTTCCTGACATTCTACGCGCCGAATGGCCGGACAGACCGCGAGGAGGTGCCCCATGCTTAACGGTCTGATGCTGCAAACCGTGTTCCTCAAGACGCTGCGCGACCTGCGCCGCCCGCTGCTGGGGTGGGCCGCCGGGCTGGGGCTGATATGCCTGTGGATGGTCACGCTGTTCCCGACGGTAGCGCAGGCCAGCGGCTTCGCGGAATTGTTGGAGAACATGCCCGACTCGCTGCGCGCGCTCATCGGTGAAGCGTCGACACTCGAGACGGTGGAGGGCTACCTGTCAATTGAGCTGTTCAACTTTTTCCTGCCTGCGCTGACCATCGCCTTTGCAGTGAGCTTCGGCAGCAGCCTGATCAGCCACCAGGAGGAGAGCGGCGCGCTCGACCTGCTGCTCTCGAACCCGGTGCCGCGCTGGCGCGTCTTCCTCGCCAAGTTTGGGGCGCTCGTCGCCTTCACGCTAATTGTGCTGGCGACGTGCTACGTCGGCATGCTGATCGGCGGCGCCATGGTAGACGTGGCGCTGGACGCCGGGCGGCTGCTGGAGGGGATACTGACGATCTTCGCCATCACGCTGTTCTTCGGGGCGCTCGCACTCGGCCTGACCGGGGTGAAGGGCTCGCAGGGGCTCGCCGTCGGCGTCTCCGCCGGGCTGGCCGTCATCACCTACTTCCTGTACACGCTCCAGCCCATCACCGATCTGCCCGGCTGGGTACGGGATATCTCCCCGTGGACGTACTATGCCGGCGATACCGTACTCATCGAGGGTATCAACTGGGGGTACTTCGCGCTGCTGGTGGGGCTCGCCGTCGCCTTTGTCGCCATCGGGATGGTGGTCTTCGAGCGGCGCGACCTGGGAACGTGAAGGGGAGTGAGATCCGTAACAGCCCGCCGCCCCCGCCGCGCGGGCTGATTTGTGTTTCGGCACAGAACCTCTCCACAGCCAGCATCCGTCCCATTGTTGAGCCTGCCTCCGCCCAAAGCCTGATGCGCACCGGCCCAAACTCGCCGTACGATGGGAGGGCTTCGATGAGCATTCTCTCCCCCTCTCAGCGAACAGCCCTCTTCTGCCCTGCTCCTCGCGGCAGCATGCACCGACGTTACTGGTCGTGGTTGTTTGGTGGAGAAGTAAACATGAATGCGAGCCCTGTCACGGGTGTGTCCGAACGCACGGGGAGGCCGGGGCTGCAAGCTCTGGTGCGCCGCCGCCCCCTGATCGCTTACTTTGTACTGGCTTATCTCGGTACCTGGCTCGTCTTTGCGCCGGTCGTCCTGTCCCAGCGCGGCCTCGGGCTGCTGTCCATCCCCAACGCCCTGGGGATCATCCTCTTCTTTGCTTCGGCCTACACCGGGCCGTTTGCCGCTGCCTTTATCGTGTCCCGTGCGACCGGCGGCCCCGGCAGCACCCGGGAGCTCTGGCGCTCAATCCTCCGCTGGCGAGTGGGCATGGGGTGGTATCTGCTCGTCATCCTGGGCTATCCATTGATCTTTCTCGCCGGGATCGCCGCCATGGGGGGCGAAGTCCCGACGACCAGCGTCGCCGCTACGAACCTGGCCGAGCTACGTTAGAGGTGTTTGGGAATATCCGGAGGAAGCAGCTTGCAGGCAGAGCCTACTCGTTGCCGTTCTCGATAAAGCCGTGCTTGCGCAGCCAGGCCTCAAGCTGCTCCTCTGTCGCCTCGGTGATCATGCTGCCCCGGTCGATGCCGCGCGGGCTTTTGCCCTTTTCCAGCGGTGCAGGCTCCTCATAAGGCACGACCTCGCCGGGGCGGGCGACAATGATCGTCGGGACGGACTTAAAGCCCGTCCAGTTCAGCACGCGCTGCTCGGCTTCAGGGTCCTGGTTAATCAGGATGGTGCGGTGCGGCAGGTTGTACTTCTCAAACACGCGATCAGCGCGCCGCTGGTACGGGCAGAAGGTTGAGCGGGTGTAGACGACGAGTTCTTTCTGCTGGTCGCTCATAGGGTCGTTCTCCTGATACATCACGGGATAGGCGTGGGCTGCTGCTCCGGCGGTGGCGCGCCTGCCGGGCCATCAATCGGCTCGTTGCGCAGGTAGCACAGGATGCCCCGCGCTATACCCAGAGCCGCCACGTCCGGGCTCTGCGTCAAGAATTCGCGGTCAAGGTTCAGGAAGCCGACCTCGATAATCGCACCGGGCGTGTCCGCCACTTCGCGGAAGGTGTGATACTGCGTCATGTCAAACGTGATACTGTTGTGTAGCTGCAGGCCAGTGGTCGTCGCGTAGCGGTTGACCAGACACGCAACCAGCCGGGCGTCCTCCTCGGGCGAATTAGACTCCGCGAAGCTCGCCACCTTGAACCCCGTCGCAACTTCGTTAATGTAGTCGCAGGAGTCGGCGTGGATGGAGACGAGCGCATTGGCCTGATAGCCAGGCAGGCGCGAGTCGAACTCCTCCAGCAGATCGACCTCGTAGCCGTGCTGCCTCAGCCAGTCCACAACCTGCGTGGCAATCATCATGTTGACCTCCGCCTCGGTCAGCCCGTCCGGGCACACCGAGCCGGGGTCGGGCTGGCCGGAACTCGGGTGCACGCCGCTGTGCCCGGCGACGATGCCGATGCGCGGCACCGGCGGCGGCTCGGGGGTCGGCGAGATGTCCGGCGTGGGCTCCGGTGTGGACGTGGGCGGCGGCGGCACGGCAAGGCTGGACTGCGTCGCCAGCGCCACCGATAGCTGGTCCACCGACTCGTTCGGCAGGAAGGCGTTGGGCGTCCACCAGGTAAACAGCGTTGCCACACCCCCGGCGGCCAGCGCGATCACCGCGAGAGTGCACAGCACCACGCCAAAGCGGATAGCAGGCCGCTCGCCGTCCTCCCCGGACGCCCCGCCGGGCGCGGGCTGTGGCTCTGGCTCGTCCTCTGCCTCCGGCTCTGCGTCGAGGTCGTCCAGCACGGCAACCAGCGGTTCAGGCTCCGGTTCTGGCTCCGGGTCGGGGTCAGGCTCCCGCAGCCCTTCGTAATATGATTCCATCGGGCGATAGCCGCCCCGCCGCGATCCGAACGGCGCGGGGAAGTACGAGGGGGTATCTGCACGGCGCACGCTGCTGCCGATAACGCCATCGTCGGTAGCGATATCATCATCGGCGGCGGTAACGCCATCGTCAGCGACGATGCCATCGGCAGGCGATGGATCCGACTCAACCGGGGCGGGCGGCTCAGGCGGCGGGGTCGAACGACCGGGACCACCCGTCACAGCGCCAAAAGGGCGTTGGCGGTCCTGGTCATCGCGCTCTCCAAACGGGCGGCGAGGGGGCTTCCTGTCATCGGTCATGCGGCTATGATAGCGCAAGCAACATTCTCGCGCTATTGCGGACGTTATTGCGGTGCTGCCAAACCTACCCCACCTGCCGCACCTGCCGGATGGCACGCTCAAGCTCGCGGCGCAGGCGTGCGGGCACGGGCCGCCCGCGGCGGCGCTCGTCGGGCCGCATGTTAATCTTCACGATGAAGTAATGCACAAACTCCCCCACGCCGAACAGCCAGAGGCCCGCGCCGAGCAGCGCATCACCCCGCTCGACGGGCAGCCCGGCCAGCAGCCGGATCGCAAGCAGCGCGGGGTATACCAGCAGGCTCAGCCCGGTGAGGGCATACACGGCCTGCAGCAGCCGCAGCCGGGGGCGTGGAGCCATGCGCTCGAAGAACCGCGCCCGCTTGAGCAGCCAGTACAGCCCACCCACGAACAGGAGCAGGCCCGTCGTGAACAGCCCGGCCAGCGACAGCACGTCGCTCGCGCCGGGGATGATGCGGTTCAGCGTCAGCCACAGCATCGCAAATATACCGACGTTGGCGATCTCCAACAGGCCGGTCAGCAGCAGCCAGCGCTCAATCGATTGGCCGGGGGCGGGCCCGGTTTGCATGTTCATGATGATGCCTCCATGCAGGTGCCTTCACCCATTATATAGCGGGCGGCGGCCCCTCAAGGTTGCAAACCCGGCCCGGACGCGGCAAGATAGCGCTGTTTGTGCCGGGCATGCACCTGCTGGAGGCGTGGATGCGAGATAAGCTGAAGATGTGGGTTGGACTGCTGGCGCTGGCGGCAGCAGCGCTCGCCTGCAATCTGCCCGCCGCGAGGCCCCAGGCTGCCGTCCCGCCGCCTACCCCGACCGGCAGCCCGCCCCTAGTGGAGAGGCCTCAGCACGCCACGCCGACGGCGGCAGTGCCCGCGCCCACGCCGACCGCCTCGCCCACGCCGGTGATACTCATGCCGCCCGCCCCTGCGCCGCATCTCAGCGCGCTGCTTGACGACGTTTCCGCCGAGCGGCTGATGCAGCACGTCGAGGCGCTCGCCGCCATCCACAGCCGCCACTTCAACAGCGCAACCGCCGACCGGGCCGCCCAGTACATCGCCGGGGCGATGCAGGCGGCGGGCGCTGCCGAGGTCGAGTATGTGCCCTTTGCCGCCGTCGTCGAGGACCTCCGCGTGCCGCAGGTTAACGTCGTCGGGACGCTGCCGGGGACCGACCCCGACGCGGGCGTTGTGATCGTCGGCGCGCATTACGACTCGCGCAACGGCGACTGGCTCGACGGGGAGATCCGCGCGCCCGGCGCGAACGACAACGCGAGCGGCGTCGCTGCCCTGCTGGAGATCACACGGGGGCTTGCCGCCGGAGAGCGCCCCATGACGGTGAAGCTCGTGGCCTTCGCCGCCGAGGAGGTCGGCGCGCAGGGCAGCCGCTATTACGCCCAGCTCACGCAGACGCTCGAAACCGACGTGCGCGCCGTGCTCGTGCTGGATATGATCGGCAACGCCACCGGGCCGGAGGGCGAGGGGTCTATCCGCGTGTTCTCCGCCCCGCCGGAGGCGTCACCCTCGCGCGTGCTCGCCCGCACGGTGGACGTGGCCGGGCGGCTGTACCTGCCGGAGTTCGTCGCCAGCGTGCAACCCACCATCGACCGGCCAGGCCGCTACTCGGATCACGTGCCCTTCAGCGACGCGGGCTACCCTGCCGTGCGTTTCATCGAGGCGGTGGAGGACGTGACGCGCCAGCACAGCGCCGATGACCTGCCTGAGCACATCTCGCCGTCCTATCTGCGGGACGCGACCCGGCTGGCGCTCGCCAGCGTGGCAAGCATTGCCGGAGCGCCGCCCCCGCCTGCCAGCCTGGACGTAGACGACACCCGCCTGGTGTGGGAGCCGGTCAAGGGGGCGGCGGGCTACGTTGTGGCGCTGCGCCACTGGGACAGCCTGACCTATGAGCAGCTTGCCGTCACAGACAGCGCCGAGTTTGACCTGAGTGTACTTGAGCCGGGCCTGTTCAACGCGGCGAGTGTGGCGTCCATCAGCCAGGACGGGCTGGTCGGCCTGTTCGGGCCGGAGCTGATCGCCGGCGAGTAGGGCGCCGCGCCGCCCGGCACACACTGCCGCACCGAGACGAAAGGAGACACCCATGCCAGACACCCACTTTGACATCCTGATCCTGATCGCCCGGCCTGCGGCGGGCAAGAGCGAGATTATTCACTACCTCAAGCAGGTGCCCGACGACGAGCGCGTGCGGCGCTTCCACATCGGCCCGTTCGTCGAGATCGACGACTTCCCGATGCTGTGGACGTGGTTCGAGGAGGACGACATCCTCGAACGGCTCGGCTACCCCCGCCTGCACACCGACGCCGAAGGCTACTTCAAGGACCGGGTGCTGTGGCACCTGCTGATCGAGCGCATCAGCCTGGAGTACGCCAAGCTGATGCGCGACCATCCCGGCTATCACGATGAGCGCACGGTGATCATCGAGTTCTCACGCGGGTCGGAGCACGGCGGCTATACCGAGGCCTTCGAGCATCTCAGCGAGGACATTCTGCGGCGGGCGGCGGTGCTCTACATCGACGTCAGCTACGAGGAGTCGCTGCGCAAGAACCGGCGTCGCTTCAACCCGGAGCGCGCCGACAGCATCCTGGAGCATGGCCTGCCCGACGCCAAGCTGGAGCGGCTCTACAAAGAGATCGACTGGGAGCAGTTCAGCGCGGGCAGCCCGACGCATCTATCCGTGCGCGGGATCGAGGTTCCGTATGTCGTGTTTGAGAACCACGACGACGTGACGACAGCGGGCGGCGAGGCGCTCGGCGAGCGGCTGGAGGCGCGGCTTGGCGCGCTGTGGGCGCTGTACCGGGGGGAGTAAGCAGGATTTAGATCTGACACCTGTGCAGGGCTTTTTACGCCGAACCCCCTCCTGACCCGCAGCCTGCGGCTGCTCGGTTGGGTGGGGGTTCCCACACTGGCCGTTCAGTAGGGAAGATCAAAGAAGGCGAGGCTGTCGGACTTATTCCTGTATCACCATCATCACAGTGTCGTCATGCGGCGTACTGGTTAGGCCGCGCTTCGCTGGGGTCTATAGGCCTTACCCTACTCCACCCCCCGCCCAATGGGGATCGGCTCGCCCATCACGGGCGGCTCGTGCCGCCGCACGAGGTCGATCACCGCCATGGCCGTAGCCGGGATCTCGCGGATGCGGCTGTACGTGAGCGACCGGCGCGAGTAGCCGTGCGGGCGCTGGTAGTCCGCGCCGACGCCCACCGCGTCGATCCCCAGCCCCCGGCACAGCATCACCGCGCGCGGCAGGTGGAACTCCTGCGTCACCACGACGGCATCCTCCACGCCGAAGATGTGCCGCGCCCGGTAGCAGCTATCATAGGTGCGCCGCCCGCCGTAATCCACATGGATGGCCTCACGGGGCACGCCCAGCGATACCGCATACTCGCGCATGGCGTCCGGCTCGTTGTAATCGGGGCGGCTGTTGTCGCCGGACATCAACAGCATGTCCACGCGGCCCGCGTGGTACAGGTCGGCGGCGGCGGAGACGCGGTCGGCGAGCATGGCGCTGAGCCGCCCGCTGCGGTAAACGCGCGCGCCGAGCACCAGCGCCACGCGGCGCTCCGGCGCTTCGTCGGCGCTGTAGGTGTGCCGCATGGCCCACAGCGTCACAGCAGCCCGCGCGGCAAACGGGAAGATCGCCGCGAGCAGAATCACGATGAGGATGATCTTGATCAGGGTTCGTGCAGCGCGCTGAAAGTCCATCTGCCCCCTGCTATACTCAACTTGTCACCTGACCTGCATCGAACAGAGAGAGTTTATCAGCCGCGCGAATGGCGGGCAATGTCCCCCTGTGTGAGCGAAAGGACTGCACCGTGACGGATATCAGCATCATGCTCGAAGGCCAGGATGGCCTGAACTGGAGCAACTTCCAGCGCCTCGCCCGCGCCGTCGAGGACCTGGGCTTCGCCTCGCTGCACCGCTCGGACCACTTCGTCAACGCCAGGCCGCCCGACGTGGACTCGCTGCCGCTGTGGCCCTCGCTGACCTGGCTGGCGACACACACCCAGCGCATCGAGTTCGGCCCGCTCGTCACGCCCATGTCGTTCCGCCACCCGGTTCACACCGCACGCACGGGTGCAGCAGTGGACGACCTCTCCGGCGGGCGGCTGTGGCTGGGCGTCGGCGCGGGCTGGAACGAGCGCGAGCACCAGAACTACGGCTTCCCGCTGCTGGGCGTGAAGGAGCGCTTCGACCGCTTCCGCGATGGGCTGGAGGTCATCACACGGCTGCTACGCAGCGATGAGCACGTGAGCTACCAGAGCCGCGAGGCGGTCGAGCGGGGCGAGGCGTACTACTACCTTGAGGATGCCATCCTGCTGCCGCGCCCGCAGCGGCCCGGCGGCCCGCCCATCCTGATCGGCGGCAACGGCCCGAAGCTCACCCTGCCGCTCGTCGCCGAGTACGCTGACATCTGGAACGCCGTGTTCGCCTCCCCGCAGACGTTCGCCGAGCGCAACCGGCAGCTTGACGAAATGCTCGAAGCGCGGGGCCGCCAGCCGTCGGACGTGCGGCGCACGGCGATGGTCGGGCTGATCTTCGGCAGGGATGAGCGGCAGTACCGGGAGCGGCTCGGCAGCCGCGACGAGAGTAAACTGCTCGAACGGGGCGTGCTGTGGGGCACAGCCAGCCGGATCGTCGATCAGATCGCTGAGTACGTGAGCGCGGGCGCTGAGCGCATCATGATCCAGTACCTGTATCTGGACGACCTCGACAGCCTCGAAGCGCTGGCAGATGCCGTGATCGGCAAGGTGTAATGATGAGCGACGACGTGAAATTCTACACGGCGAAGGGTGACGACGGCACGACCGGGCTGCTCGGCAAGGGGCGCGTCAAGAAGTACCACCCGCGCCCTGCCGCCTGCGGCGATGTGGACGAGGCACAGGCGGCGCTCGGCGTGGCCCGCGCCGCAATGCTCGACCCGGAGGCGGCGGCGGTCGTGCTCCAGGCGCAGCGCGACCTGTACCACCTGATGGCCGAACTCGCCGCCGAGAAGGACGCCGCGCACCGCTTCCGCACGATCGACGCGGCGCGGATCGAGTGGTTGGAGCAGCAGACCGACGCCTTCGGCGCGCGCATCGACCTGCCGCGCGAGTTCACCGTCAGTGGAGACAGCACCGCCGGGGCCGCCCTCGACGTTGCCCGCACGGTCGTCCGCCGCGCGGAGCGCACCGTCGTGCGCCTGTACGACGAGGGCTACATCGAGAACCCGCACCTGCTGGCCTACCTGAACCGGCTGTCGTCGCTGCTGTTCGTGCTCTCGCGCTACGAGGACGCGGTCGGGGGGCAGAGCGCGGTTCGGCTGGCGCGCGAGGATGACAGCCGCTAGGGGCAGGTTGGCACAGCAACCGGCATCACGCTGAAAAAGACAAATCGGGCAACCGAGGCGAGGCTGAGGTTGGTTGCCCGATTTGTCTATGCGATGCGTACGGTCATAAGATAGGCCCGAACCCCGGCGAACGGAATGGGGTAAAACCCCACCCCGACCCCCCCGACGTTACCAACATTCCCTACTCACCATCGACAGGCTTAGCTCATAGAATAATCGGCGTGACCCACCACCGTAGGAGAACGCCTTTGACGACAACCCTACCTGCCTGGAAGCGCATGGCCCTGCTCGCCGTCCTCGGCGTCGTGCTGCTCGGCGCGTACACATGGGCCTTCCATGAGTTCATCGTGACCGGCCCGGTCGACGCGATCGCCATGGATTTTTATGCCCGCTATGAACCGACCCGGTTGTATCTCACCGAGGGGCTGAACCCCTACTCCGATGAGGCAACCCAGATCGTCCACCGGGGCATTTACGGCGACGACCACGTGAAGCTGGAGCCCCAGCACGCCTTCTTCTACCCGATGTACACGATGCTGATCATCGCGCCGTACACGCTGCTGCCGGCGTTTAGCTGGGCGCAGGCAGCGTGGCAGGTCACGTTGCAGGTGCTGCTGATCGCGTCGCTCCTGCTGACCCTCGACTTTCTCAACTGGCGGCCCCGGCTCCAGGTGATCATTCTGCTCGGGCTGTGGACCTTCGTGCTGTTCCCGGTGACGCACTCCCTCGTCCTCGGCCAGTTCAGCGTGGTCACCTTCTTTTTAACCATGCTGGCGATCTGGTTACTGTTTCACGGGGAGCCTTCCGCACGGCGCGACGTGCTCGCCGGGGTGTGCCTCGCCTATTCCACCATCAAGCCGCAGATGCAGTTCCTGATCATCCCGCTGCTTGTGCTGTGGGCGTTGAAGGCCCGTCGCTGGCACTTCATCGTCTCGGCGGCGCTGTCGATGCTGGCGCTGTTCGGGGTATCGTTCCTGATGCTGCCGACGTGGCTCTCCGAGTGGTTCGGCCAGGTGTTCTCGTATGCCTCCTACACGCCGGTGTTGCCTCCGCTCCTTAACATCCTGCTGGAAGACTTCATCCCGCTCGGCCCCGGCGCGGCGTGGGTGCTGCGCGTGCTGCTCGTCGGCTGGCTGCTCGTTGAGTGGTGGCGGCTGCTGCGAGATGGCGACGAGCGGCGGCTCGGCTGGGCGCTCGCCTTCACCCTCGTCATGACACAGCTCCTGTCGCCGCACGCGAGCATATACCAGTACGTCGTCTTCCTCTTCGCACTGCTGCTGGTCCTCCAGCGGCTCGAAGCGGTGCACCGGCTGGTGATGTTGGGTATGATGCTCGCACTGCTCATTGGCGACTGGTCGGTCTTCTTCGCCACGGTCGATACCGAGCTGTTTGACCTGCTGCTCTTCCCGCTGCCGCT
>DGDY01000323.1:3743-5481 GCA_002385675.1 Anaerolineales bacterium UBA3940 | reverse complement strand
GAGGTGGCGCTGCTGGGCATCCAGCCGGGGAGCATGGTCCCCGGCACGGACATCTCGCCCGTGGTGCAGCAGGCCGTGGACGAGGTCGCCGCGGCTATCGCCGCAGTGTACGGCGGGCTGAACACGGGCTAAACGCCTGTATTCTGAACAACTTACCGACCGGCTATATGTCATCCAGCCGGTCGGTTTAATTTTCCTTGTACCGTGCGCCAGCACCGGCTGCTCCCATGGGGCCAGACTCAGCCATTTCTATCTATCGTGAGTAGCCACCGCAGCCGGTTACCTATTTTATTTTCCTGTCTTTTTTATTACACTATAAACTGGTCGCCACGCCCCGGCCCCGCATGCCGCCTGCCTGCCACGAGCTGTACGCCTCGCCCCGCACCCGTACCGGGAGCAGGGCCGGGTGGCACCGCAGCACCCATGCTCTACCCTCATTGCAGAGGCAACAACTAAAGACGGAGCGGCACGCATGAAGAAGATCCTGATCGTCGACGACCAGCCTGAGGTCAGAGAGTTAGTGAGCGTCACGCTGGAGATCGGGCCGTACCAGATCCTCACAGCGTCCAACGGCAACCAGGCTATCGAGATTGCGCGGCAGGAGCACCCCGACCTGATGCTGCTCGACGTGATGATGCCGGGCGGAGGCCCGGATGGCTTTGAAGTCTGCCGCCGCCTCAAGAGCGACCCATCCACGCGAGACATCACGATCATCATGCTCACCTCTAAAGGCCAGGATCGCGACCGCGAACTTGGCTATGAGGCCGGCGCCGACGATTACTTCGTCAAGCCTTTCAGCCCGCTGGAGTTGATTGCCAAGGTCGAAGAGGTACTCGAAGCATAACGTCGCGGCGGCTGTGAATGCGCCGCTCTCACCCCTCACCCCGGCGCGACTGCCTGCCGTGGTACAGTTGACAAAGGGGTGAGGACCGGACTCAGCGTGTGCTGCCCCTTCTCCGCTCGTGGGAGAAGGGTGTAGACCACCGAAGGTGGCCTGCTGCGGGATGCGGGTCCGCTTCCCCCTGCCCCCGCACAGTATGACGGGCCATCGGGAATCCGCTACAATAGTCAGCGAGTCAGCGACGAGCGCCTATTCACAGGTATACCTTATGGATCACGATCCGCGGGAACAGCCGGAAAACCCGACTGCCAACGAGTTGAGCGAGGCAGAGCTTGCCCACAAGCAAGCATTGAAGTACGGCGAGGACCTTCGCCGCGTCTACCTGGCGGAAAAAGCCAAACGACAGGAACTTCAGCTAGCCAACCAACTGCTCAATGCAGTCTTTGCGAGCACGCCCCACGGACTTGCCGCCCTTGATGAGAATTTGATCATCCAGCAGGCAAACCCGGTATTCTTGCGCCTTCTCGAGATGCCCGCCGAGGCGGTCATCGGCAGGCCGCTCGCGGATATCAAGCCGCTCCGTGACGTGCTGGAGGTGCTGCATAACGCCGCACCGAGCGAACTGCAAAACGCCCAGTTCGAGCTGGACATCGAGACGCCGGTGAAGCGCTCGCTGCTCGTCAACATTGCCGAGTTGACCGCCGGGCAGCTCAAAGGGTGGTCGCTCACGCTGCAGGACCAGACGGAGCGCAAGCGGCTGGAGTACCAGAAGATCGAGTTCGTCAATATTGCCGCGCACGAACTCCGCACGCCCCTCGCGACCCTTATCGGGCTGTCGGAGCTTGTTCTGGAGAGCATTGAGGACGACTTCGACCCGGAACTGCGCGAGTGCCTGAC
>DGDY01000323.1:0-3465 GCA_002385675.1 Anaerolineales bacterium UBA3940 | reverse complement strand
TTCAACCTGGCTGTCCTGCTGGGCGACATCGTCGATGAGCTTGAGCCGCAGGCACAGCAGAAGCAGGTCAGCATGCACTTCGACCCTGCCAGCGCGCAGGTCGAGATGACCTGCAACCGGGTCCTGCTGCGGGCGGCGCTGTACCAGCTTCTCCTGAACGCCATCAACTTCAATAAGCCCGGCGGCAGCGTCTGGGTGCGGGTGAGCGTTCAGGGCGACACGGTGCAGATCGAGATCGAGGACAACGGTCTTGGCATCCCCCAGGCGGAGATCGACGCGATCTTCCAGCCCTTCTTCCAGGTCGAGGAGCACAGCATCCGGCACGTGGGCGGGCTGGGACTGGGCCTGCCGATTGTCAACCACGCCATCGCACAGCTTGGCGGCAAGATGACCGTTGAGAGCGCGCTGAACGAGGGCACGACATTCCGCCTGTCGCTGCCGGTGCACCAGCCGGAGGCAAGCGGCCTCACCCCTCAGATGCGCGCCCGGCTTGCATCCACACACCAGCAGTCGCTGATCTACGCCCGCGATGTGCGGCGGCTCTACCAGCAACTGGAGGAGCATTTCCTCGAAACACTGACGATGATCATCGCCGCGCTGGAAGCGCGCGACGACTTCCACATGGGGCACTCGGAGCGCGTCACCGCGCTGGCGAGGGCCATAGGCCGCGAGATGGGCCTGCCCGAGCAGGAGCTTCAGTCGCTGGAGATCGCCGCCCGCATCCACGACATCGGCAAGATTGCCATGCCGGACAGGGCGCTCTACGAGGCGTACGAGCAGCCGGAGCACCGCGACGCCATCATGCAGCACATCGAGGCGGGGCGGCGCATCCTGACGCCGCTGCGCTTCCTTGCAGACGTCCTGCCCATCGCGCTGGCGCACCACGAGCGGTATGACGGGCAGGGCCTGCCCGACGGGCTGGCAGGCGAGGCCATCCCGCTTGGCGCGCGCATCATCGCCGTCGCCAACGATTATGACATCATGACCTCGCCGCGACCGCACCGCCCTGCCCTGTCCCCTGACGAGGCACGCGAGGTCATCCGCGCGGGCGCGGGCACAAAGTGGGATCCGCACGTTGTCGAGGCGTTCCTGCGCGTGGTGGAAGAGTGAGGCGTTTTGCCGTAAAGAAGTCAGCCGGTTAACCATGCGAGTAAAAAGGCCGCGACTAAACGTCGCGGCTTTTGTCCGGTTATGCGGGCCGAGCCAGGATCCATGTGTGGCGGCCCATAGGGCGCCTGGAGGGGGACACCTATCTAGCCGCCCTCGCCGCTCGCGTCGGACGGCGGCTCCTCGCCCGATCCGTCCTCGGCTGAGGGCGTTTCCTCACTCTCCAGTTCGCCCGGCTCCGGCGTTGGTGCCGAGCACATCTCGTAACCCGACGTAATCGCATCGATCAGCATCTCGTCCTGCGCGATCGCCATCGCCTCGTCAAGATACTGGATCGCGATTTCGCAGCGCCCCTCGTTGGCATATGCCAGCCCGACCTGGTACTTCAGCGTATCGGGCAGCGAGTCGAGCGCGATGGCGCGCTCAAACGCGACGATCGCGTCCGCGTAGCGCCCGTTGAAGTAGCGCAGCGCCCCCAGCCGCACCCACGGGCTGCCGAAGTTCTCGGCCAGCTCGGCGGCGCGCCCGTAGTACTCCATCGCCGCCTCGGTATCACCAATGTAGCTCTCGTAGGTGCGCCCCAGTTCATACGCGACGAGCGCGTTCGTGGGGTTGATGGTCTGCGCCTCGAAAAGCTGGTCAAGCGCCTCGTCGTAGCGGCCCAGTTCGCGGTACACACGCGCCAGCGATACCCGCAGCGCCATGAGCCTCGGGTGGAGGTTCAGCGCGGCCTCATACTGCGTCGCGGCGGAGGCGTAGTCGCCGAACATCTCGTGCATGTACCCGTAGTCTCGCCGCACATCGACATGATCGCCGTTCAGCGCGAGCGCCTGCTCGATGCTCGTCTGCGCCTGATCCCAGCGGCTCAGGTCGACGTACGTCTCGGCCAGATAGCCATGCGCCAGGCCGTAGTTCTTGTCGATGTCCAGCGCACGCAGGATGGTCGACGCGGCCTGGTCGGGACGGCCCTGCCAGTCAAACACCTTGCCCTTGATGGCATAGCCTGCCGGGTCATACGGGTCCACGAGGATGGCCGTCTCGGCGGCCTCCATCGCCTGCTCAAGCAGCGCGTCACGCTGCTCGCCGACCGCCGTCGCCGACTCGTAGATCAGCAGCCGGGCGATCTGCACGTAGTTGTTGGTGTGATCGGGCGCAACCTCGGAGGCGCTGCGGTACAACTCGACGGCGTCAAGGAGCTGCCCCTGCATGTAGGCCTGCTCCGCCTGCGCCTCGAGTTCCTCCGCACTGAGCACCTCATCACCGGAGGGCTCGGCCCGCGTGGCGACCAGCCCCTGGCGCGGCTGCCCCTCAACCGTGCCGCCGAACAGTTCGGCCCGGACCATATCCTGGTTGAAGTACACCCAGATGCCAGCCGCAATCAGCACCAGGTAGAAGACGATGCGAAAAGGGTCGTTGCGCGGGCCGTTGTTGCGGCCAGGCGGCTTCCAGTCAGCATAACTGCGGCGGCGGCTCCTCCGCCGCCGCTCTTTTAACGAGATGCTCAAGGGAATGCTCCTCGGGTCGTCTTACGGATTGGTGGGCTGAGCCTCCCCGCCGCCCTGGCCTTCCTCGGATTCGGCATCCTCGCCATCGTTACCGCCGCCCTGGCCTGGCAGTTGGAGCACCACGTCAGGCTCCTCGTACCGCTCAGGGAACTCAAAGCGGATCGTCGGCGGGGTATTGGCATAGTCCCGGCACAGGACAAAGACTTTCAGAATGTTGTCAAGCGCATTGGGGTCGTCCATGCGCGTATCTTCGTAAATATCCAGCGCCTCAAACGCGCGCGGCACAGCCATGTTACACAGCGGCTCGTCGTCCGCCGTGCGGTCAAGATAGTAGAAGTCGGCGGCGGAGATATAGTACACCTCGATGGGCAGTTCGACGTCGTTGACCTTCGCCCAGGCGATTAGCTCCTCGTAGATGGCAATCGCCGACTCGAAGTTTTTACGGGCGTGGTAGACCATCCCCAGGCGGTGCCAGGCAGGCACATAGACCTCCTCAGGCAGCTCACTCTCGGGGATCTCGAAGTCCATTTCTTCGAGTTCCTCGTACGTGTGCAGCGGGCATTCGTCGCACACAAGCTGCACGGCGCGCTCAAGCCACTGCTGCGCGGAGCTATCCTCGCGGATCTCGAAGTAGGTGCGGCCCAGCCCCACATACGGGAGCGGGTCGTCCTGCGTCCGCGCGATGATTTCCTGGAAGGCGGCAACCGCTTCGTCGTACTGGCCGTTCGCGCGGTAGTTCCGCGCGATACCATACCACAGGTCGAGCAGGTTGGGGTGAAGCTGGAGCGCCTGCCGGTACTGGGAGATCGCGCCGCCATAGTCGCCGTAGTACTCCTGTCTCTTATACACATCT
>DGDY01000180.1 GCA_002385675.1 Anaerolineales bacterium UBA3940 | reverse complement strand
AGATGTGTATAAGAGACAGACGTTATCACATGGCGTGTCTCGCTGGGCGATGAGTATACGGCATGGTACAGTGCCGACGAACCGCACACGCTGGTCGGCTACTCCGACGATATGGTGCGGTGGGTGCTGAGGGAGTGACGGCTTGCAGCCCCGTGCAGTTGTGAATTGGCTATGGAAACGGGAGCCGCGACGTTTAGTCGCGGCGCTTTTTATCCGACCTCACTCCCTCGCGCGGCGCAGCCGCGGCGAGGTCGGGATGAGGAAAAGGTCAGGGGTAGGCTCGCCGGAGCCTACCCCTGTTTCATGCATGCGGTGCCTGCTTATGGCAGGGATTCGCAGGCGAGTCCGTCGTTATCCCCGTCGAGCCGGTGGACGTCGTACCCACGGACGCTCAGGCAGTACTCGAAGCAGGTCTGCGCCTCGCTGTGGGAGCGGAAGTTGCTGCAGTTGTAGAGGTTGCCGGAGCAGTCACAGGGAGCGCCACCCTCCGGCGCGGGAGGCTGCTCGCCTGCCGGGGCGGGGCTGTCAGCCCACGCACCGAGCCCCCAGCAGCCGCGGTTGGCCGCGCGCGCCTGCGCAGTCAGCAGGTTGAAGTGATCGGCGTGGCGCACGTCGGGCGGGTACGTCGCCGCCTGCGCCCAGCCATCCGCCACAAGCTGCGCGTTGACCATCCAATCGCCCACGTACACGTAGCGCAGCAGCCGCCCGAACTGGTCCGTCTCGCTGACGTCCTTCACCAGCCGGACCCGCTGCCCGGACACCATGATGCGGTTAGCCTGGGTAGCCTCGGTGCCGCACACCTGGTCCGTCTCCGGCGCGTTGACGCCAATGTATCGCACGCGGTAGCTGCGTCCGTTCATCATGACCTCGATGGTGTCGCCGTCGATCACACGGGTGACGGTCGCCATCTCGCCTTCAGGCTCAGGGGCCGAGGCGAGCGCCAACGGCTCGCCGGACAGTGCGGTCGTCACGACGGATTCGGTATCGGCCAGCCAACCGGCGATCCAGCCCACCGTGCCGCTATACTGCACGCGCAGCCACTGGCCGTCGGTGCTCTCCTCCAGCACAGGGACGGTCACACCGCTCGGCACGCTCCCGACCTGGCGGAAGCCGGTCCCCGGCCCGGAACGCATCCGCAGATTCACCCGCGGCTTGGCGACGAGGCCCGTGCTGGCGCTGGCCTGCTCTGCCAGGACTGCCACACCGCTGCCCTCGGCATCGACGACCGGCACACGGCTCAGGACCCCGGCGATGTTCGTGTGCCAGCCGGCGATCCAGCCGCGCGAGCCGTTGTACTCCACGAACAGCCAGTTCGAGTCCTCATTTCGGCCCAGCACCGGGAGCACCGTGTTGTGTGGCACCGTGCCGAGGTTTGCGTAGCTCGTGCCCGGCCCGGAGCGCAGGCGCAGGTTGACCTTCGTCGTCGCGGTGATGTCCGTCGGCGCGTCGGTCTGGGCAAGCGCACCGCCGGTGGGCACGATCAGCGAGAGGATGAGGGCAATAAGGATAAAGGTTGCAAAGAATCGGATAGTTCGACGCATGGCTCGTATCTCCTTCGTCTGCGTGAACATGGCAGCGCTCGACCGGCAGGCGCAGGTCGGCAAGAGAGCGAGCCACACAGGCGCGTTGAAGACAGCGGCAAGCTGGGCTGCAGCTTCCGCTTATGGCTGAGGTGGTATAAGGTCGGGACGGGAGATGAGTGAAGTTCGTGCTGGTTGCCCGTTGACGCTCGCGGCCTCGCCATCCGCGCGGCGCCCGGCTTCAGGGGATTGATGCGGGCCCCGGTCGTCGAGCACTAATACTGATCAACTACGACTATCATAGTCGATTTAAGACCAAATGTGTGTGAAAGGATTATGAAATCTGTCAGAAAATTTGTTCACAATTTAGGTGCTGCCTGATACCCTGTATTGATAAACGCAAGAGGCAGCCGAAGCTGCCTCTTGGTGATTCTGCTGCTGGCCGTTCGAGCTATTCTGCCAGCCACGCCTCGAGCATCCACCGGTACTGATCAAGCCCGTCGCGGATGTCGTCCAGCAGATTAACGGTGGTGCGATCCTCGGCGCCCTCGGCAGCCGTAATCACGTCCAGCAGTCGAGCGCGCAGAGTCTCCAGGTCGGAGATGGTGGTCTGCACCATCTCAGGCGCCGCAGGAACGGAGGCGTCCTCATCCAGCGAGGCGGTTTCCAGCACATGCGCCAGCGTGTGGAGCGGCGTCCCTTCGAGGCCGACGATCCGCTCGGCGATCTCGTCGATCGAATCGTTGACGCTGTTGTACATCTCCTCGAACTTTTCATGAAGCTGGAAGAAGCCCCGCCCGGTGACGTTCCAGTGGTAATGGCGCAGCTTCTGGTAGAACACCGTGAAATCGGCAAGCAGCGAGTTCAACTGTTGGACCGTATCTGTTGCCACATCAAACCCTTTCTACTACATCGAGAAAACACAATGCACCGCATCGCCGGATCTGGCGATGGGCTGTTATATTCATTCTATGTAATGGGGTATGCACTTGGGTAGACAAAAATCATTGATTCTGCCGCTAATCTTCTAATCTCTACTGGTATACAGGCAAGCGGGGAGCCAGGCATCGCGGCCTGGCTCCCCAGCTCCCGGAACGGATCGGTTGCCCGATCAGTGGCCCAATAACTCCCCCCGGCGGGAGCTGTTGAAAATCCCGGTTGGCTCCTGAATGCCCTCGATGGTGGTCAGCAGCTCGAAGCTCTCCGCGTCGTACACGCGCACGACGTTCTCTTCCCAGTCCGACACATAGACGGCACTGCCATCGGCGGTGAACTCAGGGTGCAGCGTGAGCGTGCCATCGGTGATGCGCTTGACGACCTCAAACGTGCTGCCATCAAACACGGTGATCTCGTTCGGCGTCTCGGCGAACATGGCGTCCGCCCAGACATACGGGCTGTGGTGCGTTGAGCGGATGAACAGGCCCGGCCCGCTCGTGGGGATCTCGGCGACGATCTCGTTGGTGCTCAGGTCCCACACGGTGATCTTGCCCTCACCCGCGTGGACGGTCGCGCCGTAGCTGGTGCCATTGGCTTCCCACACCGCGCCGGAGCCGGGGTG
>DGDY01000303.1:35408-36218 GCA_002385675.1 Anaerolineales bacterium UBA3940 | reverse complement strand
CAGGCAGCCGAAAACGACTGCCACACGAACGATCTCCCGGTGATCGCACACATCCCGTTCGATTCAATCGTCGTGGAGAAATGGTAAAGGTACTGCCTGTCACCCTGTTCGCGCCGGGTTGTCCGGTCAACGAGGCACTGCGGCAGGCGTGGGAAGGCGTGCTGACCGCCCTATTGTAAGGCTCGACCGGCGGTCAGCGTGGGAAACACACGGCAAAGCGGTCAGACACAGCCAGTTGCGCTGTGTGGCCGCGCTCAGCCCTCAGCGCGTCTCATAGCGTCCAGCCGAATGCGCGCTCTCCATCAGCCGGAAGGCGGCGTAGAGCGCATCGTAGAACGCATCCTGAACTTCCGGCGGGTACGTGCTCACTCGCTCGTAGATGCGCACCAGCCGATCGTCCATACCGTAAGCCCCAACCGGCACCGAGGCGTCGGCGGCGTCCTCAAGCTGCGACACCTCCACCTGGATACCGGCCTCCTTGAAGGCATCCGCGATGCGCATCAGCGTGCGGCGCTGCGGACGTTTGGTGGTGCCCGTTTCGATCCGGCTGATCAGGCTCTGATCCACGCCGACCCGTTCTGCCAGCTCAACCTGGGACCATCCAGCCCGCTCGCGCAGGTGGATGAGCAGTTCGGGCAGGCGCGGTCGGAATGCCGCCTCAAGCCGGTCGTCACGGGGCGGTTCACGCCCTTGACTCTCCATTGAATTCTCCTCTCTGGCCGCCATTTAGCACGATGCTGCGACGCGTCGCAGCATCTGCTTGCCCCCGGACGACCTCACACATTTACACTTTACCCCTCACGTGCCGCT
>DGDY01000303.1:31140-35147 GCA_002385675.1 Anaerolineales bacterium UBA3940 | reverse complement strand
CGGCGGGGTGTACGCTCTCCGCCTGCCCGGCGACGCGAAGGTCTCATGGCAGGCAGGAGAGCGAATGGCGCGCAGTGTTGCCCCAACCACACTAAGACATACTCGACATGGAGCAGCGGCACGCTGCTCAGGCGGCTGGATGAGCGTACAGCCGGCAGCAGCCTACTCCTCGCTCAACCAGAATACCTCTGCGACGAGTGCGTTGATCTTCTCCTCATCCGGCAGCAGCACGTCTGCTCCCTGCGTCGTCACGAACGGCGTCGTATGGCTGCGGTCGATGGTCGCGGAGCGGATATTCTCACGGGGGATGCCGTACGCGGCCTGTGCCGCCGCGATCATCTCACCCAACCCCATGTTCGTGCGAATGCTGTTGCCAATTGTAGCATACAGCGAGGGCGCTTTTGCGATGAGCGTGGGCAGCATGTTAAGGCTCAGCACCTTGTCACGCAGCGCAAACAGCACATCCTGCTGGCGCTGCAGCCGCCCGAAGTCGCTGTCGGTATAGCGGGTGCGGACGTACTTCAGCGCGGTCTCGCCGTCCATGTGCTGCACCCCCTGCTCGATGGTGAACGGGTCGAAGCCGCCGTTCATACCAGGGTAGAGAGGGTCATGGATCCGGCGCGGCACGTAGACATCCAGCCCGCCGATCTCATCGATCAGCGTGGTGAAGCCGTCAAACTCCACCAGCACGTAGTAATCCACCTGAATGCCGAAGTTATGCTCGACGGTTTTCATCGCCAGCTCGCCACCCCCCAGCCGGTAGGCGGCGTTGATGCGGTCGGAGAAGCCCCAGCCGGGGATCTCCACGTACAGGTCACGGGGGATGGAGAGCACGCCGCCCGTCTGCTGCTGCGGGTCCACCATCAGCAGCATGATGCTGTCGGTACGCGGGCGCTCGGTGCGGTAGCGCGGGCGGGTATCCGCGCCGAGCAGCAGGACCGTGATGCGCCCGTCGTCCTGCTGCGCGTCAGCCGCCGCACGCGCCGGGCTGACGGTCGTGAAGGCTGACCCAACCAGCATCGCGAGCAGCACTAACACGAGAAGGATTTTTCGGCTGCTTGATAGCACGGGTTTCTCTCCTACCACTACACCTGTTTAATGGTTTCCAGTCATTCCATGCTTTTTATGTTAGCGATCATGCGCCCTGCACTGCAAGGCCAGTCCTGTGTCCTCACCATACCGTACCGTCAAAAGTCTGAGATGATTTCGTACGTTAGCAGGGCGAAAGAAATGTGGGATTGTTGTAGAATGTCTGTTATCATCAAAAAACACCATAACGTTTGGTGCCGTGAGGTGTTCCAGATGATGTCAGGCGGAGGGCCACTCAAGTTGGCGCTGCCAGGCCCCTAAGTGGGACACAACCTTTGCGGGCTGCCCAGCGCAAGCCTGTTAGATGATGAAAGAGGACTAATTTTGTTTCAAAAGCTTGTATACTGGCTAGGAGTTGCCATTCTTCGCCTGTTCTCGTCTTGGATGCTGCATCGGGACATTGTCCGGAACGCACCACTACCGCCAGGGCCGAAGATTTTCGCTGTTAACCACCCCAGTACCACTGACCCCTTCTACCTGCTCACCATCACCCCGGAACAGATCAGCATTCTAATCAGCCGGATCGCCTTCAACGCGCCGCTGTTTGGCCGTTACCTGCGGGCCGCCGGGCACGTCGAAGTCGACAAGTCCAACGCACGTCTCGCGTTTAATCAGGCCGTCGAACTGCTCAAGCAGGGCCGCACCATCGGCATCTTCCCCGAGGGTTCGCTCAGCCCGGCGGAAGGCGGCCTGTGCCCGGCGCGGACCGGCGTCGCGCGGCTTGCACTGCTCACCGGCGCGCCGATCATCCCGGTTGGCGTCGCGCTGGACCGTACGCGCCTGCGCATCGTCAAGACGACCCTTGGCGACCTCACGGACGATGCACGCTGGTATCTGAACGGCCCCTACTCGATTACCGTTGGGGAGCCTATCTACCTGGACGGCGACATTAACGACTGGGAGTACGTGCGCAACGCGGCGCAGAGCATTATGGACGAGATCGGCGAGCTGGCGATGGAGAGCACCCGGCGACAGGCCAGCTTCCGCTCAACGACCTGGTTCCGCTTCCGTACGTGGCTACCCCTGCGCGTGCTGAACCCCATCGTCGGCTAACGGGCTAACGCCGACAGACCGAACAACCGGGGCATGCCGCCAGCGCCGCACGCCCCATGCAAACTCCTTATTCGCGCGTACCCCGCCCCTATGCGGACACCGACAGCGGCAGCGAGACGCGGGCGACCGTCCGGCCTCGTTCGGATTCCACCTGGATATCGCCACCGTGCTTCAACACGACAATGTAGTAGCTGGCGTGTAAGCCCAGCCCGGCCCCTTTGCCCGGCGGTTTCGTCGTGAAGAACGGCTCGAACAGCCGCGGCTGGATGTCCTGCGGGATACCCGGCCCGTCGTCCTCCACCTCGACCATGACGCCCTGCTCCGTGCGTCGGGTGCGGATCGTCAGCGTGCCCCGCCCCTGCAGCGCATCCGCCGCGTTGTCCAGAAGGTTCAGCCATACCCGGTTAAGCTCGCTGCTGTATGCCTCAAGCTGTGGCAGGGCCGGGTCATACTCACGCCGGATGGCAACCCCGGCAAGCTGATCCTGCATCAGGCGCAGCGTGTCCTCCAGAGCCGCGTTGACATCCACCCGCTGAATCTCGCCCCGGTCCAGGTAGGCGTGAGTTCTGAGCGCACCGACGATCTCCGCGATATGCTCCGCCCCCTGTCCGATCTCCCTCAGCAGGCTCTGGGCCATCGCCAGCGTCCGCAGCCACTCAAGCGCCACGTCCAGTTCATACCCCTCGAACGCGTCGAGCAGCGGCGCGAGGCGCGCGGCGTCGTAGCCCAGGTCGGCCAGGTCCGGCGCAAGACGCCACGCCTCGCTCACACCCCGCGCTTCCAGACGCGCCTCCAGATCGTCCCCCAGCCCGCTCCAGGCCGGTGCGGGCTGGCCGGATGGCGGCAGGCGCCCGGCTTCTCTCAGAATGCGGCGCTGCTCGCGGCTCAGGCTGAGCGCGGCGATCTCCCCGCTCAGCCGCTCGAAGTCCGCCACTAGCGCCGAGAGAAGCTCCGCGCCGCGTTTGATCGCCGCTGCGGGGTTGTTCAACTCGTGCGCAATGCCCGCCACCAGCGTGGTAAGCTGCCTCATCCGCTCGGAGTGCTGGAGCAGCGCCTTGTTCTGCCGCCACCGCCGGAGAACGGTACGCAGCATGGCGCGGGCTGCGGATGGGCTGGCATACAGCAGGCGCTCAAACTGCGGCTGGCTGATGACCACCAGACGCGTATCGGTGCGGGCGCGGACGCCCGCCATGCGCGGGGCGCGATCCAGCAGCGACATCTCGCCGATCACAGTGCCGGGCCCCTGCACCGCAAGCAGCAATGCGCCTCCGCGCGTCTGCTGGACGACCTCGACCTCGCCCTCGGCAACAATGTACGCACAGTCTCCGGGGTCGCCCTGTTTGAACAGCTCCGCGCCAGCAGGCAGCGTCTGCTCCTCGACGATGGAGCAAATCTGCTGGAGGTCGCCCTCATCAAAACTGGCGAACAACGGGACTTGACTGAGGAGTTCTGACAGCATGGACCTCTCTCGGCGGCTGAGCGGTATCAGCAGTATGCGGCAGGGGTGAGGCAGGATGGTTCGGGTGCGGGTCGGTGGGGATGAGCCTGATAGAAGTTATTATAGGCTCGATACTACACCATTACCAGAGTGCGATGGGCGGCTGCCTTCGGCAAACCGAACATACACCATACCTCTGGACAGGCGAGGCCAACTCACGCTAAGATGGAAAAGCAAAGCCGGGCACTGAGCGGCATGTAAGTACGCCTAGTTCGAACCGGGTTGTAGTGGTATGTTCAAAAGGCTATGGGTCCTGGGAGGCGCGACGGCCATCATCCTGTTTCTGGGTGTGTTCGCCTTCAGCCGCCCCAACGTGACCGAAGCCACGCTCATCGTGTCGGAAGGCGAGGCGGTCGTCGAGTATGGC
>DGDY01000303.1:11381-30911 GCA_002385675.1 Anaerolineales bacterium UBA3940 | reverse complement strand
TGAGCGCGGGCGACAGCGTCCAGCTTGGCGAGGGCGCCACCGCCACGCTCCGCCTGCGCGACGGTAGCACGGTCGAACTCTCCGAAGAGGCGCTGCTCCACATCGTCGAACTGTCCGATACCCCCGGCAGCCTCCGGGTGCGGCTGTTCCTGTTTGCCGGGCAGGCTTTCAGCCGGGTGTACCAGCTCATCGAGGCAGACGACGCCTTTACGATCAGCACGCCATCCTCGACCACATCCGTGCGCGGCACGGTGTTCAGCGTGCGCGTGATCGACGACAACACCACCGAGGTCGCTGTCGAAGAGGGTCTGGTGTGGGTTACTGGCAGCGATGGCCAGGGCGCTACCGTTCCCGCCGGTTATCAGTTGACAGTCCGGATTGGCGAGCCGCTCAACGTGGAGCCACAGCCGGACCTTGAGCCGACCGCGCCGCCGGTCGCCGAGGCAACAAGCCCCACGCCAACGCTCGCCGGGGCAACGCCCACGCCGGAGGGTACCAGGCAGCCCGGCCCGCTGATTGGCGCGCCGTTCATCTCGCCGACCCCACGACCCTCACCGCTGCCCACCAGGCCGCCAGCGAGTGCGTTCTTCCCGCCTGCGGCGAGGGCGCAGCCGGTCAACCAGCCTGCAACGCCGACACCCAACAACCCGCCGGACGCGTCCGATACAGGCCCGGCCCAGCCGCCCCCTGCGCCAGGAGCAGGCATTGGCCCGCCAAACGATCCGCCACCGGGCAACCCACCGCCGAGAGACCCACCGCCGAGCAACCCGCCGCCGGGCGATCCGCCGCCGGGCGATCCGCCACCGGGCCCACCACCGGCGGATCCGCCACCAACCAATCAGCCGCCGGCTGATCCACCAACCGATCCGCCCGGCGAGCCGACGAACGCCTGCCCGGAAGGCGGCTGTGACGGCGCTGTGCCCCCTCACGTCTGCGAGGGTCCGGCAGGCGCGAGCAACCCGCACTGCCGCGACAGGTGACCGGCTCGCTCCGGGTGGAGAGGGGCGCTACTCCGCGCCCATGCGGTGTGGTGACGACACCTGCCGCCGCACCGCCGGGACGACCTCGTTGGCAAACGCCTGGATCTGCGCGTGCGGGTTCTCACCGGTGGGCCAGAAGATGAAGACATCCTGCCCGTACATCTCGTAGAGCCGGGTCAGTTCGTCGATCCAGAACCAGACGGAGCCGTGCAGGCCCTCCTCCGTCTGGCTCGCCTGCATGGCGGGCGTCAGCGCAATGCTGCCCATGATGTTGTAGGCTCGCCGGATCTCGCCGGGCTGGCGGCTTGCCACCGCCGCGCCCTCATCGATCAGCCGGTTGATCTCCAGCAAATGCTCCGGCGGATGGTATGTGTTGGACACAATCACGCCGTCGGCCATCCGCCCGGTGAGCCGCAGCATGCTGGGGCCGGATGCGCCGACCCAGATGGGGATGCGGTGTGCCGGGGCCGGGCCAGGGCGCACGCCCCGCACCTGGTACACATCACCCTCATAGCTGAACGAGCCGCCTGCGTTCTCCCACATGCCCCGGATGATGTACAGCGCATCGCGGAAGGCGCGGTACGCCTCGCTGCCGGAGCGGATCGGCCCACCCATCGCGCGGATGCCCTGCCAGTACGCGCCCGCGCCCAGCCCCAGCACAACGCGTCCGCCGCTCAGCACGTCGAGCGTCGCGGCCTGCTTGGCAAGCATCGCGGGCGGGCGCAGCGGCAGGTTCGCTACGTTTGTGGCAACGTGGACCCGCCGCGTGACGGTCGCGAGGGCCGTGAGCAACGTCCACGTATCGACCAGCCGGGCGTTATACGGGTGGTCCATACTGGTGATGAGGTCCAGCCCGAGCTGGTCCGCCAGCCGGGCCCGCTCGAACGCCTCAGATACGCTGTCAGTCGCGGGGCTAATACTCACGCCAAAGAGTGGCGATAATCGCGCCTGCTGCATGGTTGCTCCCTCCCACTGCCCTATCGCTGCCTGTCGTTGCGCCCTGAGTGTATCGAGCCGGGGAGGTGGTATCATCCGAGAAGGAACCCCACCCCCACCCGCATCGCAAGGAGGGTGAATCGGTGTCCAAAACGGTAGCCGCGACGTTCAGTCGCAGCGATATTGTCCCCGCTGCTTGTCTCGCACCGAGGAGCCCCGAATTTCATTCGCGGTGTTGCTTATCCTAACGGACAGTAGCACCCGCATGGTACGATGGTCCACCCTCCTGCGCGTGCGGGGCCGCGCTCACTTCCCGCAATTCACAATTCATACTAGAATGACAATATAGGTATTTTCCCTACTTGACATTGGGTTTAAACAGGAGGTGGCCCATCGAAGTCGGTACTAACAGTACCACACAGGAGTGATCGATCCTCGGAAGACAACAACAGCGAAGTGAGCATAGCAAGGTCTTGTACCTTATCATGAAGGCCTACAGGAGGAAATCGGTTCATGCAAGCTAGCCTTAAAGAGCGAAGGCCCGCACAGATCGTGCTGATGCTGGCCGCACTGCTCTTGGTGCTTGTTGCAGCTCCACCCGCCGCCCGTGCGGCGCAGGTGGAGAACGTTGTCATCAACGAGATTCAGGTAAGCACCGCCAGCGTGGACTGGGAGTTCATCGAACTGGCCGGCACGCCCGGCACCGATCTCAGTTCCCTGACCCTTCTCGTCATCGAATCCGACGCTGGCACAGCGATGGGCACCATCGACCGCGCCCTGTCGCTGGCCGGGCAGACCATCCCCGATGACGGCTACTGGGTGGGTGCAAGCCCGGCAGGTGCCGCTGCCTACGGCATCACTCCCGACTTCGGCTTCCCGAACGACACCTTCGAGAACAGCACCACCAGCTACCTGCTCGTCACGGACTTCACCGGCGCTCAGAACGATGATCTGGACGTCGACAACGACGGCACGCTCGACACAACCCCGTGGACGAGCGTGGTGGACGGCATCACAATCACCGACGGCGGCGCGGGCGATGTCGCCTACGCCGATGTCGTGTTCGGCCCGGACGGCACCTTCCTGCCCTCCGGCACCTTCCGCTGCCCGAACGGCCCCGGCGGCACGTTCGACGGCAACCTGCTCAACTTCGACACGCCTGACGGCACACCGGGCGCTCCCAACCCCTGCGACGACGAGCCACCCACCGAACCGGCGGTCGCCGCACTGAGCGAGATCCGCATTGACCAGCCCTCGACGGACAACGACGAGTACTTCGAGCTGACCGGCGAGCCGGGTGAGGTCCTCGACGGCCTGACGTACATCGTCATCGGCGATGGAACGGCGGCACAGGGCAGCGGCGTGATCGAAGTGGTGGTCAACCTGTCCGGCCAGGTCATCCCGGCGAGCGGCTTCTTCGTCGCCGCCGAGAGCACCTTCACGTTCGGCACGGCGGACATGGTGACCAACCTTAACTTTGAGAACAGCGACAACGTGACACACATGCTCGTCCGCGACTTCACGGGCAGCGATGGCGCCGACCTGGACACCGATGACGACGGTGTACTTGACGTGACTCCCTGGTCAGAGGTGGTCGAGTGCGTCGCCCTGCTGACCGCCGCCGCGAGCGAGCTGACCTACTGTGACACGACCGTCGGGCCGGATGGCAGCAACGTCCCCGGCCACGTCTTCAAGTGTGAGGACGGCTGGCGCATCGGCAACTTCAACGGTGGCGACGACACCCCCGGCGCGGCCAACGCCTGCGAGGATGAGCCGCCTCCCCCGCCCCTCACCTGCGGAGACCCCGCCACCCTGATCCACGAGATCCAGGGCGCAGGCCCGAGCAGCCCGTTTGTGGGCCAACAGCACACCATCGAGGGCATCGTGGTGGGCGACTTCCAGGAGGCTGACGGCGACCCGTTCAACAGCGACCTCGACGGCTTCTACCTGCAGGAAGAGCCGGAGGACGCCGACGGCAATGAAGAAACCTCAGACGGCATCTTCGTCTTTGCACCGGGCGTGGCTGACGTCAACCCCGGCGATGTCGTGCGTGTGACCGGCACGGTGCAAGAGTTCTTCGGCATGACCGAACTGACCAACGTCACCGCCATGGAGATCTGCTCGACGGGCGGCCCGCTGCCGGACCCGGTGCCGGTCCCCACGGTCGATACCAGCATCTTCGAGCGCTACGAGGGCATGCTGGTGACGTTCCCGCAGGAGTTGGTCATCTCCGAGTACTTCAACTATGACCGCTTCGGCGAGATCCTCGTCTGCACCGAGCGGCTGTTCCAGCCGACGGCGGTCGCCGAGCCCGGCTCGCCGGAAGCTGACGCGATAGCGGCGCACAACGCGAGCGTGTGCATCACGCTTGACGATGGGCGCTCCGAGGAGAACCCCGACCCGGCGATCCACCCCAACGGCGCGGTGTTCGCGCTGGACAACAGCTTCCGGGGTGGCGACATCGTGCAGGGGCTGACGGGCGTGCTCGACTTCCGCTTCGACCTGTACCGCATCCAGCCGACGGCAGGCGCGAACTACATCCCGCAGAACCCGCGCCCCGGCGCGCCGGGTGATGTCGGCGGCGACCTGCAGGTAGCAGCCTTCAACGTGCTCAACTACTTCACGACGCTCGGTAGCCGTGGCGCGGACACCCCCGAGGAGTTCCAGCGCCAGCAGGCCAAGATCGTCGCCGCGCTGGCGGCGATTGACGCCGAGGTCGTAGGCGTGATGGAGATCGAGAACAACGTCACGGCCATCGCCAACCTCGTCGATGCGCTCAACGCGGCGGTCGGCGCGGGCACCTACGCCTATATCGATACAGGCGTGGTCGGCACGGACGAGATCACGGTCGGCATCATCTACAAGCCGGGCGCGGTGACGCCGGTGGGCGGCGTCGCAATCCTCGACGACCCGTCCTTCACGGACCCGCTGGGCACGGGCGAGCAGAAGAGCCGCCCGGCGGTCGCGCAGACCTTCGCCGACGCCGCCAGCGGTGCGACCTTCACGGTGGTCGTCAACCACCTGAAGTCGAAGGGCTCGGCGTGCGGCCCCGGCGATGACGACCCGGTGCAGGGCAACTGCAACCTCACCCGCACGCTGGGTGCGCGGGCGCTCGTCGACTGGCTGGCGACCAACCCGACCGGGGACACGAGCGGCAACTACCTGATCATCGGCGACCTCAACGCCTACGATAAGGAAGACCCGATCGACGCCATTCGCGCGGGTGCGGACGACACGCTCGGCACGGGTGACGACTACACCGACCTGCTGTTCGAGTTCGAGGGCGAGTTCGCCTACACGTACGTCTTCGACGGCCAGCTTGGCTATCTGGACTACGCCCTGGCGAGCCAGCCCATCCTGCCCTTCGTGACCGGCGCGATGGCGTGGCACATCAACACCGACGAGCCGGACATCATCGACTATGACATGACCTTCAAGAAGGACCCGCAGGATGCGCTCTTCGAGCCGAACGAGTTCCGCTCCTCCGACCATGACCCGGTGATCGTCGGGCTGTCCTTCCCGACAAACGCGCCGCCGGTCTGCACGGGCGCGATGCCCAGCGTCGCGTCGCTCTGGCCCGCGAACCACCAGTTCGTGCCGGTCGAGATCCTCGGTGTGACAGACCCCGACGGCGACCCGGTGACCATTACCATCACCAGTGTCTTCCAGGATGAGCCGGTTCTCGGCCCGGGCAGCGGTAACTTCGCGCCCGACGCCCAGGGCATCGGCACATCGGTGGTTGAACTGCGCGCCGAGCGCGCGGGTAATGGCAACGGGCGCGTGTACCATGTCAGCTTCACCGCCACGGATGGCCAGGGCGGGAGCTGCAGCGGCGTGGTGCTCGTCGGCGTACCGCTCAACCAGGGCCCGAACGGTGCGCCTGTGGACGATGGCCCGCTGTATGACGCGGCTATCATCCCCGAGTAGCCCGTCTACCCGGTAGATCAAATACAGGCCCGGTCGCTATGACCGGGCCTGTACATTTGTTGGACAAAAAACGCCCGGCGTACTTGCCGGGCATGTGCGGTCGCGGAGCGCCGCGAGCCAATCCGTCGGGACGTGCGCCGGTGACCGCTCGCGTCGGCGTCAGCAAAATAATGCGTGCTGAAAGAAGGTGGGGGGCTGAGACTGGAAATAAAATTGCGGCCCGCCCCGGAATAATGCCAGTCCCAGCATCGGGGCCTATACCAGCGCATCTATCCCTTAGAGCGACTATACAACACTTCGCGGAGCAGGTGTGTGAATTCTTTATGAATTTTTATCCACATACCCTGAAGGGCGGCAAGCGGCCCGGCAGGGCCAATATTTGGGAAATATTTAGGCTCGCCCCGGCGAATCCGTGCTACAGTGGGAGGACGTGGACGAGATGTACAGGTAGCAACTCTAACATGGTGCGTCGAGTATCGTTAGGTGAGGGGCTCACCCTGCTGGTGAGCGTCGCTGCATTATTCTATCTGTTCCGCAACCCGCACGGCCTCAGCCCGGCGCTTCTCGAAGCGTCGCTGCTGCTGGTTGTCGTATCGGGCGTGATGGTTCTGGGCGACCTGTTCAGGATGTAACCGCGCCCTTCCCTCGCTGATGCTGGCCCCTGATTACGCGGGCAGGCCACCAGCCGGAATCACAACGGGGATCGCCTGTGCGGTCCCCGTTTGTTGTCCGAGCCAGGTCAGCCTACCGGCCCTCAGCCAGTTAGTTGACTCCAGCCGCCCTCGTGACTAGAATGTCTGTAGTGGTACTTTTTTCTTATAGCCGGCGTGCCCGTACCCTTACCATCCCTTCAAACACTTCCCAACCACCTTAACAGACCGGGCAACCGATAACTGCTTGTCCCCAGCAAGTGGAGCTGGCGCCTATTTTAGATGTATTAGGTAACCATAGTCTAAGGCAGGACACAGGTAGGCAGCGAACCGTTCTCCCGGACGGCACGCACCGGCTCACTGTATCATTCCTCGTGTTTTATCGTTATCATGGAGGAGACTAAAATGCCCCGCTACCGCACGACCCAGCCCGAACATCGTCCGAACGACCGAGGACGATCCCCCAACCGCCGATGGTTGTTGAACGCGGCTGGCATTCTGATGATGGTTCTTGGGCTTGCCCTCGCCATCGTTCCGAACGCTCTCGCCGCCATCGTCGTCCCGAACGGCACGATGAACCTCTACTTCCAGACGACCGGCCCGCTGGCTGAACTGGACTCAGGCGACTACACGACCAACGACCCTGTCTCGGTAACCGGTGGATCGTCTCGCGACCCGGCAGGGTTCGGCGATAACAGCCCGCACCGGCTGTTCCTCATCATCCCCTGCGTGCCTAATGTCCAGTACACCGTCGAGTTGTTCGACCCCGCTATTGACCCGGGTGTAACGCCGGACGAGATGCGCGACGACCAGTTCAACAACACGACAGACCCGCAGTGGTTCGACCGCACCATGTTCCGGCTGCTCGCCCCGAACGGCTCCGTCCTGCAGGAGACGGTGTTCGATCCGGGCACCTCGAACGACGCATGGACGCTGTTCGCGACGATCTCGGTGGGCGCCAACCCGCAGCCGGGCCAGACCTGCGGCAACTACGTCGTGGAGGCACGGACCGGTGCTATCGACCCGTACGAGATCGGGCTGTACAACGACGATAACGCCTGGGAACTGCGCCTGAACGGCGTCGGCTTCGAGGCGGAGCTTGGGCCGGACGGGCAGCCGGGCACGGGCGATGAAGCCGCCGTGGGGCTGGGCAACCTGTCCTACCACGTCATCGACGACAATCTCTGCGCCGACCTGTACTGGGTGGTCGAGCAGGGCTCGCAGAACCTGGTCATGCAGAACTTCGACTTTGTTGATCGGGAGGTAGACGGCATCGGGCTGATCTGCTACTTCCCGCCCGGCGTGCAGGGTGACTGCACGAACGGCTACCCTGGCCCACCGGTCATTCTGGGCACGGTGTCCGGCAGCGGCTCGTGGAACGACACGCCGGATTTTGCCAGCCAGAGCGTCGGGCGCCCGACGTTCGATCAGATGCAGAAGTTCGACCCGACTCAGGGTGACTTCACCGGCGACGCCATTGCGAACCCCGCGCCCGGCGTATGGCGCGCGCAGCTCTGCCCCGGCACGGACAGCCAGTTCTCCTTCCATGTGAACGCCATGCTGTTCGTACAGCCGCCGCAGCTCCCGCAGCCCGTGCCGCAGCTCGTCGTCACCAAGGATGACGGCGTGGACGTTGTGACCTCGCCGGGCCAGACGACCTACACCATCACGATCACCAACATCGGCCAGGGTGACGCGGCGATCCTGCCCGGCAACGCGCCGGAGATCGTCGACATCCTGCCCGCCGGCATGACCTTTGTGAGTTGCCAGGTCAACGCGCCGCTGATCGGCACGTGCTCGGAGACATCGCCGGGGCGCGTCGAGTACCAGATCACCGGCTATCAGGGCTTCCCCGCCCCGATCTTCCTCCCCGGCGCGGGGAGCGGGGCCAACACCGCCACGGTGACGCTCACCGCCGCGATTGACCCCGGGCTGGCAGACGGTACGCAGCTTGAAGATGTCGTGACCGTCGAATACAGCGATCCGTCGGGCCGCACCTTCTCGCCGGTTTCGGATAACGACATCGACATAGTCGTGGCGCAAGGCGTCACGCCGACGGTGACGCCCGATCCGACGCAGGTACAGCCTACCGCAGTACCGGGGGATCCGGGCGGCGGGCCTGCTGCGCCTGCTTCCGCGCCTGTCGCCGGGCAGCCTGCGCTTGCCAAGTTCGTCTCGCCTGAGGTCGCCGCCATCGGCGAGACCGTCACCTGGACCATCCGCGTCACCAACCCGGCGGATACCCCCACCGGCAGCGTCACGGTGACCGACACCATCCCGCCCGCCGTCGAGCTGGTGCGCGTTTCATCCTCGCGCGGCACGCCCGCCGTCAGCGGCAGCAGCTTCTCCGTCAACCTCGGTGAAATCCAGCCGGGCGAGGAGGTGGTGATCACCGCCGAGACGGTCGCGCAGCAGATCCTGCCGCCGGCCCAGTCCTGCAACCAGGCCTTTGCAGGCAGCATGGCCTCCAACGAAGCCTGCGTGACGATCC
Source organism: Anaerolineales bacterium UBA3940 (assembly GCA_002385675.1). Classification (GTDB taxonomy): domain Bacteria; phylum Chloroflexota; class Anaerolineae; order Aggregatilineales; family UBA3940; genus UBA3940. The sequence goes on along the minus strand of DGDY01000303.1, from coordinate 21,927 downwards.
TGCCGGCTGAGTTGCCCGCCTTCGGCGGGGGCGCGCCGCCGACTCCTGCCGCTCCGCTGCGCATCCTGTGGCAGTGGGTGCTGGGCGGCGGCCTGCTGATGGTCGCCGGGCTGGGGCTGATGCGCTGGTCCGCGCGGCTGCCGGAGGCGTAGGCCCTCCGTCGCCGCTACAAGTGCAGAATCACGTCGAGCCCCTCGCGTGTGGCGAGGGGCTCGCTGCTTTACGGGCGGGGCTGCTTCTCTGGGCCGTCGCGATCCAGGAGAGGGATACCGGCGATACGGTCTCCGCTCTTCTGTTGACTCTATTTCCTGTCATGACTAGAATGACAGGTATAAGCTCGGTTGCATCACTGCCCACATGGCGACCTGACCCAACACAAACAGTTTAGTCTACCTTCTCTCCTCACTGTTCCTCCTTCCGGGCAACACCTAACAACCAACCTTCGGCTGTTGAAGCTGGCGCGAGCCGGTCAACCGGCGCCGTCAGATGACCCTGCTGAGACTCTAACCTGTTTCCGGGCCGGCTCCCGGCCAGACGTGGTTTTGTTTGTATTGTTACCGTCACAGCGAAGGAGAAGAAGATGGTACCGCATCATAGCAAGTCCTCCGCAGGCAGGCCATCGAGCGACCGCCCCCATCGCCGCCGGCGAGTCTTCCACCTCGCCGGTATGCTGATGATGATCCTCGGCCTGGCCCTGGCCGTCGTCCCGAACGTGCTTGCCGAGATCCTCGTGCCCGAGTCCAGCGAGGCGGTTTTTATCCAGACCACCGGGCCGCTGCAGGTGCTCGCCTTTGGCGACTACATCACCAACGACCCGGTTGACGTCGGCGTGGGAGAAGATTTCGACGTTGCCGGGGCGGGTGATAATGGCCGCCACCAGATGCAGATCGTGATCCCGTGTGAACCTAACCTCCAGTACACCGTAGAACTGTTCGACCCCGGCGTCGAGCCGGGCACTGTCGTGCGCGACGAGTTTTTTGACAACCTGAACAACCGCACGCAGGATCCCCAGTGGTTCGACAACACGCACTACTGGCTCTACGCGCCTGACGGCACGCTCCTCGCCGAGCAGATCTACGAGCCGATGACCTTCAGCGAGGTCTGGACTACCTTCGCCACCATCACCCTGCCCGCCGATCCGGTGCTGGGTGAGACGTGCGGCGTCTACCTGCTGGAAACCGTCACCGGCGCGGTGGACCCGTATGAGGTCGGCTGGTACAACGACGACAACTCCTGGCAGCTTCGCGTGGAGGGCGTCGGCTTTGAAGCCGAACTCGGGCCGGATGGGCTGCTCGGGACGGGCGATCAGGCAGATATCGGCATTTTCGATATTGCCTACCTGCAGGGCGATACCGCCTGCCAGGACTTCTTCTGGTTTGTGAACGATGGCGATCAGGACATGGCCATCTTCAACTTCGACATGGACCGGCCCGAGACTTACGGTCTGGGGCACGTGTGCTACTTCCCGCCGGGTGTGCAGGGTGACTGTCTGAACGGCTACCCGGGCGCACCCATCATCGAGGGCACCCGCTCAGGCAACGCCACGTGGAATAACGTCCTGTCAATGGACGACCAGTCCAATATACGGCCTGACTTCACCCAGATGCAGACGTTCGACCCGGCACAGGGTGACTTCGCGGGGGATGCCATCGCCAACCCGGCGCCCGGCCTGTGGCGGGCGCAGCTCTGCGTTGAGGCGGACAACCAGTACCTGTTCCAGGTCAGCAGGTACCGTGTGTTCCTTCAGCCGCCCAACCTGCCCGAACTCGCCATTGAGAAGGACGACGGGGTAGATGTGGTTTCATCACCGGGGCAAACGACCTACAACATCGTTGTCCGCAACAACGGGATCGCGGGCGCGCTCCCGCTGCCCGACAACGAGCCGGAGATCGTCGACACCCTGCCCCCCGGCATGACCTTCGTGAGTTGCCAGGTCAACGAGCCGCTGATCGGCACCTGCTCGGAGACGTCGCCGGGGCGCGTCGAGTACCAGATCACCGGGAACACACTGGTGAACAATGGGGCGTTCCTGCCGGGCACTCAGAGCGGGCTGCCGAACGAGGGCACGGTCACGCTGACCGCCGCAGTTGACCCCGGCCTGGCGGATGGCACGCAGCTTGAAAACATCGCGGTTGCTGATTGCAGCGACGTTTTCCAGCACAACTTCCCGCCCGTCTCGGATAACGACATCGACGTAGTCAGCGCGGGGGCGGTGCCTCCTCCGCCATCTTCGCCGACAACCGAGCCGGGGCAGCCGCCCGCCGAGGCACCGGCTGAGGGCGGACAGGCTGCCGCTGCGCCTGTTGCCGGGCTGCCTGCGCTGGCGAAGTTCGTCACGCCTGAGATCGCCGCCGTCGGCGAGACTGTCACCTGGACCATCCGCGTCACCAACCCGGCGGATACCCCCACCGGCAGCGTCACGGTGACCGACACCATCCCGCCCGCCGTCGAGCTGGTGCGCGTCTCGTCCTCGCGCGGCACAACGGCCGTCGATGGCAGCAGCTTCTCCGTCAACGTGGGCGAGGTCCAGCCGGGCGAGGAGGTGGTGATCACCGCCGAGACGGTCGCGCAGCAGGTCCTGCCGCCAGCGCAGTCCTGCAACCAGGCTTTCGCAGGCAGCGCGGCGTCGAACCAGGCCTGTGTGACAGTCCTGCCGGCAGAACTGCCCGCCTTCGGGGACAAGCCGCCGACCGCCGCTGCCGCTCCGCTGCGCATCCTGTGGCAGTGGGTGCTGGGCGGCGGCCTGCTGATGGTCGCCGGGCTGGGGCTGATGCGCTGGTCCGCGCGGCTGCCGGAGGCGTAAATCTCACCGTCGCTATAAGTGCAGAATCAAAACGAGCCCTTCGCTCCCGACAGGCGAAGGGCTCTTTGATGTGACCGGTGCGGGGTGGGCGAAGCGGTCGGAAGTCAGCTAATGGGCAGCAGGCGCCCCGTAAAGCGCCTGACCACCGGCGATGTCGTGCTCGCTGAGCCCCTGCACACCGGTGTAAGTCGTCCACATCAGCGCGCCGCGGTTGTAGCTGTGCGCCAGCCCCAGGGCGTGGCCCAGCTCATGCGTGACGACGGTCGCAAGGTGAACTTCCTGCGGGAACGGGGCGGGCGTGCCGACAACCCACGTCTCCGAGTCGTCCAGCACAATGTCGCCATCGAACCACACCGCGCCGCCGGTGTACGGGTAGTAGGTCTGCGCGACCTTACCGCCCTTCCCGTCAAACGCGTGGCGGCCACCGTAGCCGGTCAGCCCCCAGCTAATGACGATATCGCCATCGGCAGGAACCTCGACCAGGTTCAGGCCGATAACGGCGTTCCAGGCTGCGACGGCTTCGCGGACCGCACCATGCGCGGACTCGCAGTCAAGCGAGGCGGGGCAGTTCGCGATGCTGAAGGTGACCGTGTCTTTGTTCCAGCGGTAGCCGGAGAGCACATAGTTGCCGGGGTTCGCCGCGGCGGCGGAGGGCGCAGAGCCATCCACGCCGATGAGGTATACGGGCTGCAGCATGGACAGAGCGGTAGCGCTCAGAGCGATGAACAGCAGGGTCAGGGCGAACAGGGCGACGAGAATACGACGGGTCGAAAAGAGAGTCAGGATATTCATTTGGTAACCAGGTTAACAAGTTGAAAATGTTGTTTGACGTTTGAGCTAGATGCTGCGCACAGTCTAGCCCGTCTTGATGGCGTACATAATGAGGTGATCACCTACCTGAAGCCGGTACTGGGGGATTTTCCTACCGTCCCATACCGGGGGTCGGCGGGGCCTAAGTTACATTTTTCACAGGGCTGGGGCTATAGGAGAATGGGGCTATAAAAGGGGGCTTTCCCCTGCTTGCAACTCCACACCCTCAGAGTTATAACGGCCCGGCGCAACACTCGATAAGTTATGGGGCACTCATATAATAATCAATGAACTCGCCTGGCACATCATCTCTCCCCTCACAGGGCATCATGTATCGCCTGGCGCTGCACATCAGCGGCCTGCTTAACCGGGTACAGCCATCCGGCGAGGTCGTGGCGCTCGGCACCGGCCTGCTCGTCGGGCTGGCTACAGGCCTTGCCGCGGTCGTCTTCAACCTGCTGATCGAGTTCATCAGCGGCGTCTCGTACGGCGCAGCGCCCCGGCTGGGCGGCGGAAGTCACTGGTACGTGCTGGCGATGCCCGCGATCGGCGGTCTGCTCGTCGGCCCGCTGACCTGGTTCTTCGCGCGGGAGGCGCGGGGCCACGGCGTGCCGGAGGTCATGCAGGCGATTGCGCTGCAAGGTGGGCGCATCCGGCCTATCGTCGCCGTCCTCAAGGCGATCACCGCATCGATCACCATCGGCACGGGCGGGTCCGCCGGGCGCGAGGGGCCGATCATCCAGATCGGCTCGGCGATTGGCTCGACCGTCGGGCAGCTTTTCAACCTGTCGGATAACCGCATCCGGGGGCTGGTGGCCTCGGGCGCGGCGGGCGGCATTGCCGCCACCTTCAACGCGCCGATGGCGGGCGTGATCTTCGGGCTGGAGGTCATCCTCGGCGAGTTGAACGTGGGGCACGTCAGCGCCATCGTCGTGTCCGCGGTGACGTCAAACGCCGTGATGAAAGCCATCCTCGGCGGGGAGTACATCTTCGGCGTCAAGCAGCCGTACACGCTGGTAAGCGCGTGGGAGTTCATCCTGTATGCGGTCCTCGGCGTCGTCGCGGCTTGGATCGCCTGGGCCTTTGTGCGCTCGCTGGTCTGGATGGAAGACCTGTTTGAGCGGCAGAAGGCGATCCCCGGCTGGGTGCAGCCGGCCATCGGCGGCCTGCTGCTGGGCATACTGGGCCTGTTGATCCCGCGCCTGTTCCCCTTCCTGAGCTACGACGTGATGCCGGACATTTACGGCGGCGGCTACGAGCCGATCATGCAGGCGCTCGGCGGCGAGATGCTGCTCCTGCCCGCCTTCGTGTTGATCTGGCTCAAGATTCTGGCAACCGACCTGACGCTCGGCTCCGGCGGGTCGGGTGGCGTGTTCGCGCCGTCGCTGTTCATGGGTGCGATGACCGGCGCGGCGTTCGGGCAGGTGGTCAACGCGTTCTTCCCCGGCATTGCAGCGCCGCCGGGCGCGTATGCGCTCGTCGGCATGGGCGCGGTCTTCGCCGGTTCGGCGCACGCGCCGATCACGGCGGTGGTGATGCTGTTCGAGCTAACAGGGGACTACCGCATCATCCTGCCGCTCATGCTGACGATCATTATCGCGCTGATAGTCGGGCGCAGCCTGCTCGGCAACGAGTCGATCTACACGCTCAAGCTGGCGCGGCGCGGCATCCGCCTGCGGCGCGGGCGTGACGTGGACGTGCTGGAGAGCGTGCCCATCGAGGATGTGATGGTCCGCGATGTCGAGACGGTCCCGCCGACCATGACGCTGGTCGAGCTGTCCGAGACGTTCAGCCACAACCGCTATCACGGCTTCCCGGTCGTAGATGCCAGCGGCGAGTTGTGGGGCATGGTGACCATCACCGACCTGGAGCGGGCCGTCGCGGAGGACCGGCCCCGCCGCACGCTCGTCTCGGAGATCGGCACGCCGCTCTCGCGCCTGCCCGTTGCCTACCCGGACGAGTCAATGGGGGCGGCGCTCACGCGGATGGGCACGCGTGGGCTGGCGCACCTGCCCGTCGTCTCCCGCGAGAACCCGCGCCACCTGGTCGGGCTGGTGCGGCACATCGACGCGGTCCGCGCCTATAACCTTGCCCTCGCCCGTCGCTCGGAGCTGGCCCACCGCCAGAAGCGGATGCAGCTACAGCACGCAGAGGGCACCGAGTTCGTGGAGATCCGGCTGAAGGAGGGCGACGCCGCCGTTGGCCGCCGGGTCAGGGACGCGGTGGCGAAGATGCCGTTCGACTTTGTGCTGGTCTCCGTGCAGCGCAACGGCACGACGCTCATCCCGCATGGCGACACGCGGCTGCAGGCCGGGGACCTGATCACCGCGTTTGTCCGCACGGACGCCATCGATGATCTGAACGCCTGCCTGCGCAGTGCGCCCGAACCGGAAGGAAATGGCGTAGCCCACAGGTGATATCCGCACCCGGCGAGGGATGTGGTATGATTCGGCAGCAGCCGGTTAGACGGGCTGCGCCCGTGCTGACCGCTGCTTTCTTTATGCCTGCCTGTACCGGAACGGACTGCGACGAGCTGATATGGAATTGCTGACAACCATCCTGCAGGTCCTGTACGTCGCCAGCACCGTGGGGCTGGCGATTGTCGGGTTCAACTCACTGCTGCTTTCGCTCCTCTACTTACGCAAGCGCAAGGCAGAGCCGCCCACACCCCCAACCCCCGATGAGGCTGACCTGCCGCCGGTTCTGGTGCAGCTTCCCATCTTCAACGAGCGCCACGTCGTTGAGCGGCTCATCGAGACGGTCGCCCGGCTGGACTACCCGCGCGACCGGCTGACGGTGCAGGTACTCGACGACTCGACCGACGACACTGTCGCCATTGCCGCCGCCGCCGTCGAGGCAGCACGCAGCGCCGGGCTGCAGATTGAGCACGTACGCCGCGGCACGCGAGAGGGCTACAAGGCAGGCGCGCTCGCCTACGGACTGGAGCAGAACGACGCGCCGCTTGTCGCCATCTTTGACGCCGACTTCACGCCCCCGCCGGGCTTCCTGCGGGAGGTTGTGCCCTACTTCCTCACCGACGACCGGCTGGGGCTGGTGCAGACGCGCTGGGCGCACCTCAACGAGCAGCAGAACCTGCTCACGCGCGGGCAGGCGCTCGCGCTCGACGCGCACTTCATCGTTGAACAGACCGCTCGCCACCGCAACGGCCTGTTTATGAACTTCTCCGGCACGGCGGGCGTGTGGCGGCGGGCCTGCATCGAGGACAGCGGCGGCTGGCATCACGACACCCTCAGTGAGGACATCGACCTCAGCTACCGGGCGCAGCTTCGCGGCTGGCGCTTCCTCTACCTGCCGGGCGTGGGCGTCCCGGCAGAGATCCCCCCGCTGATGATGGGGCTGAAGCGGCAGCAGTCGCGCTGGGCGACGGGCACGGTGCAGTGCCTGCGCAAGATGGGCGGGACGCTCATCCGCTCGCACCTGACGCCCTGGCAGAAGATCGAGGCGCTGCTGCACCTCGGCGGGTATTTCCTGCACCCGCTGATGCTCATCGTCCTGCTGCTGACGCTGCCCCTGCTGCTGCTCGGCGGGCTGAACAACCTGCCGCTCGCCGGGCTGGGGCTGGCGATGCTCGGCTCGCCGGTGCAGGTTACGATCTCGCAGCGCGCGCTGCACCGTGACAACTGGGCGCGGCGGCTGCTGGTGTTCCCCGCGTTGCTGCTCGGCGGAATGGGCATCGCGGTGAGCAACACCGCCGCCGTGCTGCGCGGGCTTTCGGGCCGGGCGCAGCCCTTCGAGCGCACGCCGAAGTTCCAGGCGCGGGGAGCCGACCGGGGCTGGGCAGCAAGCAGCTACGCGCTGCTCAGCGACCTGACAACAACGCTTGAGGTGTTGATGGCGCTCTATGCGGCGGCAACTGCCGCCGTCGCCCTGACGCGCCTGCCGGCGGTTGTGCCATTCATGGTGCTGTATGCGCTTGCCTTCCTGCACGTCGCCGGGGTCAGCGCGTGGCAGTCGCGGGCTGCTCGCCGTGTGCAACGCCGCCAGAGGCAGCAGTTCCGGCTGTCGGGCAGCGAGGGGCGGTAGGGGCTGCTTGGGGTACCCCCTCTGCCGCTGCTGCGGGGGAAAGTCGCGGCCCCTAGAGCTGTCAAAGGGAGGCCTTTTGCAGCCCTTCCGGCACGGGACTATACTCAGATCGTCTGTAAGCAGCCTGCTCATCACTGTCGGATGTGCGCCCTGTTATGGCCCTTGAAACCCTTCACCATGATCAACTCATATGGACCAACATCGTCCGGCCCACGCCTGCCGACATTGCCCAGCTAGGCCAGCAGCATCCCAACTTCCACCCGCTTGAGCTTGAGGACTGCCTGAGCCGCATCGAGCGCCCGAAAATCGACGACCACGAGGATTACCTGTTCCTCGTCATGCACTTCCCTGTGTGGGACCCGGAACGGCGCATCTCCATACCCGGCGAGGTCGACTTCTTCATCGGGCCGGGCTATCTCGTCACCGTGCATGAGGGCGAACTCAAGCCGCTGGTCAACTTCTTCGAGCTGTGCAAGAGCAGCGAGGAGGCACGCGCCCAGTTTTTCACCAGCCCCGGCAAGCTGCTACACACCGTGATCGACCGGCTCGTGGACTACGTCTTCCCGATCCTGTATAAAGTCGATGCGAACATCCGCAGCATCGAGGAAACGATGTTCGACGAGAACATGCAGCGCACCATTCAGGATATTTCCATCGTGCGGCGTGACATCGTCGCACTGCGCCGGATCATCCGCCCGCAGGTGCCGATCGTTTTCAACCTGGAGCAGCTTAAGCGGTCCTTCATTCACGACAACCTGGAGGTGTACTTCGGGGACATTCTCGACCACCTCCAGAAGGCGCGCGACATCGTTGACGACAACACCGAGGTCATCGCCAACCTGGCCGATACCGTTGATGCACTGGCATCTCACCGCATCAACGAGGTGATCCGTGTCCTGACGGTTATCTCGCTGGTGCTGCTGCCGCTGGAGGTGATCGTCGGCTTTATGGGCATGAACGTCCTGCTCCCGCTGCAGGACTTCCGCTATGCCTGGCTCGTCATCATCGGCGTGATGGTGGCGCTCGTCGCCATGCTGTTAGGATACTTCAAGTACAAGAAGTGGCTATGACAGATAACCCAACGGATTCCCAAGATAAATCTCACCCTATTCTGGGCCCGGTCATGATGGTCGACACCCTCGACAAGCTGGAGGCGTTAAAGCAGCTTCTCGACGGTGTCCCCCGGCTGGCCGTCGATACCGAGGCCAACAGCCTGCACGCCTACCAGGCGCATGTCTGCCTGATCCAGCTCAGCACCGACACGGAGGACATCGTCATCGACCCGCTCGCGTTCGAGGGCGGGCGCGATCTGGCCTTCCTCGGCGACATCTTCGCCGACCCCGGCGTGGAGAAGGTCTTTCATGCGGCAGAGTACGACGTGATGATCCTCCGGCGCGACTTCGGCTGGGAGTTCCACAACCTGTTTGACACCATGATCGCCGCGCGCGTGCTCGGCTGGGATCGCTTTGGCCTGGGCGCGATCCTCGAGGAGCGCTTCGGCATCGAGGTGGACAAGGGCAACCAGCGCGCAGACTGGGGCCAGCGCCCTCTGCCCCCCGAACTGATCCGCTATGCGCGCATGGATACCCACTACCTGCTCACGCTGCGCGACGAGTTCCACGACATGCTCGCCGCCGCCGGGCGGCTTGAAGAGGCCCGCGAGATGTTTGAGGAGGTCAGCCGGGCGGAGTGGAGCGGCACCGGCTTCGACCCGGAGGGCTACTGGCGCATCCACGAGGCGCGCCGCCTGCCGCCACAGCAGATCGCCATCCTGCGCGAGCTGTACCTGTTCCGCGAGAAGCAGGCTCAGGCGCGGGACGTGCCCGTCTTTAAGGTCATGGGCGATAAAACGCTGATGGCGCTGGCGCGGGCCATGCCCCGCTCGCTGAGCGAACTGCGCCGGATGCGCGGCATCTCGGCTGTGCAGGTGCGCCGCTATGGCATGGGCATTCTGAAGGCCATACAGCGCGGGCTTGAGGCCGAGCCGCCCCGCCCGCCCCGCCGCGTGGACCCCCGCCCCGACGAGGACGTTCAGCGCCGCTACGACGCCCTCCATACCTGGCGCAAGGAGCGCGGGCTTGAGCGCGGCGTTGCGTCGGACGTGATCGCCTCGAAGGATGCCCTGTGGGAGATCGCGTACAAAGCCCCGCAGTCCATCGAGGAGTTGAAGGCCATCGACAGCCTGGGGCCGTGGCGCACCGAGAAGTACGGGCACGAGATCCTCAAAGTGCTGGCAAACGTCGAAAAAGAGGCGGAGGAAGAGCGCTGAGAGGGTGACAGCGGCAGGCTGCCACAAGCGTGACGCTTACCCATCGAGACACAACACGGACAGGAGAGTGACCCTACGATGACCCAACGAACTCGCTGGCAGTACTGCCAGATCGAAACGCGCACCAACGACACCGGCGTGCTCAGGCAGTTTTTCGCGGATCGCTCGCCCGTCGAGACGGAGTTGCACCAGAACTGGCCCGCGATGCTCGCCAAGCTGGGCGAGCAGGGCTGGGAGTTGGTCAGCGTGGTCGCCAACGAGGGTGGTCTGGGCCGCCGCCCGCTGACGTACGTGCTGCGTCGGCCCCTCGGCACGGTGAGTGGCGGCTCCGGGCCAACGCCCGTTGAGTCATCTGCGCCGCCATCGGATATCCCCGGCCCGCCCTCGACGCCGCCGCAGGGCCCATCCGAACCGCCAAAGCCGAAAAGCCCAACGACCGGGTTCGAGCCGCTGCGCGGGACGTAGAGAAGCGATTTCTCAACGCCCTCACCCCGCATCGCAGGGGGAACAGGCGAACTCCCTTTCCCCGCTAGCAGGGAAGGGGATGGGGTAAAAACCCGCGTCCTAGTCTTTGGCTTCGCTTAATACAGCAGGCATCGTAGGGGCAGGTCTGAGACCTG
>DGDY01000303.1:10253-11202 GCA_002385675.1 Anaerolineales bacterium UBA3940 | reverse complement strand
AGGTCTGAGACCTGCCCCTACCACACCCCCACCACAAGCAGAGGGCTGCCTGCGCCTACTCCTCGATGATCTCCACGCTGATCAGCCGGTCGCCGGGCTGGCGATCGCGCTGCGGGTCGCGCTCGCGGATGCGGAAGAGCGTCTCCAGCGAGTCNNATGAAGAACTGGCTGCCGTTGGTGTTCCTGCCAGCATTCGCCATCGACAGGATACCGGGCCGGTCATGGAGCAGCGCCAGCGCGCCCGGCTCGTCGTCGAACTGGTAGCCGGGGCCGCCACGCCCGGTGCCCGTGGGATCGCCGCCCTGCACCATGAAGTCCTTGATCACACGGTGGAAGGTCGTATCATCATAGTAGCCCTCGCGTGCGAGGAACACGAAGTTATTGACGGTCTTCGGGGCGCGATCCGCGAACAAATCCACCCGGATGTCGCCGTGCTCCGTCTTGAGGATCGCCTGGTACCGCTTCGTCGGGTCAATGACCATTTCAGGAGGGCTGCTGTACTGTTTCGCCATCGAGTTCTCTCCTTTGGCGTGTGCTTCAGACTATGCTCGCTCACAAATTGAGCTACCCTTCTGATCATAGCGTGCTCACATGCAGGATGCCCTCACCCCGCCCGCGGCGCAGCAACGAGTCACGCTTCCCCCCTCTGGCAGGGGGATGAGGGCGTGCAGGCGTCTTTTGCCGGGCCTTGATGGGTGTGATACGCTTAAGCTATTCGACGCTCATTCTGCCCTGCCGGGCATGATGAGCGTTACCTACAGGGCACCTCAGGAGGAGAACGATTGGAAGAGGAGTGCGGGCACGTCCTCGTCATCGGGGCGGCAAATCTGGACGTAAAGGGCAGGCCGGAGCGCGAGATGATTCGCGGTAGTTCGGCCCCCGGCATTATCCGTAGCAGCCTGGGCGGGGTGGCGCGCAACATCGCCGAAAACCTCGCCCGGCTGGATGT
>DGDY01000303.1:1767-10085 GCA_002385675.1 Anaerolineales bacterium UBA3940 | reverse complement strand
GCGTACATTGCCGAGGGGCGGCGGAGCGGCGCGTACATGGCGCTGCTCGCGCCGGATGGCACGCTCGATGTGGCGCTGGACGACATGTCCATCATGGAGATGATCACGCCGGATTACCTGGAGGAGCGCCGCGACCTGTTCCGCGACGCCTGCCTGGTCGTCATCGACGCCAACCTCAGCCCCGAGGCCATTGCCAAGGTCGTGGAGCTGTGCGACATCTATGATGTCGCCCTCGCCGCCGACCCCACATCGACCACGCTCGCCGCGCGCCTGCGCCCCCACCTGCAGGACCTGTACATGACCTCGCCTGACGTGCAGGAGGCCAAGGCCCTGTGCGACGTGGAGTTCGACCCGAACGACCGCGACGCCGCCATGGAAGCCGCCGCCAAGCTCGTATCGCTGGGCGTCGATATCGCCGTCATCACCATGGGCGAGTTCGGCGCGGTCTACGCCAACGGCGACACGATGGGCCATGTCCCGGCGATCAAGACGGACATCGTCGACCCGACCGGCGCAGGCGATGCCATCACCGCGGCGATCATCTTCGGGCTGCTGGAGGACATCCCGCTCGATGAGTGCGTGCGCCTCGGCGTGACGGCGGCCTCGCTCACTCTCCGCACCCGCGAAACCGTCCGCTCGGACCTCAGCCTTGACCTGCTGTACAACGAGCTTGCTACCTGATGCGAGGTGACCTGCCAATGCCCATCACCGATTACCTGACCATCGCGCCGCCCGTGCAGGAGGCGCTCGACGCCGGGCAGCCGGTCGTTGCGCTTGAATCGACTGTCATCTCGCACGGGCTGCCGCGCCCGCACAACTACGAGACCGCCCGCCAGATGGAAGCCGCCATCCGCGAGGCGGGGGCCGTGCCCGCCACCGTCGGGCTGTTTCACGGGCAGATCGTCGTCGGCTGCAATGACGACCAGCTTCGCACGCTGGCTTATGCCGAGAACATCCGCAAAGTGTCCCGGCGCGACTTCCCGATTGCCATCGCCCGGCGGGAGCTGGGCGCGACGACCGTTGCCGGGACGATGATCGCCGCCTACCTCGCGGGCATTCAGGTGTTTGCGACGGGCGGCATCGGCGGGGTGCACCGGGGCGACGCAGACGACGTCTCCGCCGACCTGCCCGAACTGGCGATGACGTCGGTTGCGGTGGTGTGCGCGGGCGCCAAAGCTATCCTCGACCTGCCGCGCACGCTGGAATACCTCGAAACAGCGGGCGTGCCCGTGCTCGGCTACGGCACGGATACCTTCCCGGCGTTCTACGCAGCGAGCAGCGGCCTGCCGGTCGACACGCGCGTCGATTCCCCGGCGGAGGCGGCGGCGATCATCCGCGCCAAGTGGGAGATGGGTCTGCAGGGGGCGGTACTCGTCACCGTGCCCCCACCCGCCGACCTCGCGCTGCCCGCCGAGGAGGTCGAAGCGGCGGTCGAGGCGGCGATGCGCGACGCCAGCGTGAGTGGCGTCACCGGCAAGGCGCTAACCCCGTACCTGCTCGCGCGGGTGAGCGAGATCACGGCGGGTCGCAGCCTGGAGGTCAACATCGGGCTGCTCGTGCAGAATGCCCGCATCGCGGCGCAGATTGCGGTCCAGCTTGCAGATCAAACCACCCAAACGCCAAGCTGAGCATTGACGGATCAGGATGCGTATATCATAAACCCCCTTCCGCACTTATGGTCAGCGGAAGGGGGTCTGTTCGTCATGCATTCTCTGGCTGCGCGCTCTAGCTGTTATTTCCCCCCAGGCCGAGCAGCGGTAAGATCTGATCCAGCAGCCCGCCATTCGCCTCATCCCCGGGTGTCGGCTCCTCGGTGGGTTCCTCGGTCGGCTCCTCCGTCGGCTCCTCGGTTGCCGTCGGCTCCTCCGTTGGCTCTTCGGTCGGTTCTTCCGTCGGCTCCTGGGTTGCCGTCGGCGGCACTTCGGTCGGCGTCGGCGGGACGGGTGTATCCGTCGGGGCCAGGGTTGCCGTCGGCGGCGGCGTATGGGTCGGCGTGCGCGTCGGCGTCGGCGTGCTTGAGGCCGTCGGCGTGCTGGAGGGAACCGGGGTCTGCGTCGGCGGCACGGGCGTCTGGCTGGGTACCCGCGTCGGCGTGCGGGTTGGCACTGGCGTGCGGGTTGGCACCGGCGTACGCGTTAGCGTCGGCGGGGTCGTCGGGGTCGGGCTGATCGGCTGACGCGTCAACTGCGGATTGGGCTTGTTCGGCGCGGCAGGCTGCTGCTCCGCCGGTCCTTCTTCCGCCGGCGTGACAGTCGGCTCGGGCGATGCACTGGGCGTCACGCCAGCCCCCGCCCCGACGACAGGCAGGTCGTCAAGCTGCACGCCCACGAACTGCAGCATGCTCGCCTGCACCCAGCGCCGCGCCCCGCTCGGCAGCCGCACCTGCACCCACGTGCGTGCCGGGTTCGTCCCGAGCACATCCACTGTATCGCCATCAGACAGCACGCCGCTGCGGGGGAAGTTCGGGCCGGGCCCGGTACGAGTGGGCACGCGAACACCGCCGGAGTTTACGATCGCGTCGGGCACGTTGACCTGCACCGCGTGCCGGTCGGCATGCAGCAACACGTCGTTCTCATTGTGAACGCGCACCTCATACACCGTGTCGCCCTGCGGGCAAACGGTTGTCTGCCCCTTGAGCGGGTGGCGCTCGCCCGCGACCAACACATACCCGCCTCCGGTGACGATGTAATCCCAGCTAATCGTCACCTCACATTTCTGCCAGTCCACCCGGCGTGCCGAGACGCGGCTGCTGCCAGCCGCCACCTGGTCAACCCGCACCACGATTTGCACCGCCGCGCCGGGGATGCCCTCGACATCGCCAATGGGCATCAGGGCATCGACCTGGCCGCCAGCTACCAGGCTCTCGATCTGGGGGGTGGGCCGCTGCGCAATCACCGTGCCCATCCGCCCGGACAGCTCGCCCGGCGTCAGACTGTTCAGCCGGTTCCCCGCCGCATCGACGTAGATCTCCTCCCACGCCAGGCCGCTGCGCCGCAGTTTGGTGCGTGCACGCTGCAGGTGGCGGCCCACGACGTCGGGCACGGTCGTGCACTCACCGATCTCCTCCATCGATGCAATGCGAAGTCCCGGGGCGCCCAGCAAGTCGCGGCGGGCCTCCGGGTTCCTGCGGGTGACCGCATCATAGAACTCACGGTAAAGCTCGACCCGCCGTTCAGACCAGTACTCGACACGCACAAGCCGGGGCGCGCCCGCCGCCCAGCCCAGCCGCAGGATCGGGCCGGGGCGTTCCCGCCCGAACGCCACTGCGAACGCTTCTCCCTGCCCCCCGCTCTCCGGGAAGCGGATGAACGGGTCGCTGACATGCAGGTCGGGGTCGATCGTGCGGCTCAGTTCCATCGCCTCCGGCGTGACACACAGGTAGGCAACCTCGCCGGTGCCGCTGCTGTTGAGCACGTTGCCGTAGCGGTGGATCGTCGCAGTAGGCGGGTCCCCGGCGAGCGACAACCATACGAGGATAGCACGGAAGCGGACATCGCTCTGCGCGCCGCCTGTGGACACGAGCACCGTCGAGCCGTCTGCCGCCGCCTCGTTGGTCAACAGGTTGCTGTCAACAACGACGATGCGCGGAGCGTACTGCCCGTTGAAGTCGGACAGCGACAGCACGATCTCGTCGCCCTCGGCGAGGTAGTTGACCTGGATGCCCTCGATGGCCCGCCCGACGGCATCCACGGCGAGCACCGGCACCGTCCCGCCGAGGCGCTTGTCATAGAACGACACCAGGCCATCGCGCCGGGTGGTTGCCACCCCCACAGCGACCTCGCCGACTCCACCCCCCGCCACACCGGCGACCTCCGTCCGCGCTGGCTCCACGGAAACCGGCACCGCGAGCGGCATCAGATTGCCGGGCACACGCACAAGCTGGTAAGGAACATCCGCCGGCGGCGTGAGCGCCGTCTCGCCGGGAATGAAGATCTCGGAGGTATAGATGGAATCCAAAAAGACCGTCTCGGGTTCGCGAGACAGCCCAAGAGCGCGACACCCCGCCAAGAGGAGCGCGGCCAGTGACAGCAAACCTACCAGACGCCTATAACTATAAAACATGAGTCCCTCCGCGGGCCAGCCCCCGTTTGAACCCGTCACCCGGTAGGCCGGAAACTTGTCGGGAACACACGCAATCTGGTTGCAGAGGGAGAAAGAAGGCGAAAGAGATACCGAAGACAGAGCAACCCAACAGACCAACCAATACAGGGATCGAGTTCAACTGGTAATCAAAGCTTAACGGCTGTTGTCACGGCGGTCAAGTAAAAGCGGGTGAGACACAAACGCCCTGGCCTGAGCCGGGGCGTCTCGATCATCATTGTCTTGCCGGGCGGGGCCGCTGGCCGGGCGCCTGCCTGGCCTCCCAGCGGCGCAGTTTCTCGCATATCTCGCCAGCCTGGGCCTCAAGGCAGAGCGCATAGTTGCGCAGTTCGTCGACAAGGTAGAAGGCAACATCGACTGCAGCATATGCCTCGTCAAGCGAGAGGAGCCTCGGCGCCTTGAAGTTGTTCTCCAACTGCCTGAGGATCTCGTGGCGGCGGTCCTGCCATGCTTGCAGCCGCTTTTCCAGATAACGCCCGTTCAACCACTCATCCTGGGCAGGCCTTGTGCTCACCATCCCCTTGATCCTCCTTCCCGTCGGATAGATAGGTTGCGTTGAGCGGACGGCCTTGCGGCTCCTCATGAGTAACAGTATCGTAACGACTTCTGGCGAGCGTGTGAATAGTTCTGTGGGTTCAGCAGCGCCCGGCTAGCTTTGCAGGCGCGGGTCGACCACGTCGTGAAGTCCGCGCGAGATGAAGTAGAACGCGGCAGCGAACAGCGACAGCGCGAGCGCGGGCGCGAAGATCGCCGCCCAGGATGGCTCGGAAAAGACGTTCAGCCAGCCAATCGCCTCGTAGACCATCTGGCCCCAGTTCAGCCGCACGGCACGGAACCCCAGGAAGCCGATGAAACCGTCGGCGACAACCGCCCCCACCACGACGGACATCATATGAGCGCCCGCAAGCGGCAGCATGTGCGGCACGAGATGCCGGAAGATGATGCGCGGGCCATCGGCCCCTGCGACGCGCGCCGCCTGCACGAACGGCTGCTGCACCAGGCGCAGCGCGTGCGAGCGCATTACAATCGCGCCGCTGCCCCCGCCGACGAGCACCCCGTAGATCAGCCCGAACACCGCCGCCGACAAATGCTCGTAGTAGCGCGAGCTGAGGACAATCATCAGCACGGGCGGCGGGATGAGCAGCAGGGCATCCGCGATGTGCGTAAAGATGAAGTCGAGCGGGCCGCGATAGTAGGCCGAGAACGCGCCGAACAGCGTGCTGAGCACGGCGGTCGTCGCGGCGGCGGTCAGCGCGAGCACAAACGTCGGGCGGGTGGCGGCCATCAGGCGGCTCAGGTTGTCCCGCCCGAGCGCGTCCACGCCGAGAACATGCCCTTCGCCGGGAGGCGCGGGCCAGGGCGAAATAGTCCCGTCATAGCCGGTCTGCGCGTGGTAAATGCCGCGCGGCCAGACGCCCGACTCGATCAGGATGGGCTGGATGGCAGCCATCAGCGCGAACAGCACAAGCATCACCACGCCTAACATCGCCAGACGGTTGCGCCGGAATATGGCCCAGCTCCACACAAAGCGCCGCCAGGCTATGGAAAAGCGAATCTCAAGCCGCCGCCAGAACCCCGACGAAGCCTCGAGAGAAATGTCCTGCATGGTTGCCATCATGGGCTCCGTATCACTTCAGAAGCCGCTTCAACCCGGATGCGCGGGTCGAGCAGCGCCGTGATCACATCCAGCGCGAGCCGCAGCACCAGCGTCAGCAGGCCGATGACCACAAGCGCGCCAAGCATCAGGGGGATGTCCCGCATGTTCGTCGCGTAAAACAGCATACTACCGATGCCACGTACCCCTGACGCGACCTCGATGATGACCAGCCCGGCCATCAGGTACGGGATGCTGACGACCATCTTGCTGACGATAGGCAGCATCGCGTTCCGCGCCGCGTGCAGGTCGCGCACGTCGCGGTCGGACACACCCTTCGCCCAGGCTGTGATCACGTACTGGTCATGCAACGTGTCGGTGACGCTGGTGCGCGTCACGACGAGCAGGTCGCCGAGCGTGAGCAGCGTGAAGATAATGAACGGTATCGAGAGCAGCGGCAGCAGCGCCGTCACCGGCTCCGAGATGCCAAACAGGTACCAGCTCCCCACCCATAGCCCGGAGGCAACCAACACACCGGCGAGCGGCGACAGCCGCCACCGCAGCACGCGCCGCACGACGACAAGCAGCAGGACGGCGGCGACGACCGCGCCGACGAGCAGCCACAGCATCCGCCGGTACACCTCGTCAACCGGGAACTCCGGGTAGTTCCGCATGTACTGCGTCATCACCAGCTGTTGCCAGCTTCCCACACCGCGAAATGACTGGCCCATCAGGTGCTCCAGTCCAAAGGCAAGCGCGGGGGGGAACATCGCGTACAGCAGCACGGCCAGCACCGTCGCCGAGTCAGAGATCAGCCCTGGGCCGCGCCACGCTGCTGCTGTCCCCAGCACAAGCCCCAGCACGAAGGCCAGCCCCCCGGCGGGGATCAGCACGAGGAGCGTTCCCGGCAGCACGTTCCCGATGACTTGCAGCACCGGCTCGCCGGTGGTGTAGGAGCGGCCAAGCTCCCCGCGTGACAGATCACCCAGCCAGCGCACGTAGCGCATGCCGAGCGGGTCATCCAGGCCAAGCTGCTCGCGCACGGCTGCCTTCATCTCTGGCGGGGCAAAGGGCATGTTGGCGAGCACCCAATCGCCGCGGATCAGGATCTGGGTGAGGAAGAAGACGAGCGTGAGGAAGAGAAACAGCGCCAGCAGCCCGGAGAGCGTCCGTTTGAGCAGGTATCGTGCCATAAGCGGCTCCCTTTTGATCCGTTCGCCTGCCCCAATCATACACGATCACGCAAAGGGGCGTGCAGCAGCACGCCCCCCGGATAGACAGCCGCCGGGCGAACCGCTAGAACAGGTTGATGGTCAGCGGGAAGATGATGTGCATGATCAGCCCGAGGATGAACAGGCCGCCCGCTAGCCGCGTGTAGCGGAACGCGATCGACACGTACCACAGCGGCCACACCGGGTAGTTCTCCGGCGGCTCGGCGGGCTTGGGCTTCGAGTACGCGCCGAGCGTCTCCAGCAGCATCGGCACGGAGAACAGCACCAGAAGCAGCCACACGCTGAGGTTGCCCGCCAGCACGAGCGCGAACACCACCGGGTAGAACACCACAAAGAGCACCTGGTTTAGCCGCAGCGCCGCCTTCTCACCGAGGATCACCGGCAGAGTGCGGATACCCTTCTCGCTGTCCTGCGGGATCTTGTCGATGTGCTTGCCGATGAGCACCGTCGTCACAAGGATGGCATAGGGCACGGTTGCGAGCAGCGCCCAGCCGGGCAGCTCGCCCGCCGCCACGTAGTACGTGCCGCCCGTCATGAGCGGCCCCCACACAAGGAACACGCCCAACTCACCCAGGCCGATGCGCTTCAGACGGATGGGCGGCGCAGTGTAGAAGACGCTGATGAACAGCCCCGCCAGCGCAAAGGCGATCACCAGCGGCCCGCGCAGGACGGTCAGGTAGATCATGATCGCAAGGTCGAGGACGTTCAGCAGCAGGATGGCCGCGATCATCTCACGTTTGCTCGTCAGCCCGGAGAGCAGCGGGTGCGGCGCATACTGCGCCCGCACGTAGTTCTCGGATGAGTCCAGCCCGACGGCCAGGTCGAAATAGTCGTTGACGAGGTTGTTGGCGGCGTGGGCAGCCGTCAGCCCGACGACGCTCAAGATAAAAGCCAGCCAGCTAAAGCCCGGTGCGCGGAAGGCCAGCAGCCCGCCGATAATGCCCGCTGTCAGCGTCATCGAAAAGACGCAGGCGCGGGTCAGCACCAGCCACTTGGAAACAAAGTCGAAGGTCCGCCCGCTCGGCAGGTTGCAGCCGAGCACGGCAGCCTTCCAGTTCTCCCAGCGGTCGGCGAGCGTCAGGCGCTCCGTCGGGGCGCGTGTGTGTGTTGATTCCATGATCCCCCTCGTGGTGAACGTGGTTTCACAAGTTTTAGTAGATATTAAATGTCAAGTTTGAGAGAGTATACACAAGGCGCGAGGAAAATTCGAGCAGAACGACACCCTCCCGCAGGAAGCGGTTAGATTTCGCCCGTCAAAATCGTAGTGGGGCGCAGCACACAGGAGCCGCGACGTTTAGTCGCGGCGGGTTAGGTACTACCTCCTGCCAGGGAGCAGTCACCCATCAAAAATCACGTTAGGGGCGGGTCTAATGATGCGGTCGATGCGGAGC
>DGDY01000303.1:0-1625 GCA_002385675.1 Anaerolineales bacterium UBA3940 | reverse complement strand
ACTACCTCCTGCCAGGGAGCAGTCACCCATCAAAAATCACGTTAGGGGCGGGGCTAATGATGCGGTCGATGCGGAGCACCACGCATCACACCCGCCCCTACAGACCATCTATAGAGAGCGGGGTGGCATGCGTCTATCAAGTTTATAAAACGGTGTTTCCCCTCTCCCCAACGACCTCCGGTAGCATCCGGGATGAGGGGCCCTACCCCGCCGGGTAGTACGCCTCCGGCGGTACATCCACCCCGGCAAACGCCTCGAACGTCAGGTCATGCACGTTCAGGTCGAGGTTGCGGCAGACGTGCTGGAAGATCTCCGCATAGCTGTAGGGGATGCTGTCCGCGATGTTCAGGCCGAGCTTTTCAACGAGTCGGCGCATATCGTCCTCATCCCCCTCGATCTCGACAAACCAGCCGTAGGGCATCTCATCGAGCATGATCTCGACGCGCCGCCAGGTAAAGACCTCGCGTCGCTTCTCGTAGCGCCAGTAGGGTATGTAGCCAAGCTCGCGCAGGATGGCAAGCATCGCCTCGATGTCGGAGATGTTCACCTCGATCTCGCGCCGGGTCTGCACCGGCGAGTCGGCATCCTGCGGATCGAGATCGGCCTTGAAGGTGAGCGTGCGTATCACTTCCCCGTTCTGCTCCTCGGAGCGGCGCAGGCGCAGCACAACGTTGTTCTCGCTGAGCGACCAGATATCGTCGTCCAGGCGGATGTTATATTCGCTGACCTGCCCCTGCGAGATCGCCCCGATCCGCATCAACGCGGAGCGCAGGGCGGCGGGGTCGCGAACGGGGAACTTGATCTCGGTTTCGAGTTGGTCGGGCATCACTTCACCTGTTGGCTGGTGGTTTGTGACTCAACTTCGCGGCACGGCTTCTGCATGGCATCTCTAGCCCTCACCGGCAAGTACGCGGTGGAAGATGGGACAGGCATAGCCGAGAGCCGCCTCGCTCGCGGCGGCGACATCTACCGGCGGCTCAACGCCGAAGGCGCGCAGCAGCCGCGT
Organism: Anaerolineales bacterium UBA3940; assembly: GCA_002385675.1. GTDB lineage: Bacteria > Chloroflexota > Anaerolineae > Aggregatilineales > UBA3940 > UBA3940. The sequence goes on along the minus strand of DGDY01000303.1, from coordinate 619 downwards.
CACGTAGCACAGCGGCAGGCCCATCACGTTGGCATAGCAGTGCTCGAAGTTCTCAACCGGGTGGAAGTCGCGGTTTTGAATACCGTACGCGCCCGCCTTGTCGAACGGGTCGCCGCTCGCAATGTAGGCGGCGATCTCCGCATCGGTGTAGCTGCGCATCGGCACCGGGCTGATGGCAAGCTCCGTCTGCCAACGCCCGCTCACAGTGTCGAGCAGCGTCACCCCCGTCATGACGTGGTGAGTCCGCCCACGCAGGCGGCGCAGCATGGCCGCCGCTTCTCCTGCATCGGCGGGCTTGCCGAGCACGTCATCCCCATCCACTACAATCGTATCGGCGGCAAGGACCAGCGCGTGCTCGTCCAGCATGGCAGCCGCCGCCTCAGCCTTTACCTGGCTGAGACGGCGGGCGTAATCTTCCGGGCTCTCGCCGGGGCGCTGCGTTTCGTCCGTCTCCGGCACAACCACGCGGAAGGGCAGGCCGGTCAGGGCAAGCAGTTCGCGCCGGCGAGGCGACTGTGAGGCCAGAACAAGCTGCACGGCGAGCGTTTAGTGGTGGTGGTGGCTGCCGTCGTGGACGTGCCCGTGCTCAAGCTCCTCTTCCGTTGGCTCGCGCAGGGCA
>DGDY01000090.1:2998-3976 GCA_002385675.1 Anaerolineales bacterium UBA3940 | reverse complement strand
ATTGCCCGTCAGGGCACTGAAACACCACGTACGGCGCGAGCTGTGCCGCCGCGTCCGCAAGTTACACACAGCTAATTGCCCGTCAGGGCACTGAAACGCATGGTAGCTCACGCGGGCGCAGGTCCAGCGCTCGTGGTTACACACAGCTAATTGCCCGTCAGGGCACTGAACCCCTACTGTTACGGTTGCCCCATCACGACTATAATGGGGGCGGAATCCTCTACGCCCAACCATAAGTCCCATCAATGGAAGCCGCATGACCAAGCTCGAAGACCTGAAACCCGGCCTAAAAGTTGATGGAATCCTGCCTCAACAGCGTGTCACCGTCGTCGAGGCCAAGTGGCGCGGGCCGAACGCCGTCGAACTCTTCTACAAGCGCGAGGATGGACAGCCGGGAACGCGGCTGCTGTATCGCGATGACGAGCCCAACCTGAGAGTCGCGGAGAACGGCCAGAACTGGACCTTCAATGCAAGCGGCGACCTCTTCCGGCTGGCGGCTGAGGCGTACCGCATCCGCCTTGCGCATCTCTTCGACCCTGTGCTGGCCGTCCACACCTCGCTTATTGAGCCGCTGCCCCACCAGATCACGGCTGTGTACGGCGAGATGCTGCCCCGCCAGCCGCTGCGCTTCCTGCTGGCCGACGACCCCGGCGCAGGCAAGACGATCATGGCCGGGCTGCTCATCAAAGAACTGATCATCCGTGGCGATGTGCACCGCTGCCTGATCTGCGTGCCCGGCAACCTGGCCGCACAGTGGCAGGATGAACTCTGGTTCAAGTTCCAGTTGCACTTTGACATCCTGACGCGTGACACCTTTGAGGCCGCGGTGACGGGCAACGCCTTTCTGGAGACGGACCGCGCTATCATCCGGCTGGACCAGATTGCCCGTGATGACGACCTGAAAGACAAGCTGCGCCGGACCGAGTGGGATCTCATCATCGTCGATGAAGCGCACAAGATGTCCGCGCACTTCTGGGG
>DGDY01000090.1:0-2872 GCA_002385675.1 Anaerolineales bacterium UBA3940 | reverse complement strand
TTCCTGCTCATGACCGCCACGCCGCATAACGGCAACGAGGCGGACTTCCAGCTCTTTCTGCAACTGCTGGATCAGGACCGCTTCGAGGGGCGCTTCCGGGAGGGGGTACACGAGGTAGATATCTCCGACCTGATGCGGCGAATGATCAAGGAGGACCTGCGCCACTTTGACGGCCGCCCGATCTTCCCCGAGCGCCGCGCCTACACCGTCAGCTACCCGCTCTCGCCAGACGAGAAGCGCCTGTACGATGCGGTCACTGAGTACGTGCGCGAGGAGTTCAACCGGGCAGACAATCTCGACGAGCAGCGGCGGGGCACGGTTGGCTTCGCGCTGACCGTCCTGCAGCGGCGGCTGGCATCCTCGCCCGAGGCCATCTTCCAGTCGCTGAGGCGGCGGCGGAAGCGCCTGGAGGCGCGGCTGGAGGAGGCAGAGGCCACCCGCCAGCAGGCAGAGCTCCTTGAGTTCCGCACGCAGTATTACGATGAGGACCTCGGCTACCTGGAGGATGTGCCGGCTGAGGAAGCCGAGGCTGTTGAGGAAGAGGTGCTGGACAGCGCGACTGCGGCGCTGACCGTTGCGGAGTTGAGGGCAGAGATCGACACGCTGCGCAGGCTTGAGAAGATGGCCTACCGGGTGCGGCAGGCGGGCACCGACCAGAAGTGGGAGCAGCTTGCGAGCATTCTTCAGGACGACGAGTTGATGTTCGATGGCAACGGACATCGGCGCAAGCTGGTGCTCTTCACCGAACACCGCGACACCCTGCAGTACCTGTGGGAGCGCATCGGCACGCTGTTTGGCCGCGACGATATCATGGTGACCATCAGCGGCGGCGTGCCGCGCGACGAGCGCCGGGCGATTGAGGACCGCTTCCTTAACGACCCCGATGTGTACTTCCTGCTGGCGACAGATGCGGCTGCCGAGGGTATCAACCTGCAGAGAGCCAACCTGATGATCAACTACGATCTGCCCTGGAACCCCAACCGGCTGGAGCAGCGCTTCGGGCGCATCCACCGCATCGGGCAGACGGAAGTGTGCCATCTGTGGAATCTCGTCGCCGGGGAAACGCGCGAGGGCTACGTCTACGAGCGGCTGCTGCGCAAAATCGAGACGGAGAGCCGCGCGCTCAACGGCAAGGTGTTCGATGTGCTGGGGACGCTCTTCGAGCGGACACCGCTGCACCGCCTGCTCGTCGAGGCCATTCGCTACGGCGACCAGCCCGAGGTGCGTGCCAGGTTAGAGCAGGCCGTCGAGAGCGCCGTCGACCGGGAGCGTGTGCGGGAGCTTCTGGAGGCGCATTCGCTGGCAACAGACGTGATGGACACGCAGGCCATTCTGCGCATCCGCGAGGACATGGAGCGCTACGCCGCACAGCGCCTGCAGCCGCACTACATCAAAGCCTTTTTCACAGAGGCTTTTGAACTGCTGGGCGGCTCGATGTACGAGCGCGAGCCGGGCCGCTACCGTATCAGCCATGTGCCCGCCCTGATCCGCAACCGCGCCAGGGAACTTGGCACCAGGGTGCCTGTGTGGGAAAAGTACGACCGCGTGTGCTTCGACAAGGCGTTGATCAACGTCCCCGGCCTTCCGCGGGCCGACTTCATCTGCCCCGGCCATCCGCTGCTCGACACCGTTATCGACCTGATACTGGACAGGTACCGGGCGCTGCTGCGCTCGGGTACGGTGCTCGTCGACATGGCCGACCCCGGCAAGTCGCCGCGCATGCTGTTCTTCCTCGAGCAGACCATCCGCGATGCGCGCCCGGCGGCGGGCGGCGAGCCGCGCGTGATCTCGCGCGAGGTGCACTTCGTCGAGATCGACGAGGAGGGGAACACGCGGATGGGCGGCAGCGCGCCGTATCTCGACTACCGCCCGGCGACCGAGGCGGAGTGCGAGCAGCTAGCCGGGTATCTGCGTGGTGATTGGCTCCAGGTAGAGCAACTCGAAGAGGATGCCGTCAACTACGCCATCGAGCACCTGGTGCCACGGCATCTGAAGCGGGTGCGGGAGCGGCGCGAGGAGCGCATCGACAGGACGCTGAAGGCGGTACACGCGCGGCTGACCAAGGAGATCAACTACTGGGACCGGCGCGCAAGCGAGCTGCGCAAGCGGGAGCAGGCGGGGAAACCCGTCACCCGGCTCAACGCGGAGAAAGCCCAGCAGCGTGCCGACGAACTCCAGGAGCGGCTGAACGCGCGGACGCAGGAGCTTGAGCTTGAGCGGCAGATCTCGGCCTCGGCGCCTGTCGTCATCGGCGGGGCGCTGGTCATCCCTGCCGGGCTGATCTACAGCGAGCCGGAACTGCAGGGCGTGCTCGACCGGCGCATCACCGAGAAGATTGCGATGCGGGCTGTGCTGGAGACCGAGCGCGCGCTCGGCAACATGCCTGTGGATGTGAGCAGCGAGAACCTGGGCTACGACATCGAGAGCAGAGACCCGCGCAGTGGCGAAACACGCTTCATTGAGGTGAAGGGCCGCCGCGCCGGAGCGGACACCATCACCCTGACGCGCAACGAAACCCTGACGGCGCTCAACAGCCCGGAGCGCTACATCCTGGCGATTGTGGAGGTTAAGGACGGGCAGGCCCGACCGCCTCGCTACGTCCGCAACTTCGTTTCCAGCCCGCCGGACCTGGGGATCACGAGTGTGAACTATAATATAGATTACCTGTTAGGCATGAGCGAGGAACCGTCATAAGTTCCGCCTCAGTTGAGGGCCTCGCAATACGGCGACGCGGCTCAGCCCGGAAACCGCTCGCCCGCTCTGGGCCGCATAGAGCGATGATGCGTCCGGCAATCCCGATCTTGAGAAGTTCCGTTTGAATACTAGCTAGAGAGAAAGTGCCACCAATGACCCCTGTCTCTTATACACATCT
>DGDY01000195.1 GCA_002385675.1 Anaerolineales bacterium UBA3940 | reverse complement strand
CGCCTCGCGGACGGTGGTTCCCCGGAAGTTGACACCTTGCACGCGCCCGTGCACGATGGCATGAAGGCGCACATGGCTGTCGCTTGGCGGGGTGGCGGGCATAGTTGTTCTCCTCCAACTGATCAGGTTCTACGCTCGCTGCCGGGCAGGGCGATTGGGTTGTGGCGCGATAAACAGCAGCGCCAGCCCAACGCTGACAAGCCACATGACCAGCCAGACAGCGAGCGACCCCTCGCCCTGCGGCGTGCGGGCTGCCTGGTTCAGCAGGTCATTATGCCACTGAGTTTCAAGCTGTGCCAATGAAACCCCGAGCGCGCGGCGCACGCCTTCCTCGCAGCCCGCACCGGCTGCGTACTCGCCGAGCAGCGCCTGCACCTGCCACGCACCGAAGCGGCTGCTGATGTAGCGCATGACGCTCTGGCTCTGCGCGTAGGCCAGAGCCATGTCCTGCGGGGACAGGCCGCCGAACCGGGGCGCGCACAGCGCTTCAAGCGGGAGCAGCTTGCTGCCTTTCGCCGCTTCCAGCAGGACGTTCTGCAGCGTCGGGTCGGGGGCAGGGGCGCTCATCAGAGCCAGCCCTTCGTTGAACCAGCCGGGGAACTGGCGCGCCTGCCCACCGGCAGCGCTCGCGATGACAAGGTGCGTCATCTCGTGGGGGATGTCGCGTTCCAAATTGATGCGCAGGTCCTCCTGCGGTGAGGCGGCAACAAAGGCCGCGTGATAGGCCGGGATGGCATAGGCGGCGACCCAGTCCTGCACGTTTTCGCCGTGCGACTGGAGGCTCTGCGCCATGAGCGGCAGCTCAGGGTAAACGAAGAGATGGACCTCATCCGGCCCGTCCACGCCGAGCGCGTGCCGGGCACTCCCCAGCGCGTCGGCGGCGATCTCCAGTGCGATGCTGGCGACGAGCGGGTCGGTGCCATCCGTGTACACGGTGATCTCGCCTTCTGTCTGCCGGGCCCATGCCCAGGGCAGGCTATTATCGAGATACAGGACCGTGATAGGCCGGGTCGTGTAGAGCACGCCCGCCGTGTCGACGAACTCCCACGTGACCTCCAGGCTGGCAAACGGCGGCAGCGCGAGCGCGTCAACCGGCACAGTCTGCGCCAGCTCCACCGCTGTGCCGGGCGCAACGGGTACGTCGGCGACGTGCGGCTCGCTGAGGTGGCGGGCGCTCACGATGAGGCGGGCCGCGGCGATCTCGGTGGGGGCAGCGGCGCGCACGTTGAAGGTGATGGCGTCCCCGTAGCTGACGGTCTCCCAGTGTTCAACATCGGTCAACACGCCCTGCGCAGCGGCAGGCTGCCCCGGTAGCAGCAGGAGCAGAAGCGCGACCAGCCCCCCGCCGATGATCCGGCGGAGGGCACGGGGCGCTGTGTTGGTAGCTGATCGGGGTAGCTCTGGGAGCTGGTGGTGCGACACGGTTCGTCGCCTTCCCGGTGGGTTGCTGGTTATTCGTCAGGGTCCTCTAGATCAAAGTCCGAGTCATCGAGGTCCATGCCGTCGAAATCCTCAAGCTCGTCGAAGTCGTCGTCATCCATGTTGAAGATGTACGTGACGAACTCCCCTGTGCTGAGCACAGCGGTGTTCAGCGCGTCCTCGACGGCCTCAAGCATGTCCTCGTCAAGGTCCCGCCTGTCGGCGAAGTCCATCAGAGCGCGCTTGGCCTCCTCCCCGCCGATCTCGCCAAGCGACCAGATAGCTGCCTGCTGAATCTCGCGGTCGTCCTCGTCCAGCATTTCGATCAGCCGGGCGACGGCTGCCGTCAGGAACAGCTCGCCGGCGGCCCGGGCCGCCTCGAAGCGCAGCTCCGGCTCAGGGTGATACAGCGCGGCGAGAACCTGGTTCTCCCAGCGCTCGTCGCCGCTGCGCCCCATTGAGAAGATGGCGCTGGCCTGCATCTTGATCTCGTGATGGTCCAGCGCCTCCTGAATGAGGCTGGGTACCTCGTCCCGCCCGGAGTAGGCGATGCTCTCCAGCGCGCGGCGACGCACCTCAAGCGGCTCGCTGCTCTCCTGCCACACGTCGAGGAGTTCCGCCTCTGCCTCACGCACCACTGCTTCGGGGAACTCGCCAAGCTCGCCCGCCAGCACGAACCGGCCCAGCGCCTGTGCTGCGGCAGCGCGGACAGCGGCGTCGGCGTCCTGCTGGAGGAGCCGCACGATGAGTCGCATCGTGCTCACATCCTGTTCTTCCCACAGAGCCTCAATGCCGAGACGGCGCACGTCGTCATCCTCGTCGACGAGCGCCAGCAGCGCGATCTCACGGAAGTTCACCTCGAAGCTGGTTTCGCTCGTTTCGACAAGGCGGGACATCAGCAGCCGGCGGCGCTCCACCGGGACAAGGCCCCACGCGTCACGCAGGTCGTTCAGGTCCTGCGGGGTGGGGTTGGAGAGCCGGTAGATCAGCGCCGCTCGAAGCGGCGCAGTCTCGTCTCGCAGATTTTCCAGTAAATCCGTAAACGATTCTTCGTGTTCAAACATAGTTATTGAATCAGTGGATCCACAATATCCAGGTACATAAACGCGATCATCGCCGTGACGAGGAGCGCGAAGCCTACGAAGTGAACGACTGCCTCGCGCTCAGGGCTGATACGCTTGCCGCGAATTGTCTCGATGAGCACGAACAGGATGCGCCCGCCATCCAGCGCCGGGATAGGCAGCAGGTTGGTGATAGCGAGGGCGAGGCTGATCAGCGCGGTAAGCTGGATGATCGGCCAGGCCGCGGCCTGGCTGAGCGACGCCTCCATCGCCTGCCCGCCCATCTGACTGATGCCGATGACGCTCACCGGGCGCAGGTAGCGAGTCGGAATCTGGTTCTGGGCGATCAGTGAGGGCAGCTCGACAAAAGCCACCATGATGTTGCCCATCTCCTGAAAGGCGCGCCCGGTTGCCCGGAACGGCCCGTAGCGCTGGATCTCCACGATGGGCTGCATCTGGATGCCGGTCGGGCCCTGACCCTCGGGCCACTCGGTGCGCGGGGTCAGCGTGAGATCGACGAACGCCTCGTTACGGCGAACGGTCAGCACGACATCTTCGCCCGTGTTGGCGAAAATGTACTCGCGCAGGTCGTCGTACGTCTCGATAAACACGCCGTCTGCCTCGATGATCACGTCGCCGGGCTCTAAACCCGCGATCTCGGCGGGGCTGTCTGGCTCGACGAGCGTGACGAGCGCGCCGGGCTGTTCCTCGGGTGCGCCGAGCATGAACATGACCAGCAGCAGCACGAAGGCAATCACTATGTTCGCGGCGGGGCCGGCGAACAGTGTCGAGAAGCGGGCCAGCCGGGACGCCGCGTCAAAGCCACCCTCGACGGTCGGGTCGCCCTCGCCTGCCGGGCGCATAAAGCCGCCGAGCGGGAGCCAGTTCAGCGTGTACTTGGTGCCGTTGCGTTCAAACAGCGTCAGCATGCGCGGCGGATAGCCGATGCCGAACTCCTCGACCTTGATCTTAAACAGCCGCGCGACAAGAAAGTGCCCCAGCTCGTGGAAGAAGATGAGGGGGCCGATGACGAGAATGAAGGATAGAATTGCCAACCCTGTGCTCAGGCCGATTGTCATTACAGTAAAGCCTTTCCCGCATACACAACTGCGTGCTAGCGGACTTGCGTACTCGCCTCGTTAATCCAGGCGGTTTCGATAACAGGGTAATTATACCCGCCGCGCAGGAGGGGGATCAACGAGTGCGCCTTTACGCGGTTATTTCTAACCCCTATCTTACACCAAAAAGCTAGACCGTGGGTGAGTCCAGCAGGTGGGCCGGGCCGCCCGGCGTTGCCTTCAGCACGTCTGCTACCCCGTCAAGCTCGGCGAGCGCGGCGCGCAGGTGAGCGGCGTGCTCGGATGTGGTGATGACGTGGACGTTTGGCCCGGCGTCGATGGTGAAGCAGGCCGGGATGCCATCGGCGCGCCAGCGCTGCACGGCGCTCATGATGCGCAGGGTAGGGGGCTGCCAGTAAATCAGCGCCGGTTCTGAGGACATCATCACCCCGTGCATCATGACCGTGTCCTGCTCGACGACGGCGGCCAGCGCCTCGAAGTCGCGCTCAAGGATGGCGCGGCGGCAGAGGTCGAGGCGGCGCGGGGTATCGGCGACGCGGGCGGCCTGTAGCGGTGAGGTCGGCGCGAGGGCGTGCCCGCCTGTCGAGCCGACGGCCTTGTGCTCCCGGCTGACAATGGCGACGAGGTCCACCAGGTCCCAGTGATCGGGCGGGGCGATGCTCTCGGCATAGGACTCGTCGCTGGTGTCGGCGGCGTACCACTCGACGAAGCCGCCGGGTACCGAACGGCTGGCCGAGCCGGAGCCCTGCCGGGCGAGGATGGTCAGCGTGCGCTCGTCGAGGTCCAGCCCGAGCGCGGCGGTGGCGGCGACGGTCAGCGCGCTGAAGGCCGACGCCGACGATGCGATGCCGGTGCCGGTCGGGAAGTTGTTGTGGGATGTCACGTGTGCGCGGTAGGCGACCCCCGCCAGCGCACGCAGACGGTCGAGGTGCTGGCTGACCCGGTCGAGCGCCGGGCCGGTCTGTTCCTCGCCGTTGAGCACGAGCCGGTCGTGCGGCGCGCCCGGCTCAAAACGCACGGTGGTAACGGTCTCAAGCCCATCCAGGTTCATCGAGATTGAGCCATTAGCCGGGAGGCGCAGCGCGTGGTCGCGGTTCCCCCAGTACTTGATGAACGCGATATTGCTGTAGCTACGAGCGGTTGCGGTGAG
>DGDY01000148.1:7668-11319 GCA_002385675.1 Anaerolineales bacterium UBA3940 | reverse complement strand
AGATGTGTATAAGAGACAGCCCCACACCTGCAGAATGCGGTCCTGCACCCACAGTTCTTTCGTCTCGTCCCACGTGCTGGGCCACACGATCACCCCGATGGTGCCGTACAGGTCCTCAATCTCGGCAAAGGCCATCTGCTTGCCGTTCTTGGTCATGTACGGGCGGACGCTCTTCACAAGCCCTGCCATCCGCACCTGGCGTCCATGGTCCGCCTCGCTGATCTGGTTGCTGTACGCCGTAACGACCTGTCTGATCTGCCCCATGACGCTCTGCAGCGGGTGCTCCGAGACGTACACCCCGACGAGGTCGCGCTCCCACTGGAGCTTCTCGCGGTTGCTGATCTCGTTCTCAACGCGATCGACGAGCAGCCCGCTTGCGTCCAGGTCCAGTTCGACGCCTGTCGCCGCCCCGAACAGGCTCATCTGCCCGATGTCGGCGGCCTTGTGGACGTTGCTGCTATAGCCCATCATCCGATCGACGGACTCAAGCAGCCGCAGCCGCTCGGCGAAGGTGTCAAGCGCGCCAACCTTGATCAGGGACTCGAGCGCCCGCTTGCCCACCAGGCGCAGGTCGGTGCGCTTGCAGAAGTCCGCGAGGTCTTTAAATGGCCTGTCACCCCGCGCTTCGAGGATGGCCTCCACCGCCCCCTCACCGACGTTCTTAATCGCGCTGAGCCCGTAACGGATCGCCCGCCGTCCGTCCGCCCCTTCCTCGATGGTGAAGTCGTGATCGCTCGCGTTGATGTCCGGCGGCAGCACGTCGATGCCCAGGCGGCGGCAGTCCATGATATAGCTACCGACCTTGTCGGTGTCCGCCCGCTCGATCGTCAGCAGGGCCGTCATGTACTCGTGCGGGAAGTGCGCCTTGAGAAACGCGGTCTGCATCGTGAGCACCGCGTAGTCGGCAGCGTGCGACTTGTTGAAGCCGTACCGCGCGAAGAACTCGATGTCGCTGAAGATCTGCTCCGCCACGTCGGCGGGTATGCCGTTCTTCGGCCCTTCGGTAAGGAAGCGTTCCTTGTGCTTGTCGAGTTCCGCCTTCTTCTTTTTGGCCACCGCCCGGCGCATCAGGTCGGCGTCGCCCAGGTCATACCCGAAAAGCTCCGACGCGATCTGCATGATCTGTTCCTGGTAGACGATAATGCCGTACGTCTCACTCAGGATGGGTTCGAGCTTTTCGTGGTGGTAGGCCACCTCCTCTTCGCCGTGCATACGCCGGATGTACGTCGGGATATACTCCAGCGGACCGGGCCGGAACAGCGAGATGGCGGCGACGATGTGCTCGAAGCGGCTGGGGCGCATATCCATCAGCGTGCGCGTCAGCCCCGCGCCTTCCACCTGGAACACGCCGCTCGTCTCACCGCGCGTTAGCAGCTCAAACGCCTTATCAAGAGCGGCGTTGTACTCCGGGTCGTCGGGCCGGTGGCGATACGGGATATTGCTGAGGTCGTAGCGGATGCCGTGATAGCGCTCGATCAGCTCACACGCCTTGCGCATGACGGTCAGTGTGCGCAGCCCGAGGAAGTCGACCTTGAGCAGGCCGATCGAATCGACGATCTCCATCGGCCACTGGGACATAGCGCCGAGCACCGCGTTATTAGTTGGCCGGTTGAGCGGCGTGTACTCCACAAGCGGCCTGTCGGAGATCAGCACGCCTGCCGCGTGCGTACTGGCATGGCGGGAGATGCCCTCCAGCTTGCGGGCGGTGTCCAGCAGCTTCTTGATGTGCGGGCGTTCGGGGTCCTCGTAGGCCGCCTTGAGATCGGGGATTTCCTCAAGCGCCTGGTCGATGGTCACCGGCTTGCCGGGCACTGCCGGGATCATCCGTGCAAGCTGGTCCACCTCACTGAGCGGGATATCCAGCGTGCGTCCCACGTCACGGATCGCCGCACGCGCGCCAAGCGTCCCAAACGTGATGATCTGCGCAACCTTTTCCTCGCCGTACTTCCGCACGCAGTATTCGATCATCTCTGCGCGGCGGTCGTCCGGGAAGTCCATGTCAATGTCGGGCATGTTGACACGCCCGGGGTTCAGGAAGCGCTCGAAGAGCAGGCTGTTCTCAAGCGGGTCAATCGCTGTGATGCCGAGCGTGTACGCGACGACCGAACCTGCACCCGACCCTCGCACGTTCCACCAGATGTCCTGCTGGCGGGCAAACTCGCACAGATCCCACACGATCAGGAAATAATCATCGAACCCCATCGAGTGGATGATGCGCAGTTCGTGTTCAAGGCGCTGGCGCACCTCCGGGCTGTCGGCGCGGTCGCCGTAGCGCCACTTGAGCCCCTGCTCACACAGATGGCGCAGGTAGCTTTCGGCGTCATAGCCCTCCGGCACGTCGAACTTGGGCAGCTTGTACGAACGGTCATCGAGATTGACGTCGCACATCTCCGCGACCTTGAGCGTGTTGGTGATCGCCTCAGGCACCTCGGCGAAGATGCGCATCATCTCCTCGGGGGAGCGCAGGTAGTAGCTGTCGTCGCTGAAGCGCAGCCGGTTCTGGTCGGAGAGGCGGCTGCCCGTGCCGATGCACAGCAGCACGTCGTGCGGATCGGCATCTTCCCGCCGCACGTAGTGAACATCGTTCGTGGCGAGGAGCGGGATGTTGGCGTACGGCGCAAGCTGCACAAGCGCCTTATTCAACTCCAGCAGTTCAGGGATGTCGTGCTCCTGCAGTTCGATGTAGAAGCGGTCGGGGCCGAACACATCCCAGTACCAGCCAAGAAGCTCCTTCGCTTCCTTCTCCCGTCCGCTGAGCAGCATCTGCGGGATCTCCGCCGCCAAACAGCCGCTCGTCACGATAAGCCCTTCTGAATGCTCAGCAAGGAAGTCACGATCGATGCGCGGCTTGTAGTAAAAGCCATCAAGCTGGGCGGCGGTGGCGATCTTGAGCAGGTTTTGATAGCCGATCTGGTTCTGTGCAAGCAGCAGCAGATGGTAGTAGTTCTTGTCATCCTTGGGATCGCGGTCGTCCATGCTGCGCGGCGCCTGGTACGCCTCCATCCCGATGATCGGCTTCACACCCGCCGCCTTGCACGCCCGGTAAAACTCGATCACGCCGTACATCGCGCCGTGATCCGTAATAGCGAGTGAGTCCATGCCCAGCTCAACCGTGTGCTGAACCAGGTCCTTGATGCGGCTCATACCGTCGAGCAGGGAATACTCCGTGTGGACGTGCAAATGCGCGAAAGACGCCATAATGCGTTAGCCCTCTACTATTCCATTCTGGTCTGCAACATCAGCGGGTCTGGCGATAAGTATAGCACGTTTCCCCCTGCCCCACGGGCCATCGAGGGCGCGAGAAGGATATTTTAAGACTCCGGCACCGCCGGCCCGCAATTAATCCGATAGGAGCCGCGACTGAACGTCGCGGCAACGTTGTTTTCTTCAAGTATCCGCGCCGCCTGTGCCATCTATAGACACATACTTCATGCCCTTTGTAGCCTTTCTGCAACCTGCCTCTAGTGGCGAAGCCGGGGCTGCTGCGCCATACTTTACCCGGCACGCCAGCGCGGTGCAGAACAAGCCAGAATGATGAGAGACAATGCCTGAGCTTCCTGAAGTCGAAATGGTGGTGCGGGGCCTGCGCGACGACATGGTTGGCCGCACCTTCCTCAACATGCGGGCCGAGTGGGCGCCCCAGCTTGGCGA
>DGDY01000148.1:7222-7546 GCA_002385675.1 Anaerolineales bacterium UBA3940 | reverse complement strand
CGAGTGGGCGCCCCAGCTTGGCGACACGACACCGGATGCCTTCGCCGCGCGCCTGTCCGGGCAGAAAGTCGAGGCGCTCTGGCGGCGCGGCAAGTACGTTGTCTTTGAGCTGACCGACGACTACCTGATCATCCATCTCAAGATGACGGGCCGCCTGTACATCGCCCGCGAGGGCGAGGTGTACGACGCCGACCGTTTCCTGCGTGTCGTGTTCGGGCTGGACGACGGGTACGAGCTGCGCTTCTCAGATGTCCGCAAGTTCGGGCGGCTGTACCTGGTTTCTGATGTCGAGGAGGTGGTCGGAAGCCTCGGCCCGGAGCCGCT
>DGDY01000148.1:0-6943 GCA_002385675.1 Anaerolineales bacterium UBA3940 | reverse complement strand
CTGCTGCTCGACCAGTCTTTCATCGCCGGGGTGGGCAACATCTACGCCGACGAGGCGCTTTGGCTGGCCGGAATTGCCCCTCAGCGCAAGGCGGATACACTTACAGCAGAGGAGCAAGAACGTCTCTACCATGCGGTGCGCAGCGTGCTGAACGAGGGCATCGCGCGGGAGGGCTCCAGTATTAGCTGGTACCGCAAGCCGGACGGCTCTGCCGGCTCGTACCAGAACTTCTTCAAGGTCTACGGGCGTGAGGACGAGCCGTGCCCGCGCTGCGGCACCCCGGTGCTCAAGCTGTGGATCGCACAGCGCGGCACGCATTACTGCCCGCACTGTCAAACTTGACCGGAGCCGAAACATATGCCCCAGAATCTATTGATAAGCCTGCTCCCTTTTATCGCCCTGATTCTCGCCGGGCTGTCGGTTGCGGCCCTGTGGTACTGGTGGATATCGACGAAGGACGACGAGCCTGAAGAAAGTGCGGGCCAGCCGATCGGCGAGCCTGCCAGCCGTGCCGAGTTGTCCGCTGAGCCACCAGCCGCAAAACCGGTGCTCACCTCTGTTTCCGCGCCTCCTGCCTCTGCCGCACAACCGGTGTTTGAGGGCGAGGCCATCGAGGTGATGCGCATTCTGCGCGACCTTGCCGATGGTTCGCTTATTGTCGAGATTGACGGCAGGCGCTATCGCTCGCTGAACGAGATCGTCGACCCGCAGGTAGGCCGCCGCTTTATGGGCAACGCACAGGCCCTAGCCGACTTCGCCAAGCTGGGCAAGATTCGCGTGCCGGAGGAGTGGGCTCAGGTCCCAACGCCTGAGCGGCCCGCCGCTTCCGCACCACAACCCCCGGCCCACCCGGCTGCGCCGCCCCCTCCCCCGCCGCCTCCCGAGCCTGCAGCACCCCGGCGTGGTGGGCTGTTCCGGCGTGCGCAGGCGGAGGATGAGCAGCCCGTGGAGCAGCCGCCCATCGCCGAGCAGATCGAAGAACTGCTCCAATACCGGCTTTCGCAAACACCGGAACTGGCGCACCGCTCGATCCACATCCGCCCCGCAATCGATGGCGGCATCCGCATCGAGGTCGACGGGCGCACCTACGAGGGAATTGGTGATGTGGACGACGATGAGATCCGCGCCTTTCTACAGGAGACGGTTCGCCAGTGGGAGGCTCGCCAGTAGCGCCGATGCCCGCTCCCGGACACCTTTCACCCAGTAGGAGACTCGTCCCCGTTGTTTGACGCGAACCTGCCCGACACCCTGCGCAAAGTTCTGGAGATCCGCGCCAAGGTTGCCCCGCTGATGATGTTGCGCCGCAATGTGGTCGGTGTTGGGGTCGGCTACAAGATCGCCGGGCAAGAACTGACCGACGAGCCAAGCGTGGTCGTTTCGGTGACGCGCAAACAGCCCGTCGACACGCTCTCGCCCGAGGACCTCGTGCCGCCTGAGGTGGACGGCGTGCCGACGGATGTCGTCGAGACGGGGCGCATCGTCGCCCATAATGTCAACCGCCGCATCCGGCAGCGTCCGCTCCGGCCCGGCCTGTCTATCGGCCACCCGGCGGGCAGCGCAGGCACGCTCGGCGCGTTTGTGCTCAAGGAAGGGCAGCTCTACCTGCTCGGCAACAACCACGTCATGGCGCGGCTCAACCAGGCGCAGATCGGCGACCCGATCCTCCAGCCTGGCCCGTCAGATGGCGGCACGCTCTTCGACCAGGTCGCGCACCTGGCTGACTTCGTCCCGCTGCGCTTTCTCGACGAGATGACATTGCCCGATGAGCCGGAGGAGGCGCGCGGGCTGGCGGGCCTGCTGCGGGCCATCTCCCGCCTGTTCGGCGGCGCGCGCAATGGCGGTGCGCCCGCCCAGCCGCCATTCCTGCCACTCCCGCCCACCAACACGGTTGACGCGGCAATCGCCCGCCCGGTCGAGGGCGTCCCGCTCGACGCCACCATCATCGACGTGGAAGCGCCGCCCTCCGGCCTGGCGCTGCCGGAGCTTCAGAAGCGGGTCATCAAGAGCGGGCGTACCACCGGGCTGACCCGTGCCCAGATTTTGCAGATCGGCGTGACGGTTGACGTGCAGTATGGCCAACGCGTCGCGCGCTTTACAAACCAGATCATGACCACCGCACTCAGCGACCGGGGGGACTCCGGCTCGCTGGTGATGGACTATAAACGCCGGGCCATTGGTCTCCTCTTCTCGGGTTCCTCCACCGTCAGCGTCGTCAACCCCATCCACTTCGTCCTCGAGGCCCTTGGCGTGGAGCTTGTGACTGAAGATGTGCTCTAGCCGTACTCGCTCGGGATACCCGTTCCCGGCTGGCGCACATTTATCCGGCCCAGCAGCCGGAGTTTAGCCGCTGACAGAACACTTCTTAGCAGAGAGGAAACGTTTCACAATGCCGGATGATGAGCTCTACGATATCACCATACTTGGCGCCGGCCCTACCGGGCTGTTCGCCGCCTTTTACGCCGGAATGCGCGAGATGAAGACCAAGATCATCGAGGCCCTGCCAGAGCCCGGCGGTCAGCTTGCCGTCCTGTACCCGGAGAAGAACATCTACGATGTCCCCGGCTACCCGAAGGTGCTGGCAAAAGACCTCGTTGAGAATCTCGTAAAGCAGACCGAGACGTGGAACCCCACCTTCGTCTTTGAGGAAAAAGCAGAGGGCCTCAATCGCTGCGAGGATGGCACGCTTGAGATCGTCACCAACCGGGGCATACACCGTAGCAAGACGCTTGTGATCTGCGCCGGTATCGGTGCGTTCCACCCCAACCGCCTGCCGATTGAAAGCGTAAACCGCTTCGAGGGAAACGGCGTGTACTACTTCGTGCAGGAGAAGCGCCCCTTCTATCGCAAGAAGCTGCTCGTCGTCGGCGGCGGCGACTCCGCCGTGGACTGGGCGCTCAACCTGAAGGACTATGCCTCATCCGTGACGCTCATCCACCGCCGCGACGGCTTCCGCGCGCACCCCAGCAGCGTCACCGAGCTGATGCAGTCCTCCGTCGACGTCAAGCTCTGGTATGAGCTGAAAGAGGTGCACGGCGACGATCACATCACCGGGGCGACGATCTTCGACAACCGCACCGGTGAGGAGATGTACATCGAGGTTGATGCCGTGCTGCTCAACCTCGGCTTCAAAGCCGACCTCGGCACGATGAAGCAGTGGGGGCTTGAGTTCGACAAGCGCTATATTGTCGTCAATGCCCGGCAGGAGACGAACATCCCCGGCGTGTACGCCGCCGGTGACGTCTGCAAGATCGAGGGCGTGGAGCCGCTGAACCTGATCGCCACCGGCTTCGGTCAGGCGGCAATCGCCGTGAACTACGCCACCAGCCACATCACTGGCGGGCGGGTGTTCCCCGGCCACTCCTCGGAGATGCGCCTGTAAGTCAGGGCTGTTCCAACAAGTCAAAGGCCCCCTTAACCGGGGCCTTTTCGCTATCTGGCAGCAGGTCACCAAGCGCCGCCGGTGCAAGCCGATAGCCAAACACCTCCGCGAAGGCCGCAGTAAACGCCGCCTGCACGTCGCTCATCGGCGGGGCGCTCCCAAGCAGCGCCTGCATCGACGTGACCGGGCGATCGGCAATGCCGCAGGGGATGATGCCCCGGAAATAGGCGAGGTCCGGCGCAACGTTAAGCGCAACACCGTGCGTGCTGACCCCGCCCGCGCTGACACGCACGCCAATCGCGGCGATCTTCTCCGGCCCGCCGGGGCGGTCCACCCACACGCCCGTGTAGCCCTCCTCGCGCCGCGCCTCGATACCAAACGCGGCAACCGTGTGGATGAGCACCTCCTCCAGCCGCCGCAGGTAGCCCACATAGTCGGCGGTTGGCAGATGCCCGTGTGCGTCCGCCCGGCCCAGGTACAGGATCGGGTAGGCAACAAGCTGGCCCGGCCCGTGATAGGTAATATCTCCGCCCCGGTCCACCTCGACAACCTGCACGCCCTTCTCGGCGCGCTCCGCCTCGCCCATCAGCAGGTGCTCAATCTTGCCGGAGCGGCCCAGTGTGTACGTGTGCGGATGTTCTACAAGCAGCAGGGTATCGACAATGCGGTTCTCGGCACGCAGGGCGGCGAGTCGGCGCTGTACGTCCCACGCAGCGTGGTACTCCATACATCCGAGGTCGATCACCCGGCAGAGTCGCTGTACGGTTTTCAAGGGTTCCACCCGCCAATCATTCTTCACCGTCTTCTGAAGAGAGGTTATCAGGAGACGTCGGCTCTTGCGACAGTTCGGCCAGCAGCCAGGGCTCGCCCGGCTCTGATGGCGGCACGAAGGTCGCGGTGAACGTCCCCTCCAGGTCGCGGAAGATGATGGTGCTGCCCTCGTAGCGCACCACCTGATAGCGCCGATCGGGCCGCATCAGCCCGCCGTAGAAGGCCGCCCCGAGCACGCTCTCCGACTCCACGAGCTGCGCCGCGCCGCTCTGGTCCGCGACCTGCAGCCGCTCGATGAACTCCACGAGCGTGGCGTAGGGCGAGGGAACGGCGAGCGCCCACAGCCAGGCCCGGCGACTCTGGTAGCTCTCCTCCGTCGCCGCCAGCCGGTAGCTGCTCAGCTCGCGCACCCACTCCACGCGGAAGGTGCGGCGCGGGGCGTTGCCCACCTCGTAGAACACGTCGGTGGTGTGCTCCGCCTCCCCCACAACGGTCAGGCGCGACAGGTCGGGCGCGACCGTTACCGCCCCACCCCGCGCGTTGAACCACCAGTCAGGCTCCTCGTCGCTGAGCCACGCCAGCCGCCAGTCGTC
Organism: Anaerolineales bacterium UBA3940; assembly: GCA_002385675.1. Lineage (GTDB taxonomy): Bacteria > Chloroflexota > Anaerolineae > Aggregatilineales > UBA3940 > UBA3940. The sequence goes on along the minus strand of DGDY01000148.1, from coordinate 2,200 downwards.
GTTCCTCTCTACCGCGAGCGCAACATGCACCCGCTCGACTCCATCCGCACCGAGCGTCGTGTACGCGGCGACAAGCTCGCCCCGCCCCGGCGTCACCGTGAGGCGGTTCAACCCGACCGTCCACCGGCTCAACTCGACCGGGTACGCATCCTCGTCCAGCGTGATGAGGTGGAGGCCCAGCCCATCCGGCAGCGCCACGAGCGCCACGTCCTCCACAACTCGCACCCATCCGGCATCCGCCACGTGCAGCGTCCCGGAAGCATGGGCCGCCTCCGTCAGCCGTGCGGACAGGGCGTCATCGTCCATGCCGCGCTGGGCCGGGTCGCGCAGGAACGCGGCAACAGCCGCCAGCACCGCATCGCGGCGCGCGTCAGGCTCCGTTATGCGGTAGGCTTCCTCCAGCGTTGGTGCGGGGGGTTCTGCCGCCTCATCATCCGACGCAGGGCGCGCCGAGTCGGCAGGCTGCCCGCCAGATGGCGCTCCACAGCCGGCCAGCAGCGTCCCGACTACGAGCAGGGCGGTGATCAGCTTGCTCAACAAGAGGGTGCGGCCCATTTATCCATCGGGCGGGGAGGACGGCTCGAATTTGGTCATCACATCCTGGATCAGGTGGCTGATCTCCTGCAGACGCTCGGCGGCAAGGCGGATGCGGTGTGCCGCGTTCTGCTGGGCCTCGTCAAGCGGGCCGAACTCACCGTCCAGCAGGGCCAGCACGTTCGACTCAACGCCGCCGATAGGTCCGGCGAGTGTATCGACATGCGCACACACCAGGCGCGAGGCGGCGAGCGCTTCCTCTACCCGGGCTTCAAGCTCGGCCCTCTCTCGCAGGCGCTCCAGCGTGATGCCGGTATAGCTCGCCAGGCTGAGCACTGCGGCGATGTCCGCGCCGTCGAACAGCCGCCCCTCCCGGCGCTGAACGAGCAGGACACCCGCTACGCCGCGATGGACGACGAGCGGAGCGGCGAGCGCCGCCTGCACAAACAGCCCGGTTGTGACTTTGGAGTCTACGCCCGAGTCCTGCCGCAGCACCGGAGTCCCGGTCTCCAGCACCTCCGCCATGATCGAGTCCTCGGACGGGTGCCACAGCACGCCGATGTCCTCCTCGGCGATGCCGTGCCACGCCTTCAACTCCAGCCCCCGGCCCTCTCCGGGGTACAGGTAGAGCAGGCTCTCATCCGCACGCAGCAGGTACGTCGCCGCCTCGACGGTCCGCGCCAGCGCCGTGCTCTCATCCGGCGAGCCTGCAATGGCCCGCCCGATGCGGGTCAGCGCTTCAAGCTGCTCAACGCGCCGCTGGAGCGCCTTCTGCGCAGCCTCCAGCCCGCGCTCGCGGGCAGCTCGCTCCCGCTCGTGCCGGATGCCCTGCAGGAATGGCTCCAGCTCTGTACGCAGTTCCTCGTCAGTCACCGGCTTGCGGATGAACCGCCGCACGTCCAGGTCGAACACTTCGGCGGCCATCTCCCCGGTCAGGCGCGGCGCGCACAGGATCGCCGGGGCGGTGTTGCCCTGCCTGCGCTGCGCCTGCAAACCGGAGAAGGGCGCAAGCCGCAGTTGGGACACGTCCACGACGATGGCGTCGCACGGCTGGAGCGGCGAGAGCGCATCGGCGGCGCTGACCGCGCAGCCCGTGAGGGCTTGCAGCCGCGCCGCCAGTTCTCGTGCCGCCTCGGCGGTCTCTGCAATAGCAAGGATGTGCAGGTCTTGGGCGGTGTCGCTCTGGTTGTCCATCTTCTATCCAAATGGGGGCGGCGCGATGCACCGCAGTCCGGCAAAGCCGCCGGCGAGGCTACAGCTTCGGGGGTTGGAAAGTTGACTGGTACAGCGTGATGGCATGCCGGATGCGCTCCTTGGCCGCCTCCGCGCCTTCCCAGCCAATAACCTCAACCCGCGCACCTTCAAGGTCCTTATAAACCGAGAAGAAGTGCGCAACTTCGTCCAGAAAGTGCTTCGCCACGTCCTTCAGGTCGTGAAAATCCCGGTAGAGCGGGTCTTTGTGCGGCACAGCCAGGATCTTGTCGTCCGGCGCGCCGCGGTCCAGCATCCGGAACAGCCCGATGGGCCGCGTCTCGATCACCGCACCGGGGAACGTCGGCTCGTTGATCATCACCAGGATGTCAAGCGGGTCGCCGTCGTCGTAGAACGTCCGCGGAATCAGACCATAGTCGCCCGGGTAGTACAGCGACGAGTACAGGACGCGGTC